>NZ_CP038512.1:257500-315000 GCF_004758605.1 Deinococcus metallilatus
CTCCGTCTCCGAGAGGCGCGCCCGCAGGGCGTCCCGCAGGGCCGAGAAGCCGGGATCGCCGCCGCGCTGCTCGCCCCGCGCGCTGATCAGGAACACGGGCGGGGTGAGGCCCAGCACGCCCCGCGCCCCCTTTTCCACGAACTCGCGCACCTGTTCGCGCTGCTCGGGGGTTTCCAGCAGATCGGCCTTGTTCACGACCAGCACCACGCTGCGGCCCCAGCGCGCGGCGAGCGCGAGGAACTGCCGCTCGGATTCGGTGAAGGGCCGGTCGGCCGAGGTGAGGAACAGCACCAGATCGGCGCGCGGCAAGAAGCCCTCGGTGAGCGCCTGGTGCTGGCGGATGATCGCGTTCGTGCCGGGTGTGTCCACCAGCGCCACCCCCTCCAGGCTGGGCAGCGGATAGGTCAGGCGGCTCACGAAGGGGTCACGGGTGGGTTCCATCTGGCCGGGCTTTTCGCCATGCACCAGCAGGTAGATGCGGTCGGTGGTGGGCGTCACGCCTTCCGGCAGCACGGGCGCGCCCAGCAGCGCGTTCACGAAGCTGCTCTTGCCCGCGTTGAACTCACCGACCACCACCAGCAGAAAGCTCTCGTCGAGCGACCGGACCGCCTGCCGCGCGTGTTCCACCGCCTCGGGCGGCGCGCCCTGCGTTTCCAGAAACGCCTGGAGGTCCGCGAGCAGCACGCGCTCCCGCGAGAGGAGGTCCTGAACCCGGCCAGTGACGAGCATGAGGAGAGTGTAGAGCCTCCGCGCTCGCCCGCGCGGAGGCTCAGGGATTGCCAAAGACGCTCAGTTGACAGCGATTTTGCCGAGGTTGGTGGGGTAGACGGTGATGCTGTATTCGTCAGTGGCGTTGGGCAGGCGGAGGGTGGTGCCGCTGACCTTGCGGGTGGTGGCGAGATTGATGGTGATGCCAGCAACCGGTTTGGTTGCCGAAGCTGCCGTACCATCTGCCGCCGTGAAAGTGAACATGGTGTAGGTGTTGGAGGCCGTGGTGAAGCCGGATGTCAGGGTGGTCGGGGCGATGTAGTCGGAGAGGATGTTGGCGCTGTTCCCCATCGGGATGCTGGGGGGCGTAGTGGGAGGGCTGCCCCCCGCTCCAGGGGCAATGGTTCCCCGGTACTCGGCCAGCACCCAGGTATCGGCGTTGTCGTCGTCCGGTCCCGGATTCTTCCAGCTGTCCGTCCCCGTGCCCGAAAGCCACACCGAACGCTTGACCGGGTAGTAGGCCAGGAAGCGGTAGCAGCCATCTGGGCCACTTGTGCTGGTCGCGGTACCGCTGACGCAGGTCAGAGCCGAGTTCTTTGGCGGCAGCACCATCGCCAGGATAGGGTCTGTTCCCACTTGCCAGGCATTGCCACCCGCAGGCTTCTGCGTCAAGGCCGTACCCGTCATGTTAATCGTCTGCCCAGGCGGATACACATACCACGCTTCCTTCAACTTCCCGGCGATCAACTGTTGCGCGTTCAGAATCTCCTGTTGCAACTCGGCGCGGCTGCTCGACTGGGTGGACACGCGGGTGCCCTGGGTGAAGTAATTGAGCAGGGCCATCATCACGACACCCATGATCGCCATCCCCACCAACAGTTCCAGAAGGGTAAAACCAACTTGAGCCTGATGTTTCATTCCTATGGCCTCAGAAGGTCGAGAGTCAGGGCCACGTCCTGCGGGCCGATGACCTGTGAGTTGCCCGGGCCTGCTGTCCCCGACTGCACGATGACGCGGCGCATGGTCGGAACAGCTCCCCCGGTCAGCGTGGCGTTCGTGGATGCCGTGCATGTCGAAGATGTTGTCGTATTAAGGGTATTCACGGGCGCTGCTGTTGGAGGACTGGCAATCGTATTGTTCTGGTTAATAGGCTCCGCCCGCGTACTGAGGTTGATGAACTTCACCGTATAGCCGCTGGGAACAGTCATGCCAGGAGCGCAGGCGTTGTTGTAGTTGCTCAGGACGGTCCAGGCGTTTCGCACGTTCTCCATCACCTGCTGAACGTTCGACGTCGTATCCAATTGCCTCTGTGCCTGCCTGTTCAGGCTCAGGGAGCCGGTCAACGTCGCTGTCAGAACTGCCGCCAGAATCCCCAGCAGGGCGATGGCGACCAGAATCTCAATGAGAGTAAAGCCCTGCTCTGCGGCCCTGGCCTGTACTTTTGAATGCTTCACCATTTACGATCCTGCCTTTGTCAGAATGACTTTCCCTGTCACGCCGACAATCCTGACTTCAAGATCGCTGATCCCACTCATGGGACTCCTGATGGTGTAGGCGCTCCCCGTCGCCCCTGCGCCCAATTCGCCATAAGGGGCCTGATAGGTCACGTTTGTCGTTGTGCCGCTACCACAAGTCGTCTTGCAGATCACCTTGACGTTGTTCGGCAGGGTTTTGGTCACCGTATCAACCATGTACGTTGTTCCGCCGCCACTCCCAGGCAGAACAAGAACGACATCGGCACTTCCCCGCTGCGCCTGCGAACGCGCCCGCCGAAGGTCGGTGGCGACTTGCGTGGCGGCCTCACGCAGTTCTGCGTTGCGGATGCTGCGGATAAGGCTGATGCCGAAGATGCCCGCGAGGATGCCGATGATGGCCAGGACGACCAGGAGTTCGAGGAGAGTAAAGCCACGGGTGTCCATCAGTAATCACCCGTACCCACCTGCTGCCAGGCCACGTCGTCGAGCTTCTTGCCGGAAATAGAGTTATCGCTGAACTGCCCAACGACGACGAGGGGCGAGGATGGGGGCAGGATGCCTTCTTTAAGGCGAGCGTCATAGGAGAAATCATCGCCGTAACCACTCACAAAGGTTCCATCCAGCCTTGCCACACCGTTCAGGCCATACCGCTTCTCCACCACGCTCCCGATAACGTGCCTGTGTCCCTGCATCGGACGGGAATCGTAATCCTCGACGTTGAAGGTTCCCTGACTCGCCATGATGGCGGCATGGTAGGTGGCTTCATTCTTGGTATTGTTGGTCATCACAATATCGCCAGTAGGGGCATAGAGCCCAAGAATGTTCCCCGGTTTATCGTTTCCCGTCTTGGGACAACCCTTCTGAGAGTTCTGATTGTCACACGGGGTGTTGGACATGGTCAGGTCCGAATCGAGCCTCAGCCCCGATGCTCCAGTCACATTAATTTTGGCGAAGGAGGCGAGGGCCGGGGGCATCTTGCTCACGTCCGCCGTCTGGCTGTTGCCGATGCGGTCTGGGCCGCTCACAGTAATTGGTTTCGCTGGTTGCTCGCCTCCATAGATCACGCCGTTGAACGTTTTGCCCATGCTCGACCATGTCCCCTTCTTCCCGTTGCCATTATTGGTCTTTACGTAGAGCATCCCATCGGGGCCATAGCGGTACTCGTTGGTAATCTGGCCGCCCGGGTTCCTGACGCGAATGTACTGGTAAGTGGGACTGGGCTCATTCCAAGACGAATTGTTGCTGTTATAGGACGAGAGCGGATTGCCACTTTCGTCTCCTGCCATCAACTCAACATTTCTCTCTTCGCTGCCCAGCATAATACCCGATTCAGTGGCATCTTCTCTCTGCAGAGAGGCATTGGTAGGCAGAGGAATGTACTGCGAGGTAAAGGTGCCCTTTTTCCCAGGCGCGAACTGTGTTCCGGCATTGGTCATCTTGGTATTGAGATAGTTGTTGATTGCGGTAATATCACTATTTGGGGGTGGAGCAACAAGCGTGTTGAGGGGCTGGTAAATACCTGCGGATTTTGCACAATCGGCGCCTGACTTGGCTTCTTCTGAGGTAGGAAAGGAGGTGCATCCGGCACTGAACACGTCGCCTTTAAAGTTGACAGTGTTGAAGCCGAACAAGAACCTGACCTTCTCGTTAACAAACATATCCCCATCGATGACATCGTTAAAGAAGCCGCCGTCGGCACTCAGCCACTGATCGATAAAAAGGTTATAGTTAAACGGATTGGGAATGGTGACCTCAAACCACCAGTCGCCCTTGCTGGTACGCTTGCTGGCAAGAACCCGCGTGCCATTTCCAGATGAACTTTTTGCCGAGAGGCTGGTCACACCGAGATAGAAGCGGTAACGGACGTTGCTATTGTTCCCGAGCTTGACGACACGAAGGGGCTTGACCAGGTACTTGGCATCCCCCAGGTCTACGTTATCCAACCTCTTATTCCACCAGTCTGTCAAAGGCTGGCCTGGTTTGGGGCGTTCCGATGCGGGCAGGACATTGTAGGCCGTGGGGGTCACAGCATCGGCCAGAATGGCGTACTTCTGTGCCGTCAGGCTTGAATTTTTGTCCACCAGGCACTGCTTGGCTCCCGGATAAGGTTGCGTGTCGCTTTCATTTCTTGGCGTGGCAAATTCAGAAGTGTCGGTCCAGGGGTCACTGACAGCTTCCTTGCCACAGAATCTCCTGGCGTAGGCTTCAATGACAGACAGGACGGGGACGGTGCCGACCGGGGGGAGCTTCATGTAGGGGACGATGGCTCCGGCAGCATTCGTGCCGGTCGGGGCCAGCATGGTCTGAATATCTCTCAGCGTGCTGCGGGCCAGATTGACTTTGGATTCCGCCGCGTACTGCGCCCTGAGTGTCGCCGCCTGGTCCGCCGTATTCTGCCGACTGCCCAGCCCCAGACGCAGGGTGGCGGCCAGGATGCCTGCCAGCAGCAGCAGGGTGAACAGGACGACGATAATCATGGTCGCCCCTTCTGTAGATCGTGGGCCTCTCATAGCGATCAGTCTGCGGCGCCCCCCACCGCAGACCAATCCCCTGAATTGGGGGGTGCGTGAACTTCCCTTCACCCCCCTCTCGCGTCCCCGGGAACTTGGCGTTGCAGACTGCCTCCATTCCCACCCAGGAGGTATGCCGATGACCGGACCCTACGACCGTCCCCCTGCTCCTGCGTCCGAACCGACCGATACGCCCGCCCCCATGCCCGAGCGGTTGCCCGGCGGCACAGATACCGGTCCGATCATGGACCCCCCTATGAACCCCGATCTACCCGGTATGCCGGTCCCGACGCCCAGTGACAACCCCGACACGCCCGGCTTGCCCAGCCCGACGCCGATGCCCGCCATGTAAGCGGCGCCCACAACCGCTGGGCCCCTGGAATGGAGGGAGGTGGGGCGAGCGCAGTATCACCGCCGGAGCCTGAAAAACAGCCTGGTGCCTGACTGCTTAGCCCCTACCACAACTTCCAGATGTGGGTCTGCCGCCACTGGGTGGGAGGCAAGCAGGACCACTGGTCTTTTAGGCGTGTTGACAAGGCTCAGGGACGCGGCTATCCTTAACCCCGCTGCTTTTTGCGGCGCAGTGTGTCCAGCCTGGTCCGGTAGTGTAGCGGTTAGCATAACTGCCTGTCACGCAGTAGGTCGCGGGTTCAAATCCCGTCCGGACCGCCATCGTTTCCCCTCCAGGGGAATACGGCTAGGTAGCTCAGCTGGTAGAGCAAACGACTGAAAATCGTTGGGTCGCCGGTTCAAGTCCGGCCCTGGCCACCAAGAGCAAGAACCCCGTCCTGGACGGGGTTTTTCTTTTTGGACTCGGTTCAATGAACGACATGAGAATCGCGGGATAGTGTGCTCTTCACAACGCAGTTCCAGAGCAAACGATTCGGGATTCTCCGCCTACCGAGGACCAGAACAGGATGCCGTCGAAAGGAGCAGCCATGCACCTCGACGAACTCTGGCAGCGGCACACCCGGCACCTCAAGCTCCGCAAGCGCAGCCCCCACACCCTGACGTACTACGACGCTACCGCCAGGACCCTCCGAGCCTACCTGGAGGCTCAGGAGCACTGCCTGCGGGCCGAGGCCATCACGGTGGGGGACCTTCGCGGCTTCATGGAGTACCTCGAAGCGAGGGGCCTGGCCGAAGGAGGCATCGACGCTCACTACCGTGCCCTCAAAGGCGTCTTCGGCTGGGCAGTGAAGGACGAGCTGCTGGACCGCAACCCCACGGCCCGCCTGGAGCGTGTCAAGAAGCCCCACAGGCTCATGGTGACGCTGGGTGGGGAAGAGTACCGCCGAATGCTCGCCGCCGCTCGCAAGAGCCCTTTCCGTGACCGGGAGACAGCCATTGTCATCACCCTGTTCGATACGGGGCTCCGGCTGGCCGAAGTGGCGAGCTTGACCGTGGACGACGTGCGCTTCGCCGACGGCCTCATCCAGGTCATCGACAAGGGGAACAAGGAGCGGGTGGTGCCCCTGGGGCAGATGGCCTCCGAGGCGTTGGACCGGTATGGAGTTGACCCGCCGGTACGTAAACCTGCTTCCCGAAGACCTGGCGAGGGTCCACGCCCAGGTATCTCCTGGCGACCGGATAGACGCTTCGAAGGCGGGAGGCCGCCGATGACCGACAGACGGATGCGGGAGGGCACCTTCAGCGAAGAGCAGCGCACCCGCTTCACGACGCTGGCCGTGAGCCGCAACCTGAGCCACGTCCGCTGGCGCGAGGTAAACCCTTACGGCGCGACCAACCCCGTATCAGTCGGCCTCCAGCTCGCGGCGACGCTGCTGCTCTGGATAGCCACCAGCCCCCTGGAGCAGGCGATGAACGAGTTGGACGGTGACCCGCTCAACCCGAAACTCAAGCGGCTTTGGACCGAGCCGGACTTCCAGCCGGACCACCCGGAGGGGCTGCGGGCCAACCTGCCCCGCTGGTGGGAAGCCATCGCGCAGGGGAAGGTGGAGATGGTCCTGGCCGGAGACGGCTGGTATGTCGTCGGGTTACGGGCGCGTCTTGGTGAGCCAGGGGGTGACAGCCCCGTGTGGGAGATGACCCTGGACCGGGAACGCCTGGAGTTCATCGTGGACACTCTGGCCTGGGCACTGCCCTTCTGGCGCACGCCTATCACGCTGCCAGCGCCATCTGAAGCAGGTGCAGCGCGTCCCGGAAGGAAGCGTAAGGGCAGAAGAGCGAATCCGGCTGAACCCAAAGATTAGGCTTCCAGAAGACTGTGGGGATGCAGTACAGGTGCTGGAGTTCCCCTTCCTTTTCGATAGCCAGCAGGAGGAAGTCCGAGTCGGCCTGGAAGCCCTTGGTGTACCGGTAACGGGCGTGATTTGAGCTGCGCTTCGTGTTTAGCCGGAAGCGGTAGCGCCCCGCCTGTGGGCTCTCCCAGGTCTTGACCTCCAGGCGCAGTGAGCCGGACTGGATGTCGAATGGATGGCCGTATGGCGTGACCATCGCAGGCAGCCCCGTCCGGCGGAGGGCTTCGGCCACGAGATGTCAACGTCAGGTGAGCTGGGTTCTGGCGCCATCTCGGTGCGACCCCTGCCAGGCGCCGAAGATGAAGGATGGACTTCGACCTCCGCGCCCTCCTCACCCTCGACGGGTTGCACCTCGATCAGATCGTCCTTGACGAGCAAAGTGGCCTGATCGTCGTCGAGGTGCACAGCACCACGCCCACTCCGCACTGCCCGCAGTGCGGCACGCCCGCAGGTCGGACGCGCAGCACCTACACCCGTACGCTCGCTGACCTGCCGTGGGGTGGGCGGCGCGTCGTGTGGCGGCTGCGCGTTCGGCGTTGCCCCTGTCTCTGTCCGTCGTGCCCACAGCGCATCTTCGCTGAGCGGTTCAAGACTCTGACCGTGCCCTTTGCCCGTCGAACCTCCCGCCTGGCCGAGTCTCTGCGTGCCATTGGACTGGCGCTCGGTGGGCGGGGGGGAGAACGGCTCGCTGAGCGGTGCTCACTGGTGGTCGGGCGCAAGGCGCTGCTCACCCTCGTTCGACGGGTGCCGCCACCGCCGGTGGCGGCTGTCCGGGTGCTGGGCATGGACGACTGGGCGTACCGCAAGGGGCAGACGTACGGAACGATCCTGGTGGATCACGAGGCCAGGCGAGTTGTTGACCTCCTGCCCGACCGGAAGCCGAACACGGTGGCCGCCTGGTTGCACGCCCACCCGGGCGTGCAGATCGTGACCAGGGATCGTGCGGTGGTCTACGCCGATGGCATCCGGCAGGGTGCGCCTGAAGCCATGCAAGTTGCGGATCGCTGGCACCTGCTGAAGAACCTGAGTGAGGCCGTGCTGCGGGGGCTGCTCGGGCACAGCGAAGATCTCAAGGTCGCCTTCGCCGAGCCACCTCCAGAGGTGGGCGAGTCGAGTGCTTCGGCACTCGACTCGCCCGAAATGAGCCCAACGCCTTCCAGGCCTGACGTCAGCCCCCACAAGCAAGCGCAGTTTGACCGCATCCACGCCCTGCGCGCTGGGGGCCGCACTTTTCGCAGCATCGCCTTCGAACTCCAGCTCAGCCGCAACACCGTCAAGAAGTACGCCCGGCTTGACCGCTGCCCCGAGCAAGTCCGGTGCCCGCGAGGCCAGGCCATCGCCGCCTTTGAAAGCTACTTGGTCGAGCGGTTCAACGCGGGCCAGCGCAACGCCAGGCGGTTATGGGAAGAGGTCTGTACGCAAGGCTTTACGGGCAGCGCCTCAGTGGTTCGGCACTATATGGCTGACGTCCGCCGACAGCACGGCGTGAAGGGACGGCGGAACGACGGCTCACCCGACCGACCCCAAGCGGTGGTGCCGACGGGAGTAAGACGCCCTACCTTGACCATGCTGGCGTTCACCGTCATCCGTGCCCCCGAAAAACGCAGTGACCGGGAGCGCGACTGGGTCGACAAGTTGATGCAGACGAACAGCGAGGTAGCGAGCGTCACGACGCTCGCCCAGCAATTCGCCGACATGGTGCGGCGCCGCGACCCGAGCGAACTCGGCACGTGGCTGAAGGCGGCAACCGACAGCGGCATCGCGGCGCTCAAGGGCTTCGCGCAGGGCGTGTGGAGCGACCTGGAGGCGGTGCGGGAGGGAATGCGGCAGGCCTGGTCGAACGGGCGGGTGGAGGGGTATGTCAACAAGCTCAAGTTAGTCAAGCGCCAGATGTACGGCCGTGCGAAGTTCGATTTGCTGCGTGCCCGGCTGCTGGCCGCCCCGGGGTAGGGGTCGCACCGAGATGGCGCCAGAACCATTTTGAAGTCGCCACCGTCAGAGCTGCTCGCCCTGCCTGCCGATGTTGTTGCGATGGTCGTTGCTCCCCAGATTGAATTCTTGTTTGTACCGCTTCAACTGGGCCAGGCTGACGCCAAGCAGGTCCGCGAGGGCCTGGTTCTTCAGCCCCTGGGCGTGAGCTTCGAGGAGGATGGCGGTAGTTGCCGGGGTAAGCTTGGTCTTTCTGGACATACGAACCTCCGAAAAGGGAAGCCGCCCAGGGGTGCTGGGCGATCGGGATGCTTGGATTGAATGGCGGGAAGGAGAAGATTTGTTCAAGGGAAATCCGTTGGCAGAAAAAGGAGTTCTCCCAAATGGTTAGTCCCCTGGAGACAACACATTCCTGCTCTGAGCGACGTGGTGAGGCCCCTTCCCCATGTTCGGTGAGGGTGTTGCGGGGCACTTCGCCCCATCTTTCTGTCGAAGTAGCCGAAGAGCGTCGTAGAGCCCTTCTTTCGGCAGCAATCGGCTGCGCAGCAGCCCCGGCGAAGCCGGATATTACGTGACGAAGTAGGAATAACCTGCCAGGAAACCCGACTAGGGTCTGTCTGGCTGAAGAATCAAAGCCAAAGAAGGATGCAAGCGAGGTGGACACCGGCTAAAAACTGGTGTCCACGCTTCTCGTACCGGGTGGCAATCGCCCGAAAATCCTTGAGGCGATTGATCCCCCGTTCGACGACCTGGCGGCCTTTGTAGGCTTCTGCGTCAAATTTTGGGGGGCGTCCCCCCCGCTTGCCCTTCCGCAGCCGGGCCTTGCGCGCATCCTGGCGCTCGGGACAGACACACCTGATCTTGCGTGCCCGCAAAGCACGCCGGTATTTCCTCGCCCCATACGCCCGATCCATCCGAAGGGTCGGGGGACGCTTGCGCGGGCGTCCCGGTCCGGGACGCCCCACCCGCACGGCCTCCAGAAGCGGCACGAGGTAGGTCGGGTCGCTCGCCTGCCCAGCAGAGATCAGCACACTGAGGGGCCGACACTTCCCATCCATCAGGACGTGGATTTTGGTGGTGCGTCCCCCACGACTGATCCCGAGCCACTCGTCTTCGAGCGCCCCCTTTTTTCCAGCTTGGCTGGCTCTTTTCGTGCGCCCACCGCAGCGCGGTGGGCTTTGACGTGCGTGCTGTCCGCCGCCGCGCCTTCCCAATCAATCTTTCCCTCAGCATCCGCTTTCAGGTGCAGGGCGGCCAGAATCTCGGCCCAGACCCCGCTGCGCGACCAGCGGGTGAAGCGGTCATGACACGTCTTCCACGACCCATACCGCTCGGGAATGTCTCGCCACGTTGCCCCGGTCTTCTGACGCCAGATAATGCCGTTCAGCACCGGCTTATGGTCCTTGTAGGCGTGTCCCTTCTTGGGGTTTTTGGGGAGCAGTGGGGCCAGAATGGCCCACTGCTGCTCCGTCAAATCCGTCCGTCCCATCCCCCTATCCTGCCAAATTCAGCCAGACAGACCCTAGCTGGCTGCCGGGGACGGCGGGGACCCTACAACCCCACGGACTTGACCGTTGGGGGGCTGATTGAAGTAGGGGAGGGGGGTGTCGCCCAGCGAGAAGAAGCAACCGTGAGGCTGCCTTTTTCAGGGGGGAAGGGTCAGGTCTCCGCCCAATCGCAGTACAAGCCTGCGGCGACATGAGTGCGGCTTACATCCACCACACGACCGAGCCGTCAGTTCTGCGCGGCCACGAGGGGAAACAGTCAAATGCTGTCGTCCGCCTAAGAGGATGCACCGAGTCCCTCCATCTCCAGAGTACGCAGGCCGTCAACACTTTGACCCCCGAAGAACCGAGGTTTTGGAGCAGAAACTCTTCAAAACGAGAGGTCGTTTTGGGGGACTTTCTGTCACGCCGCCACGGGCAGGAAAGATGCTAAAGCACCGTCATGGACAGCAAAAATCGTGTTGCGACGCCAAAGAGAGGTACGAACCTATAGCCCTTCCCCTGCTCCTGGGGGGGGTGCTTGGTTCCTGGCCTTCATTCCAGCGTGACCCTCTCCAGCTCAACTTGCCACTTCGGCATACCCAGGTCCCTGATAGCCCTGTCCTTGACCAGTCGGTTGATACGGCTGTTGTGCCGAGTCCTCTTGCTAGCGTCCTTGAAGCGCAGAGTGAAGCCGTCGTGCTGCCAGGCCGTAATAGTCACCTCCTCGCTGCCTATTTGAAGCAGGTAGTCCACAATAGGCTTGAGCAGGTACAGCTCGTAGGCTTGCATCTCCTCAGCCATCAGGCTGCGGGGGTTACGACCTGTCTTGCCTGGGGAGAGGGACGCCGACTTGCCGAAGACCGTTGTGATGCCCCCTTCGGCCTGAATCTGCCCCTGACGGTTCTTCTGGGCGGCCAGAATGTCCTGCATCAGCTCCGAAGTCAGAAGCTGCTCCGTCTGGGCTGAGGTCAGGCCGGGAACGCCTTCCGTGCCCTCCAGCAGGTACTTCTTGACCGTCTTCTCGGAGGCCCCGAAGAGCAGGGCATACACCGCCCGCTTGAGCACCACCTTCTCCGTAAACGAGGGTCTGAAGCTCCCTTTGACGGGAAGCCCGGCGAGTTGTCCGAGCAAGGCCCAAGGGCCGAGCAGGCGGTGTTTGGTTAACGCTTCCGTCAGGCTGGGAATCTTCCAGACGTGGGCCGCCAGCGTCAGTTGTGTCGTACTCGTCGCAGCCCGCCAGTAAGGCTTTGCGGATGGGGCGACTCAACGACAGGTAGCTGCCGCCAACGGGGAACAATCTCACCGTCCGCTCGGCTTTCGAGGGCTGGTACAGGGGAACCGGGTTGTGCTCGACCTCCAGAAGGAGCCGCCAGTTGTACCACTTGGTCTCGACGGGCATCTGGGTGTCATTCGCCACCGCCTCTCTGGCAGCGTCAATGTTGCGTTCGACGATGCCCTTCAGCGCTGTGGTGGGCTGGGTGTTCAAGAACCTGAGCAGGTCAGCGGCAGGGTGGTCGGCGTCCAACTCCTGGGCAATACGCTCCACTTCTTCCTGCCGAGCTTCCCGAGCCTTAGCAATGTGCGTGCGGGAGTATTTGGGTGGTCTCCGCCCCGTGTCCAGGTACACCCCCCGCGCCTGCCGGTCTACCGTGGCGGACGTGAACTCGTGGTGCAGAATCCCGCCCAACTTCGGCCCCTGAAGCCTCTGAACAATGCGGGCTCGGCCATCGTTGTACTGGTGGTTCTCGATGACGAGGGGGGCTACGTCACGCTGGAAGCCTTCCAGTAGGTGCTTCCCCACGTAGTTCCGAGACCCTACCTGTCCTTCCCGACCTTCCAGCCGCGCCAGTGTAGTGGCGTCAATGACCAGGAAGCCCTGTTTCTCCTCGGCCTCGAAGGTGCCGAAGATCAGGTGCTCCAGCAGCCGTAGGTAGCTGGGGTTCTGGAATGCCGCCGGGTACAGGTTTTGAAGAGCTTCCCGCGTTTCGGGAAGCACGATGCGTCGGAACTTCACTGCGCCCGCTTCACTCCTGGTGCCAGTCCACGTTCAGGCCGTGCTGGTCAATGAGTTCCTTGACGCTCAGGTCGAGCATGGCCTGGTCGAGCCCGGCGGGGTTGCTCGCCGTCAGCCGAACTTCCATCTGTACCTGACCCTTGGCGTCCTTAAGGCCGTGAAAGAGGTCAAGCAGCGTAGGTATCTGGGTGAGCGGCATATCGGGCAAGGTCAGGCGGACATATGTGACGCCACGCTTTGGTGGAAGCGGTCCGATGGGAGGAGGTGGGGGAGGGTCAACAACAGGTGGGGGGTCAACGACGGGCGGTGTAGGCCGGGGAATCGTGTTGGGTCTGGCAAGCCGGTACGCTTCGGTGAAGAAGACGCTGCCCTCGTCCACCGGGTTCTTGCGGTCCCAGATGTTCTTCGGGTCCTGACCGATGAACTGGCCCAGATCGAATAGCCCCTGCTGAACACCGCGCACGATGGCCGTCTTCAGAGCCGCATCCGACTCCAGGAAGGGGAGGTGGGGCAGGCGGGTGAAGTATTCGCGGAGCTTGTGCAGCTCCAGGTACGGCTCGTCGGCGGGCCAGAGCTTCCAGGGGCCTTGCAGGAGCAGGGCAGGGTCAATGGCGGCAATGAGCAGGTCTTCCTGGCGCAGCACGTCCGTGACCGCCGCCTCCAGGGTGGGCCGGGTCTTGGCGTGGGCCGTGATGTCGATGTCCCGCCAGACAGCCTCTCCAGCCTCGTTCGTGGTCGGCACGAAGAGGGCCGTGTAAGCCGCCTTGGTCAGGTTGGGCACCATGTCCGTCTGCTTGGTCAGGCGGTCCTTGAGGTCCGCTTTCTGCTCCGGGCTGAGGGTCAGGGCGCGGTCCTTCTCGATGTCCTGCAAGGCAAGCAGGGTGCGGGCAGCCTCGATGGCGCGGGTGAAGTCGCCCCCCTTGCCGATGAGGTAGACCAGTGTGTTCTTGTGGATGCGTGGCCCGCCCCCGGCGTTCTGGTGGAGAATGCCGAGCTTGCGGTTGCGGTTGTCCCTGTCCTCCAGCGTGGCGTCGGGGCCGAGGAGGACCAGCTTGAAGCCGGTGCTGTCGGGCACGTCCTTGTGCCCCTCCGGCCAGATGAAGGGCTTGAAGAGGCTGGGCCCCGCCGCCTTCTGCGCCGCCTCGCGCACGAAGTCCAGCGCCCGCTCCCGCTTGACCTGCGCCGTGCGGTCGGCGAGTACGCTGTTCAGGTTGGCCTGGGCGCGGAACACGTAGTTCCCGTTCGCGTGCATGTAGTACAGGCGGTTTTTCAGCCGGTCCAGCGCGTCGGTAATCAGCATGGGCGTGATGCCTTCGGGGTGCATCAGCGCGAGGTTCAGGCCGGGCTTGGTGATGCCCTTCTCGGTGCCGCCGGAGTGCGAGGCCATGAAGACGGCGCTCGCCACCGTCTGCGCCAGCCGGAACTTGGCGTAGTTGCCGCCCTGCTCCCTGTCGAGCTGGTAGGAGCGGCCTCCGGGGGCGCTGAGGTCGCTGGCGAGGGCGCCGCCCCATTCGGCGTCCTTGAGGGTCTGCGTGAGGGTGGCCTGCATCTCGCCTTCCTCCAGGCCCACGTCGCCCAGGGAGATGAGGGGGCGAGCCGCGCCGGACAGGTAGCCGTGCTCGATGACGCGGGCGAGCAGCCGCAGGACGCCACGGGTCTTCTGGAAGCTCTGCATCGAGCCCCACTGCTCGTACAGCAGGTCAATCAGCTCCGGGTGGAAGGGGAAGGCCCGCGTCATCTTCTTGCGGTACTCGGTGGTGCGGGCTTCCAGGGGCAGGTCGTCCTTGTGGGCGTCGAAGAGGGCGCTGTATTCGGCGGCGACCTGCGTGGCGGCCCGCTCGTCTATCGAGTCAAAGAGGCGGCGGCGAATGACCTCGTAGATTTCCTCGCCCTGGACCGGCACGCGCACGGCCTGTACGCGACCGAAGATTTTCTCCAGGCGGGAGAAGACTTCCGGGGCTTCCTGATGGTCGTAATACTCGATGTGCGATTCGGGGAAGGTCGTGACGAGGGAGACGCCCTCCACACCCGCCACCGCTTCCGTCAGGCTTTGCAGGAAGGCGAAGGTCTGGGCCTGGAGCGTCGTGCCCTCCACGCGCCTGCCCGCCGCCTTGACCTGATAGACCAGCAGCTCGTCCATCAGAATCAGGGCGCTGCACTTCCCGGCGCGGACCAGCCCGAACAGCTCGATGAGCTTGTCCTTGCTGGGAGCGATGCCGGACTCGTCGGCGGCCCGCAGCAGCTCGTAGCCGTCCTTGCCGCCGAGCCCGTAGGCCATCTCGCCCCAGAGGGTGCGGAGGGTCAGGCCGTCCACGCTGCGGCCATTGGGGTCGAGCTGGGTGCCCACCAGCACCGCCACGCGGGTACGGGGCACGTCCGTCAGGTTCGCGGCCTTGAGAATCGCGGCGCGGTCGGCGTCCTCGATGTCGGCGTGGTGTCTCACGAGGTGGTACAGGGCAATCAGGGCGTGCGTCTTGCCGCCGCCGAAGGGGGTGCGGAGCTGCACCACCGACTCGCCGCCCGTCCCGGCCAGCCGCTTGAGGGTGTCGGCCAGCACCGCCGTCAGTTCCCGTGTCAGGTAGGTCTTCCTGAAGAACAGGTCGGCGCGGCGGTACTCCAGCGGGGCGCTGCCGTCGTCGCGCACCACGTCGTCCAGCTTGGCGGCGAAGGTGTTCTCGTCGAACTGGCCCTTGCGGATGTCGGCGTGGGGCTGGGCGTGCTTCCACCAGGGCTGGAGCGCCGGGTCGTGGGGTGCTGCCGGAGCCGCCGCCACCTTCCCGCCCGTCAGCAGGCCGTCGCGCAGAGCCTTCACTTCGGCAGCCTTCTCGTTCTCGTCCATCAGCACGAGCAGGCGGGCCATGTTGTCCAGCGCCCGGTAGGCGTCGTCGTCCGACACCGGCTTCTGGTGGCTGTACTCGTGGCGCACGTCGGCGATTTCCTGTGCCCAGGTCACCGCCTTGCTGTGCTGGTTGCCGAACAGAGGCTTGAAGATGTCCTTTTGCCGCAGAATCACGTCGCTGAAGTGCGTGACATCAATCAGGTCTTCCGGTGCTTTGACGTTTCCGGCCTCGATGGTGTTCCTGACGTTGTTCTGCTTCTGGAACGAGAGCGAGGCCATGAACGCCTCGAACCACGGCTTGCCCTCGCCGTAGACGCCCTTGAGCCTGCCGCTGACATACCCGCGTACCGCCCCGGCGTAGCTGTAGACCGCTTTGCCGAAGGCTTCCTGCACGTTGCTCATGCTTTCACTCCAAAGAGGGTGTTCATCGCGTCCCCGCTGGCCTTGGGCAGGTTGTCGCGGATGGTCAGCAACTCGTGCAGCGCCCGCCCGTCGTCCACACCCTCCTGCACTTCGGCCAGGGCCTGCATGGTCTGCCAGAAGGCTTCTTCCTCCAGGTAGCCCACGCCGCCCAGGTAGTCCGACACCGCCTGACGGCTCCCGCCGCCCAGCAGGTTCACGGCACGGTACATGGCGTCCACCATCGGCACCTTCTCGCCGTGCTTGCTGAGGCCGAGATTCCTGTCCTTGCTGCGGGCCTTGATGCCCTGCACGTTCGCCTTCTCGCCCTTCACGGTCACCAGCCCGGCAATCTCGCCCAGTTCCACGCCCACCGACTGCGCCAGCTTGCGGGCCTCGTCGGACGGCAGTTCGGGGCCGTAGCCCCACAGGGACAGCAGCGCGAACTGGGTCGGCGCGTCCACCACGCCCAGGCTCCTGGCCCCCAGCACCTGCTCCAGCGCGAACTCCATGACAATCTTGCGAACCTCGTCGAGGAACTCGCCCACGGTCACGACCTCGCCACTCATGCGGCGCACCTCGTCGTGCCTGCTGTACGCCTCCAGCCCCGGCCCGATGGCCGACATAAAGAAGTCCGCGCCGCGAATGCCGGATTCCCAGAACTCGGCCAGTTGGGGTTGAATGGCCGCAATCATGTCCCGGCGAACGTCGTTGAAGTAGCCGATGCCGCCGGAGGTACGTTTGGTGCAGTTGAGGAAGGTGGAGGAGGCGAGGGCGGCGGAGTTTTGTGCTCGTGTACGGCCAGGCTTTTCAGTACGTAAGGGCCATGATGCTTCAACTCTGAAGCCAGCACTGATTAGGGCACCAATCAATGTTTCCCATGCATCAGTTGACTTGTGGGCAAATACGATTGTTGCCTCCCCGCTCATCTTAAGGACTCGGTGCATTTCGGTGAATGCTTGGGACATCGTGGCTTCAAAAAACCGTTTAGCCTTCTCGTTGTCCCCACCGTGTCGGATAGGATTTTGAACTGCCTCTTGTGCCTTTGGCGTAGTCGGTGTGCGGAAATGCTCTGGGTACAGTCCTCCTATCGTACGCTTCAGCCAAACATAAAAGAAGTCCGATAAGTCTGAATAAGGAATGGCATCGTAGTAGGGAGGGTCTGTAATAATTGCGTCAATGACTCCGTCATCTATTGGCATTCTGGTTGCGCTTCCGCGCAAAGTGACTGCTCCTTTGTTGGAAACCAAAGCAGTGTGATTTATTGAGAGGACAATCCATTCTATTGCGTTTGGCCAGCCAACATCCGTAAATGGTGATGTTTCAGCGTAGTCCCAAACCATGGGCAGTGCTTGCCTGATGAAAACATGAGCAATCTTTTCGCTCTCTGGTTGGTAATTTACCAACGTACAGACTTTATCAGCAAGCCTATCCAGATTAAGACCCAGATAAACAGAAACAACCTTTCCATACTCCGCGTCTCCAATTTGTGCCGAGGCTTCAGCATGGGCGGCGCGAACGTACTTGGCGAACGTGACCAGGGAGAGGGCTTGGCGGGCGTTGAACAGTTGACCCCATTCGGTGAAGCCGTAAATGCATGGGGTGAAAGCACGTGGCTCATAGGGAATCGGTTCGTTGGGAACCAGCGGTAGACCGTCAAAGGTTTCGGTAGCTTTCAGTTCCTCAAGTCGTTGCTTGGCCCTCTCAAAAACAGCTTCATCGTCAGCAGTGGCAACGCGATAACTCTTGCCCTGCTCACCAGGGGTAGATAGAACAACGGCCATCAGGCGCTGGCCCCAGCGGTTGCTCTTGGCCTGTTCGCGGGCTTCGCTGCTGGGAATGGCGGTATGGCAGGCAGGGCAAGTGCTGTTGCCACGCTCAATTGTCCCCTCATCCGGCCACGTTTCGCCCTTCCCGACTTCCACAACAGCAAAGTCAACCCGTCTTGCTTCCGGGTTGACTACAGGTTTCAGTGCCAGGCTTTTGCCGGGCTTCTTCGCCAACCACCACTGGCGCACCATCGGGACTTCGGCACGGCAGGCGGGATTGGTACAGGTGACAGTACGAGCCCAGAGGTAGGCGACAGGGCTACGCCTGGAGTACCCTAGTGAATTCTCGCTGCGCCCCCCCTCATAATTTGCTCATCTTCCCCAAAAACGTCGTCTGGATAGAACTCAGCCAATTCGGCGCGGGCCTTCACCCATTCGCCCCAGTAGCGCACGTCGGTCGCCAGCGGATTGCGCTTGTACGCCTGCTCCCACAGGCCCTCGCTGCCGCTGAAGTCGAACCCGACTTGCCGGGTGGCCTTACCCCTGTTCTTCGTGCTGACCTTGCCGGTCGCCAGGGCAGCAGCCTGCCGGTCCTTCTCGCGGATGTAGTCGGGCACAGGGCGGCTGTTCGGCTGGCCGTACTTCTGCGGAAACTCCAGCGTGGCCTTCTGGATGATGTGCGCGACAGGGTTCAGGTCCATCGAGTAGACCTCACAGCCCAGACGCAGGGCTTCCAGCGGAATGGCCCCACCCCCGCCGAAGGGGTCGAGGACTTTGGGGGGAACGCCGCCGTTGGCTTCCAGCACCCGGCGACGGGCTTCCAGAATGGCATCGCTGTTGCCGTCCTTGACCGCCTCCCAGGGGACGATTTTCTTGACCAACTCGTAGTTCTCGTCGGTGTCGGGCACCAGCATGGCAAAGACGGCGGCACGGCTGGCGGCGAGTGGACGCCGTGCCCACCAGATGTGAAGCGTAGAGATGTGACCGTGCCGAATGCTTTTTTCACGCGCCGACTCGGTGCTGACCTCGGCCAGCGGCAGGCGATGTTCGATGAGACGCTTGTAACCCATGATTAAGACACAAGATAGGGCGCAGGAGTATAGCAAGAGTCCCACAATGCGGCAGATGAAGTAAAAACGCCCGCTGGCAGGGCAGCGAGCGTCTAACCGGGTGCGTGTGGGCTACTTCTTGTTGTTCAGCAGGGTCAGGAGCCGGATGATTTCGGCGTTCTGCTTGGTCTGGATGTACATGAGTTGGGCGGTGGTCTCGTTGGCGACCTGGGAGACCTGGGGGGCGCTGTCGGCACCGATGACCGAGATGCGGTAATCCATGATGATTCTGTTTGCCTCAGCTACATAGTCCGTCTTCGACTTGGTGGAGGCGGCGTCGAGGGCCTTGTCGCTCAGCGCCTGGCCGATGGCGACGCCACCGATAAGGAGACCCAGGGCCAGTGCCGTGTTCTTCAGGGTTTTCATACCTCGCGGACTGTAGCAGCCTGCCCAGCGGCGCGATGCCGCAAATGCGGTGACGCCGGGTTTCGTTGACGAAAGACATGGGAGAGGTGGTCTAAGCTCTTCCCTCGGCTAAGCCGGAAGGGCTTGGCTTCGCGATGAAACCGGCGGTTTTCTCCCTCCATACTGGGTCAACTCGGAATGTGAGACGGCACATGATGTTTTCCGAGTTAGATTCCGAGTTAACCTACGAGGCTCTAACCGAAACTCCGTGCAGAACGGGATTCTTCGACCTACGAGGGTGCACAATTTTCCGAATTGGGGGCCGAGTTGGGGGCGGGGCTGGCGGATGCAGGGCCGCTTATGGGCGATATTTGTTAGCAAAAAACTGTGCCCGAAACTAACGTGCCAGACGATGCGTACCGCGACGGGTTTTCGGGATATGGGCAACTTATGGGCGATTGCCCATATCTGGTTGTGCCCATACCCGGCTTATGGCTCGGTGGTGCCCAGGGTGTAGCTGGTGCCCTTCCGCTCACCACGCTTTGCGATTTGGCGAGAGCGGGTCAGGCGCTTCAGCAGGTTCGACGCCTCACTGGGCGTGAGTTCGGGCAACAGCTTGAGGACATCGCTGCGCTGAATTTCGCCGTGCTCCCGCAGGAATTGCAGCACGCTCTGCTCCTGCCGGATGCTGTCGGGCCCGCGCCTGCGAACGTACTCGGCCTTCTGGCCCATGCGGTTGTACAGGCGGGCGCTCAGGTGATAGGTCCGGTGTTTCTTCGGCCCTTTGGGCTCCAGCAGCCCGGCCTCCATAAGCTGTTCCAGGGTGGAACGCGCTTGATGTTCCGTGCCCCGGATGAGGGCCGTCGCCTCGGCGGTCGTGATTTCGCCCTCATCCTTGGCCGTTCGGAGAATCAGGAGCTGACGCCAGGTCAGGTCACGTTGCTGACGGTTCTGGGCCTCGATGGTGAGGCGCACGAACTCCACGTCCGGCTGTCCACCTGGCAGAAACACACGCACATTTGTACCGTCCTTGTCCACCTCATAGGTGGGTGCTGGCCGACCAGCACGCAGGATGGACTCGTAAATACGGTCTACGCCGCGTCCTGTACGTTCGGCCAGGCCCAGGCGCCGAAAAGCGTCAGCAAGGAGCGGATTTCTGGCCCTGGGTTCCACCACCAAGATGTTGTCCGTCGTCACGCCCTCCGGCAGCCGTCCGGGATTGCTGATGTACATACCGCCTGCACCCTCATCAATCCGAACGTAGACGGTGCCACGCTGCGTGTAGTCCCGGTGGACGAGCGCGTTAGCCAGACCCTCTCGAAAGGCCGCTGTGGGGTAGGGCGGCACAGGAATTCGGCGAATGCCTAGGTCAAATTCCTCCTCCAGGTTGAGGGGGACCAGATACTGCTCGAAAGTCTGGAAGAGCTTGACCAGCGGTGCATGGCTGAATTGGTTTAGCGGATTGCCCAACCTCTCGGTGAGAAGCTGGAAGGCAGCCTCGTGCGTGGGCACATGGCTACGAATGGACGCTTCCCTTCCTGCCAGCAGGAGCCCAGTGACTGTAGGGCGTGCCACGCCGTCTACGGTCACCACCAGATTCAGTGCCCCCGCAAGTTCAGCGTGGTCCAACCCGCGTAGCGCTGGGTCAGCCTTCGGGTTGGTTTCAACGTTCTGCCTTAGCCGTTCGAGTTCAATGGGGTCCAGGTCATCCCAAGTGGCGCTGGGAGGCGTGTAGGCGCTCAGGTCGGGAGCACCCATCTGAATAGGGTAGTCCATCCAGTTGGTAGGGTGAATGGTCACGCACTCCGGCCTGCCCTGGCCGCCAATAACGCGCCGCTTCACGAGGCCGTCTGAGGTGGCGGTCAACCCCGCTGCTTTCGGGACGGTGATGACCACAATGCGGTGCCCACCAAGGCTGTGAAAGCCCACTGGTGCGGCGAGATGTGGGCGAGTCCTGTTGGCAATCAATGCTTCGAGATTCGCGGGAGTGAGGTGAGCTGGACGTTCTGGGTTCAATCCAGTCACCTCTCCGCTGTCCTCCACGCCGAGCAGGAGTTGGCCCCCGTGGGTGTTTGCCATGCAAACGATGGCTTCCACGAGCTTGTCCTGATGGAGACCACCCTTCTCCTCCACGTCACTTTTAAATTCAACTGTGAGGGTCTCTCCCTGGGCAATCAGGTCGCGTAGCTCCTGCTCGGTCATCCTGCACAGGATACGGGGTGACTGGCTCAGTCCTCCGCAAGGTCGCGCTCCACCTGAAGTTGCCCGTCCAGGAACGGCCTGAACTGCGGGAACTGCTCCTCGTCGTAGGGCTGTGGATTGATGGGGGCATTTCCGGCGGCGACCTGAAGGTAGAACTCGACCTCAGAAGTGGAGATGCCCAGGACCAGCGGGTCTTCTGCCGTCGGCACCCCCTCAGTCCCCGGTCTGTTCTCTTCTGAGTCGCGGCTTCCCGTTTCATCTGTCAGGGTAACCGGGGACGCCAGTCGGCTCAGTACAGCCGCTGCCGTGCCCGAACCTGCACCATAGCTTGCGCGAGCCCGCTGTGAGGGTCGTCGGCATCTTTCAGGGGAATGAAGAACTGGGCGCTGATGCGAAAGGGGTCCCGGCTGATGTAGTCGTCGAAAGCATCGGCAGCATCTTTCGCAGCCTGGGCCGGAGTCTTGGCTATGTAGCTGGTTTTCTCGCTCAGGAACCGCTGGAAGGCGCTCTCGAACCGCTTCGTGAAGTCGTCCCGCAGATGCTCCCGCTCTTGGTGGAGTTCCTGCTCGAACTTCTGGCGGGCCTGCTTCTCCATGTCGCACAAAAAGGTCTTGATGCTCAGCATGTCCTCGGCCCGCAGGACGTACAAGCCGCTCACGTCGGGCACGTCCTCAATCCGGTCGTCGAGCTTCCGCTTCTCGGCGTTGATGAACTTGCGGAAGCGGGTGGCGAGGCTGGTGTCGGGGTCGATGAACTCCACGCTGGGGTAGCGAACCCGGTCCCGCTGCGCCTGCTCGTTGCCGTGGCCCAGCCAGTCGGGCGGGATGGTGAACTGCCCGCCCAGCAGCTTGAACGAGAGGCGCAGGGCCAGCACACCCAGCTCGGCTTGGTCGAGCAGGAGGGTGCGAAACGTCTCCTGCTCCTGCACCAGCCGGGTCAGCTCGTGCTGAACGTCGCTGGGGCTGAAAGGCTTCCCGTTGCTCCAGAGGTATTCCAGCTTCGTCAGGGTGGCGGGGGTGAGGGGGTGTGGGCCGCTCATGGCCTCTACCTGTTTGCTGTGCGCCCCGCCGTCTTCGCCCAGGTTCGAGAGGTTGGCGCTGCCGAGCCACAGGACCCCGCCCTCGTGCTCACGGGCGTACACCTTGGCGTGCAGGTTCGGCAGGCGCTTGACTTCCACACCCCACTCCCTGAATGCTTGCACGGCGTCGAGGCTGGACATCCCCTTCAGGAAGTCCTCGGCGTGGCGGGTGGTGAGCCAGGGCGTGAACAGCCAGCGGCGTCCCGGCCCCTCCATGTCCTGCACGGCGGCCCGCCAACCCTCGGCCAGATGAACCAAGTCGGGGGCCGAAGGAGATGGGCTCGCCTTCTCCCCGGCGGGGACGAACACCGTGTCGAAAAGGCTCTGCTGGTCGTTCATGCGTGCTCCTGGGGTTGCTCGCCCGCCCGCTGCCACTCCTCGGTGGGGATGACGTAGTGCAGCACGGTGACTTCCTGTCCCGGCGTGACGTTCGCGGCGGGATTGCGAACGATGGTGAGGTTCGGCTGGGTGCTCAGGGCATTGGTGACGATGTAGAGGTAGTAGTTCTCTTTCAGCCGTCCAGCGGTAATCCACTCGTTGGGGGTCAGGACGACGGGACCGACCCCAGCACGGCCCTTGACCTCAATGAAGCGGGTTTCCTGGGGCGTGCCGTCTGCCGCTGTGCTCGGCATGACGCTGCGGATGTCGTACCCGACGTTCTCAGCGCTGACATCGGCAGGCATCCGGCCCTGGGACCGCTCATATTCCTCGGCCACCCTCATCCCGGCGAGTTCCACGGCCTTGCGGACCTCCGGGTCGTCCTCGTTCGGCAAGTTCTGCTGCGTGGGTTGGAGGGGCCGCAGGTACGCCAGCGCGAGAGGCTGGGCCGGTTCGGGAATGAGCTGCGACTCCTGCTCCAATTCGGCCAGGAAGCTGCGCTGACGCTCCTGAAGACCACGCAGGCGGCGTTCCTCCTGAGTGATGGCGAGCTTCATGTCGTCGCCCTGCGCGGCCTTGAGCTTGTGCTGGGTGAGCTTGCGGGTGGACTCCCGGAGCAGGTGTTCCAGACTGCGGGTGCCGTACCGGCGGCGAATGTCCACCTCACGCAGGCGCTCGCCGCGCACCTCGTTCTCGTAGGGTTCGAGTTGGGTCTCCAGCAGCCAGTTCTCCAGGTGCTCCGAGACGCCCTCGCCGTCGGGGATGTTGCCCTCTCCCTGGGGGGCAGGCAGGGCGTCCACTAGAAGCCGGGGCGATACCAGCGTCGGTGTCTCGTCGCCCTTCTGCTGCACGGCGAACAGGCGGCGTGAGGCCGTGCTGCCCTGTCCGTCCACCACCGCCAACTCATAGAAGCCGAGGAGGGCGTCCCCCGTCAGGCCGTCCAGCTCGAAGGTCGCGCCCCGCTGCATGACCGGCTGGGCCAGGGCCAGCGTCTCCTGAAGCACCAGGTCGAACAGGGGATGGCCGGGAGCCAGGAAGTCGGCGTCGTAGGCCGCCCGCTTGTCGAAGGTCGTTTTCAGGTACTCGCTGCGGACGTTGTGCGCCTTACTCCGCAACTCGTAGGGCACCCGCATGGTGTACAGGCCGTCCTGCCGCAGGGTGGCCCGGCCCCCCAACTTCTCCAAGGCTTGCACGAAGAAGCGGGCCGTGTACTCCGGCTGGATGCGCGTCAGCTCGCTCTGCTCGCGGTCGGCCCGCAGCCGCGAGAGGTCCACGTCGCGCTTGGCGAGGGCTTCCAGCGTGACTTCCTTCAGGTACTCCACGCGGTCGGGCGAGAGCCGGGCGGACACCATCGCCTGAATCTCGGCCAGGGTGCGGCGGCCCAGCAGATGCTCCAGCATCAGCTTTTCGAGGTCCACGTCGCCCAGCAGCTCGCCCACCACGTCGTACACCCGGTCACTGCCGAGCTGCTCGCGCATGATTTGGAGCTTCTCCAACACCAGGGCCAGCACGTCCCCTCACGGGTGCCCTCGGCGATGAGGTTGTGGATGTTCACCTCGTACTTCTGCCCGTAGCGGTGGATGCGGCCCATGCGCTGCTCCAGGCGGGTGGGGTTCCACGGGAGGTCGTAGTTCACCATGACCGAGCAGAACTGGAGGTTGATGCCCTCGCCTGCGGCCTCCGTCGCCACCATGACCTGGGCTGAATCCCGGAACTCGTGCTCGCGGCCCACTCGCTCCTCCAGGCCCATGCTGCCGTCGATATGGGTGACGGCGTAGCCCTGCTTTTGCAGCACGGTGACCAGGAAGTTCAGGGTGTCCTTGTGCTCGGTGAAGACGAGGAGCTTCTCGCCGTTCAGCTTGCCGAGCACCTTGAGCAGTTCCAAAAGCTTCCGGTCCTGCTCCAACTTCGCCAGCGTCCGCGCCTCGCGGCTGAGGAACTCCAACTCCCGAATTTCGGCCTCAAGCTGGGGAAGGTTGCGGGCCAGGGTCAGCCGCTCGGCGATGCGGTCCTCCAGCTCCCAGCGTTCCTCTTCGGGGAGGTCTTCCAGTTCGTCCTCGGTGTAGCCCAGGTAGGGGTCGTCCGCCAGGTTATTCACGTCGTCCCGTAGGGCCTGGAGACGCTTCAGCCGGTTCTCCAGCGAGCGGCTGATGGCGTAGGAACTGCTCGCCAATCGGCGTTGCAGGACGGTCATGGCGAGCCCCACGTTGCGCCTGCGGTCGTCCCACGCCTTGCGGAAGTGCTTGGTGACGTAGTCCGTCACGCGGTCGTACAGGGCACGTTCACTGGGCGAGAGCCGGAACTGCGGCGTGTGGACGTAGCGGGGCGGGAACAGCGGCTTGCTGTCGAAGTCGGTCATGTCCTCCTTCAGGCGGCGCAGCATGATGGGGTTCTCGCCCTTGCCCGCAGCCTCCCGCAGCAGCCCGGCGGTAGCGAAGAGGTCCGGCTCCAGCAGGTCCAGCAGCAGGCGGAACTTCTCGTCGTCGCCCTGGTGTGGGGTGGCGGTGAGGAGCAGCATGTGGGCGCTGGTCTGGGCCAGCATCTCGCCCAACTTGTACCGCTGGGACCGTTTGATTTCGGACCCGTACTTGGTGGCGGAGAGGCGGTGCGACTCGTCCACGATGACGAGGTCCCAATGGACACGGCGCAGGTGCTCCAGGTTCTCGTCCCGCTTGGCGAAGTCCACGCTGGTCACCACCAGGTTCTCGCCCTCCCAGGGGTTCTCGCCGTAGCTCAACCCCGCCACGTCCCGGTTGATGACCTGGAACGTCTCGCCGAACTTGTCGTGCATCTCGCGCCGCCACTGGTCGGTCAGGTTGGCCGGGGTGACGATGAGTACCCGGTCGAGCAGCTTGCGGTAGCGCAGCTCCTTGAGCAGCAGGCCGCCCATGATTGTCTTCCCAGCTCCTGGGTCATCGGCCAGAAGGAAGCGAATCCGGGGGCGTTTGAGGAGCACGCCGTAGACTGCTTCGAGCTGGTGCGGCAGCGGGTCGATTCGGCTGGCCGACACCGCGAAGAAGGGGTCGAAGGTGTAACCGAGCTGGATACGCCGGGCCTCGACGCCCAGCGCGAACAGCTCCGGGTCGCCCGCGAAGTCCGTCCGCTGGTCGGCGACCAGGTGCATCAGGGCGGCAATGTCCGCACCATTCAACATGCGTTGGTGGATGCGATGGGTGCTCAGGCCCTCGGCGGTGACTTTGTGTCGCGTTCCTGCACGCTCCACACGGATGACCCGCACCGGCTCCGGGAAGATGGGCGAGCGCAGCGGGCGGTCGAGGAGCCGGTCGAATGTAGTCATGAGAGAGCCTCACCCCAGGAAAGCAGAAATACGGGTGGGGAGCGAACGATTCTGCCCAGGGGGACTGGGGGTAGGAGAAGTGGAATGGGGGTGGGGGTTGACACTCGTGCTGGAGCACACGATTATTCGTGCCCAGTCGGATGGAGATGGCTCTGGAAATGTCCCACGAGGAGCCATCCGTAAGCCCCGAATAGTTAGCCGAACGGTAAGGCCGAAGCAGGACAACGTTGATACTACCGAGATTGGACACGGAGTGGGGAGGCGTTGAAAACCCAGTAAGCGCGCCGGGCTGCTCTCAGCAGACCGCGATGCTGGAGCGTGGACCTCAAGGGTTCACAGCCTGACTTCGGACTCTTCCACTGTCCACCACCGCCACCTGACCTAGGGGCGGCTGGCAAACCTTCACGCTCCTGAGCAGCCCGGCGCACGTCCCATCGCCGAGAGTCTTTGGGCTCGCCTGTGTACCCAGGAGTACAGAATGCAGACAACTAAAAAATTGGACATCGACCATCCTGCCATCGAGCTTCTCTCCTATTACATGGGGCTGCTTAACCCTGTGCAAGACATTTTGGAGAACCTGTACCGTCTCTCTTTCGAGGAGGGGAGGTTCGGTAATTCGGAATGGTCGAGCACACTCGCATAGGGCTTGAGCACTATGGAAGTTGTTTTGATTCCGATGGAGACAATTTACGGTAATCTTCAAGGTCGTCCACCAGAAAATTTGGTACTACACGCAGTTCGGGAGCGGCAGGTTCAAGAGGACCAATGGCTGGAGGTGCTGTTCTGATGCCCAGCCCGTTTCTGAAGCAGCAGCAGGGCGCATTACTGCTCAAAGCAGCCCTTCTGGCTGGGCTAGAGGCCAACTTGGTCACCCTGCTACGCGATGCAGGAGCGGCATGAGCAGCTCACCCGGCGCTACGAGCGCCTGAGCGAGCTGCACGCGCAGAGCGAGGAGGAACTCGATGACCTGGAGAATTTAGTTCTGGAACCGTTACGCGAGGCGCAGGACGTGCTGCTGCGGCTCGCTTCCTGATGTGAAAGAGGGAGCCGGTATTCGCCCGGCTCCCAATCCTCTGAAAGACCCGGTACGTTAAAGCCGAGCGAGTAGCTTGGCCTTGAACGCCTTGAACTCTTCGTCGCCCAGCAGGCCCCGCTCCCGCATCTGGGCCAGGCGCTCCAGTTCGTCCATCACGGAGGGGGTGGCGGTTGGGGTTGGACCTGGGAGGGGTGCGGGCGCGTGGTCCTGCACGAACAGGTGCCTGAACTCTGCCAGATGGTCAATGACTTTCTGAGCGTTCAGGGCTCCGGAGTGAACGCTTAGGCCGCCCCACACCTCGAACTTCACTCGCTGCTTGACGCCGTTGATGCGGCAGATGACGACCACCGTGTTCTTAAGCCGGTGAACGTCGTTGTCGGCACCCCCGGCTATGAGACTACGCACCATGCTGACCTTAAAGTTATCGAGGTCGAGGTCATAAATGTCCAGGTAGGGAATGCGCAGGACGGTGGGGAGCTTCAGCCAGACCAACTCCTCCTGCCCCAGATACAGGTGCCCGCCATCAATGATGTCTGGGAGACCAGGGTAGCCACCGTGGTAGTTGGCAGAAACGTTGAACTTGACGACGGCAGGGACGTGCTGGGCCAGAAGAGCGTCCTGTTCAGCTTTACGGGCAGCCTGCTCGGCTTCGGCCACCTTGCGCTGCTCCTCGGCCTGCTGCTGGTATTCAGCCAGACGTTTCTGGCCCTCGGTGCCCAGTTCGGCGGCGACTTCGGTTGCCTTCTTGCCGATTTCCTGAACTTTCTTCCAAAAGGACATTTTGTTCCTTTACTTAATTGTCACATGTCTGCTGGCTAACGCTGACGAGAGAAGGCGGGAAAAAGCCGACCCAGCCTGACTTCTTTGCAATAAGTAGACTACCAGCCAATCCAGAATCCTGTGATTCTCAATCGACCTACAAGACCAATTAAGCCGATAATGAGCATGATGCCCAGGATACCGGCAACCAGTGCTAGAACAAATTTAGCAATGAGGATAACACCTGCGACAGCCAGGACAATCAAAGTGGTGTAGAATAGTAGTTTCAGAAGGACCCTAAAACATCCCATCTAAGTCTTCCATCCCATCTCATTTACAGTATTTGACGGCGGCAAATGCCTGTGCGAAGCCTTGGGGTTGGAAGGTGTAATCCAGTTGCTGCTTTACAACGGCCCCATCGCGTCGCGGCTGAATACGAATGACTACCTTCTTGCCGTCCATTAAACCCTGCGCGATGGCATTATTGGCATTCATGTCGTAGAAGAGCAGGGATTCAGGACGAAGCTTTCTGTTGAGCCATGCCGAATCAATGTCGCCCACGGTCGCGGCTTGTGAGGTTCCCACGCGGTAGGAGACGGCGTAGAGGTCATCTATCTGTTTGTCCAGTTCATCCCTCGACTCGATGGGTGTGGTGGGCAGCAGGGCGTGCTTGGTAGCGATGCCGAACAGCCAGCCCTGCCCAGCAGCGCACTTCATGCTCAGGTATGTATTGCTGCCCGTATCGTTCAACTCGTCGATGAAGACGATGCTGAGGTTGGCGTCGTTCATCGGGTCCTTCTGATAGCTGTAGAAGACTTTCGTGCCGGGAACGCGAGTTTCAGCCTGGGCCACGGTGGCAGCGCCGAGGCCGAGCAGGGTGAGGACAAGCGTAGGAAGGGTTCGACTCCTTGAGATGGTCATATGTTCGGCGGCACTTTAATCGACGCGGCGGGGCTGCGTGGACGAATATGCGTCCTCTTGAGAAGTTTTCGCGGTGGCTACCCCCGATTTGAAGCAGGTACACCCCCAAGGTTCAGCTCCCTGTGCCTCCTTTCGGCCTGGCCAGCATCTCCAGTTCTGAGTATTCGGCTTCGAGCAGGGCTGAGCACGTTCGATGGTCGTGATGCGGCTTCTCCAGATGCACCTGCTCCGGCCCCTCCAATTCTTGGTCGTAGTGGGGGAGTAGCATCATGGGCATGAGCACCAACACCGAGGCACGAACCAGCTCCCCACAGAAGTCCGAGAAAAAGCTCGTGCTGGATGCTCGTGCTGTAGCCCAGGACGTGCTGGAGAAACGTCATGCTGTATTCGCCGGACTTGCTAAGCGGTAACGGTGCTCTCGCAAGTTGTGGCACTTCAACAGCTTGCCCAACGCCTGTAACTCCGTTGCGAGGGTCGTGGGAAAGGAGGCGTGCTGGATTTGCGGCCCAGCACGCTGCCCTCCCAGCAAGGGGTTAGTTGCCCTGCCACCCGGCGGGCCGTGACAGAACGGCCAGGAGAGGATGTTCCTCTTCCATCTGGACCCGCCGCCGCTGGTGCTGGGCGAAGAGCCGAGTTAGGTGAGCCAGCTCTGAGCTGTTCAAATCGTCGTCACTGTCCGGTGCCATCAACACGCTCAGGGCGTTGAGGTTGGTCAGGACTTGCAGGTATGCCTGAGCCGCGGGAATGGGAACGTCGCTTTCGGCAAGGCGGGCACGAACCTGTTCAATAAAGGTGAAGTACATGGGGTTCCTCCAAAAGGAAAAGCCCCCGGCCAGCCGAGAGGCGGACCAGGGGTCGAGAGACTTATGCAGATTTTTCGTTGCTATGGACGGCGTTATTCAGGAATCCACTGAACGATTTCCGGTCGTTGTATCCTCAGAGCCTTTAAACCCGCTCTAGGACGGCTTTCTCACGTATGCACGAGGAGCGGTATCGTGTGCTCCCCAGGGGTTTTGACAGGAGCGCAAAGCCGTATTACACTGTCTAGGACGGCATTTGCGAAGTTGGTGGAGCAAGGGACGACTGAAAATCGTTGGGTCGCCGGTTCAAGTCCGGCCCTGGCCACCAAACGAAAAGACCCCGTACTGAACGAGGTCTTTTCGCTTTTGAGCTACTGCAAAGGGGAAGGCATAAGGGCTGTATAACGCCCAAATCGTCCTCTCCGAACAGCCCAAAAAGCGGTGAAATCAGCAAACGATTCGCTCCGACGGAAAGGACTTCCTTCAGGACAGCCGCCGCGTGGCCAAGAACACCCTCATCTCCTACGAGAGCGCCCTACGTACCTTCGCGAACTACTGCGAGGCCCAGGGCGTTTTTCACGTTGAGGCGCTGAACCGGAAGCCACTACGGTTCCTGCTGTCTGGCGACCGGGGCGCGGGCATGACCGTCATGGCAGGTCTACGTATCAAGGAGCTGACGGTGTGGGGAGAGCTGGACCGTGGCCTGATCGGGGCGCCGCGGGCCGGGTCTATACCACTCCGGTGACCTCCTGGGGGGAGGGTGGCGAACCGGGAAGTGGCGGTGCAGCCGGGGTTGGTTGAGGAACGGTCGACCGTCAGGGTTTGGGCGGGCAAGCCATCACAGGCGTCATGTCGGTGACGCCCTTGAGCTTTGTGGCCGCGCCGCTGGAAGTCACGTATACCGCTCCATCGGTGCCGGAAACCAGCTTGCCGCACAGCACCGCCCCCCCCTGCTGGGTCACCAGCTGGTAAGGCTTGTCGGCGGGAATCAGGCTGAGCAGCACGCCGAACAGCAGGAGGGCCAGAGCGACGGTGGAAACCTGCTGGGACTGGAGTAGCCGCCGGGCAGCCTCGAAGTTCCGCTGCGCGGTCTGATTGCGGTACAGCTCCCCATCAGTGTAGCTGACGACCGGGGTGACCTGGGCCGCCAGGGTGGCCAGATAGCGTGCGACCAGGCCGGTGGCCAGCGCGCCAAACAGCAGCGTCACCACCCCCTCCTGCTGTCCGCCCTCCAGCTTCCCGATTTCCGAGGGTAGAAAGGCCAGGCCGCCAATGGAGAACGCGCCAAGTGCCCCAGTCAGAAACGTCGCCCAGGTCGTCGCGGCCGTGCTGATCGTCCCCGAAGCCTCGAAAGGGAGTTGCTGTGCGGCGGCCGTCCACTTGTCGGCAATTTCCCTGGGGCTGAGCACCTGGGCGGTAACCTCGCCCGCCATCACGGCCCCCGCATGCCAGGAATACGCAGCCCGCAACCCGTTTTGCCCTTTTTATGGGTTTCGTCACAGAAGCAGCGAAACTCGACGGTGGCGGGGGGGCTGTGAATCAGTCGCCCGCTGCTGCCGGGAAAAGCGGACGGTGCCAGGGAGACTGTCGCCTCCACCTCAAGTTCCGTTTCGTGGCGACACCTGGGGCACCGACCTTTTGTTTGCCACCGGTGGGTCCCCGGCACCTGCTGCCATGTCCATTGATTCAGTTCGTCCAGCCACCGTTGATCGGATGCGTTTTCGTCGTACGGAGTGGCGGTTACCCTTCCTCCTGCCGAATCTGCCATATCCCCTCCTGGCGATGGTCGGGCGCTCTTTTCAGCCTCTCCAGGGTCGTTGGTGCTTCCGGTGTGACCCGACGCGCGTTGGCCTGGGCTCCTCTGGTCCCTGCCAACCGCCAGCTTGAGCGCCCTGCCCGCGCTGCGCTGCTGGAAGAATGGGGGGTGTACGACGAATGCGCTCTGCGAAGGGCCTCCGGCGACGACTGGGGAACCGTGTCACGGCACGCTTTTCCGGAATTCCTGAAGACAGCTTAAGCAGGCCGGGATGGGACATGCAACTGCCGGTCAAGGTCATGGCCGGGTTGGGGGATCAGGCTTTTGGCGACAACCTCAAGCAGAAGGACGGCAAAGCCCCGTCTGAACAGGGGAGCCTGATTCGTTACTGGCATTTAAGCGCGGACTGGCATTCAAGCGCGGCAGAATCCTCGTCCCACAAAAAAGGGACGGGCGACGCCGGGGTGGTGCCGGGATGAAAAGGCCTCGCTGCGCGCGAGGATTGGCCCTGCGAGACGATGTTTTCCCGCTCTAGCCCTGATCCTCCTCTTCCCGCACGATCTGGAGCACGCGCTCGCGGATGCTGCGCTCCTCGCGCAGGTAGCGGCGGGCGCTCATCTGCACGCCGATGGCGGCGACGACCTGCCCGCCGTGGCGGTACGGGACACCGAGGGTACACTGGCCGGGAATCCATTCCTCGATGGCGTAGGCGTACCCCCGGCGCCGCACCCGCGCGACCTCGGTGCGCCACTCGTCCAGGGTGGTGATGCTGCTCTGGGTCGGGGCGGCGAATTGACGCGGCTGAAGATCGGCGTGGGCATACAGAATCTTGCCGCTGGCGGTGGCGGTCGCGGGCAGATAGATATCGAGCGGCTGATCGATGTCGGCGTCGGGGTGGCGTTCGCGAATGGCGCAGACGACCTCCTCACCTTCCAGAATGCACAAAAAGGCGACCGAACGCACGTCCAGCGCCAGGCGGGTGATCAGCGCGCGGGCGTCCTGAAACCAGGGCAGCGCCGAGGTCAGGTGCGCGCCCATCTCCGCGATGTGCCAGGAGAGGCGGTATTTCCCGGCGGGCGTGCGGCGCAGGAATCCGGCCTCGGTCAGACCGGCGAGGTAGGCGTGGGCGGTGGCGCGGGGAACATTCAGATGCGCCGCCAGCGCCCGCACGCCCCATTCGGGCTGTTCGGCGCTGAACGCACCCAGGATGCTCGCGGCTTTCTGTAGGGACAGCACGTGTCCAGCGTACACGGACAGGACAGGGAACATTCCAAGCTGGGCAACGAACGGTCACCCTGGCGGGCCGGGCAGGGCTTCCGGGTCGTCGGCGTCCAGGGGGTGCAGCGCCGTCTGGATCAGGTAGGGCCGTTTGCCCGCGCGCTGGCCGTCCTGCAAGACGAGCAGCTCGCGCAGGGTGTTGAGCGCCTCCTGAACCTGGCGGGCAGTCCCGTCGTCCAGCCACAGCACGCCCATATAGTCCCCGCCGATATGGTGCTGACGGAAGGCGGCATAGGTCCGGGCGTCGGGCATGAACGTCTCCGAATGCACCTCACCCTCTGTACTGCGGTAGAGCAGCCGGGCATTCAGGTCGAGGCGGGCCAGGCCTCGCGCCCCGGCCCGCGCCCGCAACCGGTCAAAGGGCCGCCCGTGCCGGAGAATCTGTGCCTCCAGGTCCGCGAAGGGCGTCAGGTGAAAGGGCACCCGGAAGCCGCCCGGCGCGCGGTAGAGCCGCACGGGCCGCCCCGCCCGCCGCCGCTCGCCCGCCTCCTCCAGCAGGCCCGCCGCCACGAACTGCCGCACGCGGTAGAGCATCCGCTCCACGCTGACGCCCGCCTCGCGCGCCGCCTCCGCCGCTCCCAGCGTCCGCCCGATGAAGGGTTCGAGGTGCCGCAGCGCCGCCGGGTCGCTGAGCAGCCGGGCCTGTTCGGGCGTCGTCACCTCGAACCACTCGCCCCCGAAAGAACCCAAAACGGTGTGCGGCATTTTCAGCAGGGTACGCCGGACGCTGGGGGCATGACCAGCACCGCTCCCGCTCTCCGGCTGCCCCGCGCCTTCTGGACCTACTGGGCGGGCGTGACCCTCACCGCGCTGGGGGACGCGGCCGTGTACGTCGCCCTGCCCTTCCTGGCCCTCGCCACGCATCCGGCCGAGGGCGCCGGGGCGGTCGGCGGGGTGGTGCTGGCGGGGAGTCTGCCACGCTTTCTGGCGCCGCTGCTGGGCGGACTGGCTGACCGGCTCGCCCCCCGGGGGCTGCTGGCCTTCAGTGCGGGGCTGCGGGCGCTGGCCGTCGCGGTGGCAGGACTGCTGGCGACCAACGGAACACTCCCGCTGGCGGCGCTGCTGGCCCTGGCGTTTCTGAATGGGCTGCTGTCCACGCTGGCCTATGCCACGGGCAGCGCCCTGGTGCCGCGCCTGGTGGCCCCGTCCCTGCTGGCCCGTGCCAACAGTCTGAACAGCGGGGCGCTGATGGGGGCGCCGCTGCTGGGCTACGGCCTGGGCGGCCTGCTGATTCACCTGCTCGGCGCGGGCGGCACGCTGCTGGTCAGCGCCCCGCTGATCCTGGGGCTGGCGCTCGCCACGCTGGCCCTGCCCGCTCTGGCGGGGGCGGGGGACCGGGTTCAGCCCCTCGCGGATCTGCTGGAGGGCCTGCGCGTGATCCGCCGGTCGCCGCTGCTGCTGGCCCTGCTGGGGATGAGCTTCGCGCTGAACGCCGCCATGAACGTGATGAACGTCCGCGCGCCGCTGCATATGACCGCCCTGGGGCGGGGCGCTCCCGACTATGCGGCCTTCGAGATGCTGATCTCGGGGGGCGTGCTGGCGGGCATCGCGCTGGTCACGCCGCTCGCCGCGCGCTGGAGCCTCGACGCCCTGATCGGGGGGGGCCGCTGGGTGCTGGTGGTCGGTGCTCTGGGATTCGTCTTCACCCCCGTGCCGGTGTGGTGGGGCGCCGCCGTGGTCTTCGGCCTGGGGCTGGGCCTGCTGGAGGTCGCCGCCACCACCCGCTCGCAGCAGATCGTGCCGGACGGCCTGCGGGGGCGGGTGATCGGGGCACTGATGGGCGTGAATGCGCTGGGCCTGATGCTGGGGGCGGCCCTCGCGGCCCGGCCGCTGGGGACGCCTCCGCTGATGCTGGGGCTGAGCGGGGCGCTGGCCCTGCTGGCCCTCACCTGGCCGCTGGCGATTCGGGCGAACCGGCGAACGCCTCACCCGGTGGGCCACGTCCGCCCGGCGGAATGAGGGGCGGCGGCCCTCATTCCAAATTGCGCCCCTTCGCGAGAATCAACCGAGCGGACTTGCAAAGCTGCGCAGCAGAGCGAGCAGCAAAACGTACCGGCTGGCGGCGATGGACCATGAGCGGGTCAGCCTCTGGCGCTTCCGGCAAGACAGGCGAGGGGCCGCCCCTGAGCCTCCGGCCACTGGAGAACATCCGGCGCTCTTCCGGCTGTTCTGGAATCAGAGCAAGTCGGTATCAGCCGTCCTCGTCCGTCGGTTCCTTGTGGGGCAGCATGGGCGTGAGGCGGGCGTGTTCGTCCGTCGGCGTGACGTTCTCCCGCTCTTCCTGGCTGGGGCCGGTGTCCAGGCCGCTGATGACGACCTCGCCCTGCCCCTGGTCCTGCGGGGTCTGGGCCACGCGGTTCGGCTGGTCTGGATAGTCTGGCGCCCGGGTCATGCCCCAGGGTACGCCAGGCGCGGGCGCGGGTGGTGTGGAGGGTTCATACCCGCAGCACGCTGTGGTCGCCCACCACGATCTGGAGGCCGGTGTCGCTGGGCGCGGCGACGGTCGCGCGCCGCCCGATCACGGTCCGGACGAGCGGGCGGGTGGGGCGCCGGACGGTCGCGGCCTCGTCGATCAGGGTGTCCGAGAGCGTGGCCCCCTCCACCTGCGCCTGCGGGCCGATGCTGACATTCGGGCCGAGGGTGCTGCCGCGCACGCTGGCCCCCGCGCCGATCAGGACCGGGCCGATCAGCGTGCAGTCCTGCACGGTGGCGCCCGCCTCGACCACGACCGGGCCGCTGAGGTGGCTGCCGCTTACGTCGCCGTCCACGCAGGGGGACAGGCCCGCCAGAAAGTGGGCGCTGGCGGTCAGCAGGTCGGCGGGCGTGCCCGCGTCGCTCCAGAAGCCGGAAAAGGACACCGCCCGCACCCGTCCGCCCGACGCGATCACCCGCAGCAGCGCCTGCGGGAACTCGATCTCGCCGCGCTCGCTGGGTGTCAGGCGAGCGACCTCCTCCAGCACGTGCGGGTGAAAGGCGAAGACCCCGCAGGCGGCCAGGTCGCTGGCCGGTCGGCGCGGTTTCTCGTCCAGGCGCGTGAGCAGGTCGTCCCGCACCACCGCCACCCCGTAGGCGCTGGGATCGGGCACGCGCTTCACGCCCAGGGCGGCGTCGGCATCGTGCAGGGCTGCGGTGAGGGGCGTCAGGGCGTCCGCGAAGAGGTTGTCTCCCAGGTACAGCAGGGCTGGGCCGCCCTCCAGAAACTCCCGCGCGGCGAGGACCGCGTGCCCGGTCCCGCGCGGTTCCTCCTGTCGCAGAAAGGTCAGCGGTCCCTCGCCCCGGGTGGCTTCGCGCAGGGCCGTCTCGCTGGCGGGGCTGCTGACCACCGCCACTTCCTCCACCCCCGCCGCCCGCAGTGCCCGCACCGCCCGCGCGATGATCGGCACCCCCGCGATGGGCACGGCATGTTTGGGCCTGCCCGCACTGACAGGAAGAAGACGGCTGCCACGACCAGCAGCGAGGATCACGCCTTTCATATGAGTAGACCGAGTATAGCGGCCCATGTGTGAGAGAGCGGAGAGCGTGAAAAGCTTCACGGCTGGGCGAACCGCTACCGCGTCAGCGCCTCCTCCAGCGCCTCCGCGAAGGCGTCCTCGTCGTCGAGCCAGGGGTAGTGTCCGGCGTCGAGGACGGTCACGTCGGCGCCGCCGAGGTCAGCGAGCCACTCGACCTGTTCGGGGTAGCTGCTGCGGTCGTGGACGCCCGCGATCACGAAGAGGGGACGGCGCAATTCCGGCAAGAAGGGCGGGTACTCGAACTCCCAGAGGCCCTGATTCACCAGGGCTTCCTGCACCTCGCCGCCGCCGATGAGTTGCCCTTCCGCGTCGGTGAATTCCAGGCGCATGCGGCTGGCGCTGTCGCGGAAGTGCAGGGCGTTGAGCAGGTCGCGGGCGTTCAGCAGAGTGAAGGCGGCCTCCACCCGCGCCTCCCCGACCGGGGGGTACTGGCCTTCGGGGGTGCGGGCGCGCACGGCGTCGGCGGGGTCGTCGAGGGGCACGCCGCGCATGGCCGAGGCCTCGCGCAGCAGCGTCAGCGCGAGTTCGGGGAAATGCACCCAGGGATTGACCACGATCACGCGGGCGGTGCGCTCAGGGTGCCGCCGGGCGTACTCCAGCGCCACCAGCGCGCCGAAGCCGTGGCCCAGCGGTACGAGGCGCTCCGCCCCCAGGTGCTCGCGCAGCGCCTCCAGGTCGGCCACCAGGGTGTCGAGGTCCAGCTTGTCGCCCCCCTGCTCGGTTTCCGAGAGCGGCCCGCTGCGGCCCGAGCCGCGCTGGTCGAGGTACACCACCCGCCGCCCCGCGAGCCGCTCCCCGAACAGTTCGCGGAAGGAGTAGCTGTTGTAGCCGGGGCCGCCATGCAGGAACACGATGGGGGCCTCCGGCGCGTCCTCCGGGCCGGTCACCTCGAAGTACAGGTCCGCGCCGTTCAGGCGCTCGGAGTTCGGCTCGTCCGGCGTGGTCATGGGGGCATTGTAGGGGGGAGAGCTTAGGACTTACGCGAAACTGTGTTCTGGGTAGGGGTGGAAAACCACGTTTTCCTGTTTGTGGTGGCTTCGCCGTCCATCCCCGCTGCCAGCGGCTCTGCGAGTCCCGGCCTCTCGCGGTACGAGCTGTGCCAGTCCCCTGCAAGGGGCTGGGCGATGCAGATAAGTCTCTCATCTTTGCAAAGGATGTGGCTGCTGTTGCGTTCGAGCCGCGTTGGGAGGGCGTTTGCGCTCCCCCCTCCCAGCCTCCCCCACAAGGAGGGACTCGCAGAGCTGCCCAGCGGAGGAGCAAAAACCCTTCACACGCACTCGGCTTTTGAATCGCGTCAGTCCTGAATTGGGAATCGCCGCGCCGTTCCCTCAGCTTCCCGCCAAGATCCGCCTCACGGGGCGGCCGCGGCTCCTCCGCTACGCTGCGCCTATGACCCCGCTGCCTCCTGATGCCGTGCCCCCTGCTGATGGGTCCCCGGACGCCGCGCCGCAGGGCATCGCCTTCACGCTGGAGGGCGTGGACGAACTCACCTTCGCGCGGATTCTGCGGGACGTGCTGGGAGACGCCGCCTTCGCCCGGCCCCTCCAGGTGCAGGCGCAGGAACCGCGTCCGGGCCGCCCCGCCCGCCTGACGCTGGTGTTCTGGCCGCAGGACCGCACGCGGGCGGTGCAGGCGATGCAGCGCCTCAAGACCCTGCTGCTGCGCCAGGGCGTGCAGATCGATACGGTGCGGGTGCCGGGGGAGAGCTGAGGCGCTGTTAAGAGAGCCTAAACCGCGTTCGTTACCCGCCCTGCCCACTGTGGCCCCTACGATGGCGAGAAACAGGCTCACGCCGGGAGACAAAGGCAGACCTCATGGACCAACGCATCCTTCTCATCGAAGACAACCCGGACATTACCCGTGTCGTCCAGTACGAACTGGAACAGGCCGGATACCGGGTGCTGACCGCGCCGGACGGAGTCACGGGCCTCACCAGCGCGCGCGAGAACAGCCCCGACCTCGTCATTCTCGACCTCGGCCTGCCCGACTTCGACGGCGCCGAGATCGCCCGCCGCCTGCGCAAGACCAGCAGCGTCCCCATCATCATCCTGACCGCGATGGACGCCGTGGACCGCAAGGTCAACCTGCTGGAAGCGGGCGCGGACGACTACATGACCAAGCCCTTCCACCCGGAGGAACTGGTCGCCCGCGTCAAGGTGCAGCTCCGCCACCAGCAGCACGGCGAGGTGATCAGCATCGGCGCGCTGGAAATCCACCCCCAGAAGCGGCTGTGCCACTACAACGGCCACGAGGTGCGCCTCTCGCCCAAAGAATTCGACCTGCTGACCTTCCTGGCCCGCCAGCCCGGCCGCGTGTACTCGCGTCAGGAAATCGAGCGTGAGGTCTGGAACGGCGAGCTGCCCAGCAACTCGAACGTGGTGGATGTCCACATGGCCAACATGCGCGCCAAGCTGCGCGACCTCGACGGCTACGGGATCATCCGTACGGTGCGGGGAATCGGGTACGCGCTGAAGACGCCCTGAAGAAGGCGGAGAGCGGGCGGGAGGACCGGTCCTCTCCCTCAAACGTAGGCATCAAAAAACGCCATCACCCGGTTCCAGGCGTCCTCGCTCGCCACGGCGTCGAAGGCGGGGCCGGGGTTGGCGAAGGAATGGCGCGTGCCGGGATAAATCTTGATGCCGTTGGGGATGCCCGCCGCGTCCAGTTCGGCCCGCAGCACCTCGCCCTGGCGCGCCGTCACGTCCTTTTCCGGGTAACTTCCCACCACCGGGCAACTGCGGCGCACGGCCTCCAGTGGGCTGGGGTTGAAGCCGTAGTAGGGGGCGATGGCTTTCACCTGACGGTCGGTGCAGGCCAGCGCGATAGCGAGGCTGCCACCCATGCAGAAGCCCACGGCGCCCAGCCGGGAAGGGTCCACGCCCGGCAGTTCCCCCAGCACTTCCAGGGCACGGCGGGTGTCGCGCACGCCCTGATGCTCCAGCGAATTCAGGAAAATCCCCGACAGCATCCGCGTCATGCAGACCAGGCGGTTTTGCCCGGCGAAGAGGTCCACCGCCAGCGCCACGTATCCCGCCCGCGCGAAGCGGTCCGCGACGGCGCGAATGCCTCCCATCAGGCCGAAAATCTCATGGATGACCAGCACGCCCGGCGCGTTCCCCCGGCTCACGGCGGGGCGGGCCAGATAACCGGACAGCAGGCGGCCTTCGGACGGGAACTGGAGTTCTTCCGGCATGACGCACCTTACCCCCGCGTGGTGCAATGCGGCCATGTCTGGCGTCAACCCCACCCTCACCGCCATTCCCGGCTTTCGCGTGGGCCACTGGACCGATCCGGTCGGCCTCACCGGCTGCACGGTCATCCTCTGTCCCGACGCGGGCGCGGTGGCCTCCGCGAGTTTCCTGGGGCCGAGTCCCGGCACCCGGGAGGGCGTGCTGCTCGCCCCCGGGAAGAAGGTGGAGCGCGTCCACGCCCTGCTGCTGACCGGCGGAAGTGCCTTCGGCCTCGCGGCGGCGGCGGGCGTGGTGCGGGTGCTGGAGGAACGCGGCGTGGGCCACGAGACGCCCTGGGCGCGGGTGCCCATCGTCCCGGCAGCCGTGATCTATGACCTGGGCGTGGGCGACCCGGGAGCGCGTCCCGGCGAGCGGGAAGGGGAGGCGGCGGCGCGGGCGGCCTCCAGTGACCCGGTGCCGCGGGGACGGGTGGGCGCAGGTATGGGCGCGACGGCGGGCAAGTACCTGGGCGTGGGAGCGGTGCCCGGCGGCCTGGGCAGCGTGTATATGGAGCGGCACGGGGTCCGCGTGGGCGCGCTGGCGGTGGTGAATCCCATCGGGGACGTGCTGGACGAACGGGGCGGGGTGTTGGCCGGGCCAGGCGTGGGGCCGGGTGCCCTCGCTTTCACGCCGGGCGAGATAGAAAGCACGACGCTGATCGCCGTCGCCACCGAACATACCCTCACCAAAGCCGACGCCCGCCGCTTCGCCGACGCCGCGCAGACGGCGCTGGGCCGCGTGATCGCCCCCAGCCACACCTTCTGGGACGGGGACAGCGCCTTCATGCTGAGTTCCTGCACCCTGCCCCCCGCCGACCCGCTGCTCCTCGGCGCCTTGGTGCAGGAGGCAGTATGCGCGGCGGTGCGGGACGCGGTGAGAAGTGCGGCTGGCGCTGAGTGATTTGTGTAATGTACTCACATGAGTACGAAAGACTATGTGCGTGACCTGCGGGCGGTGATCGGCCCACGCCCGGTGAACTTCGTGGGCGCGGCGGGCCTGATTCAGAATGAACGCGGCGAATTGCTCTTGCTGCGGCGGGTCGGCTCCGAGCGGTGGGGGCTGGTCACGGGCATCAGCGAGCTGGGCGAGGCGCTGGAAGAGACGCTCCGGCGCGAGATGCGGGAGGAAACGGCCCTGACGCTGCACCGGGCCGAACTGCTGGACATGCTCAGCCCCGACCGGCTCAGTCAGGTGGCGAATGGTGACCGGTTCTATTCGTACACGGCGCTGTTTCGCGTGACCGAGTGGAGCGGTGACCCGGTGCCGGACGGCGTGGAGATCGCGGAACTGCGGTTTTTCCCGGCGGGCGACCTTCCGCCCCTGACGCGGCTGGGCGAAAAGGCCAGAGAGGTCCTGGCATGACCGCCTCCAACTACGTCCGCGACCTGCGGGAGCTGGTCGGCCCGCGCCCCGTCAACTGGGCAGGCGTCTGTGCCCTCGTCGTGAGCACGGCGGGCGAGGTGCTGCTGCAACGCCGCAGCGACACGGGCGGTTGGGGAACGCTGGGCGGCATCGCGGAACTGGGGGAGGCACTGGAGGACACCCTGCGGCGCGAATTGCTGGAGGAGGCGGGGATCACGCTGCGCGGTGCCGAACTGCTCACCATCGTGAGCGGCCCGGACACCTACCAGAAACTCCCGAACGGCGACGAGTTCTATCAGGTGACGGCCGTTTACGTGGTGCGTGCCTGGGAAGGCGTCCCGCTGCCCGACGGGGACGAGGGCGTGGAATTGCGTTTCTTCCCGCTGGAGGCGCTGCCTGAGCGGCTTGGCCCGGTCGACAGGCGGGCGCTGGGGCTACTGCGGGACGGGACATGATCGCCCCCTCCGTCACCCACGCCCCGCCGGGCTACCCCTGCCCGTTCTGCCTGCTGGCTGCGGGCATCGTGAACGAACATGTCTGGAGCAGGGAAAGCGACATCGTGTACCGCGACGAATGGGTGATGGCGTTCATCGCCGCGAAGCAATGGGCTGGCACGCTCGGTCACGTCCTGATTGTTCCCGTCGCGCACTTTGAGAACCTCTACACCCTCCCTGATGAACTCGGCGCACGGATTCATGCGCTTTCGCGCCGGGTCGCGCTTGCCATGAAGGCGGCGTACGGCTGTGCGGGCGTCAGCACCCGGCAGCACAACGAACCGGCGGGGCAGCAGGACGTGTGGCACTGCTGGCCTGGTGACGACCTGTACGGTACGCGCGGTTCGGACATGCCGCCCGGGGAGCGGGCTGGGTACGCGGCCCACCTGCGCGCCCACCTGTCCTGACCCTCATCCCCGTGTCAGCGTCAGCCGCATTCCCGTCAGCCGGAATCCGGCGCGGCGCACGTTGCGTTCGCTTCCCGACCCGGGCCGCACGAACACGCTGGCGAGGTCGGCCCCCAGCCGGGCGGCCAGATGCAGCCGCGCGGCGAGCAGCGCCGTCTGCACGCCCTGGCACCGCCACGCCGGAAGGGTGGCCGCGCTGTAGCACGCGGCGACGCCCTCCCACACGCTCAGGGCCGCGACGCCTGCGGGCGTGCCTTCCACAACGGCGAGGAGGTGGTGAGGCCCGGCGAGGCGGGCATTCAGCCGCGAGATCACCTCGCTGCCCGGTCCGAAAGCCTGAGCGGCGAGGTCGGCCCAGACCTGGGGGTCGGCGTCCTGCTGGACGGGCAGCGCCGGGGGTGGGGGGAGGTCGGTCAGCGCGTGCGTGTACAGGTGCAGCGCGCCCGTCAGCGTGTAGCCGCGTGAGGCCAGCAACGCGAGCAGATCGGGCGCGGCGCAGGACAGCAGGTGCAGCGTGGCGGGCTGCGCGTGGGCCGCGCTGAAGGCCTCGAAGGCGGCCAGGTCACCGTCCGTCGTGGGGCCGGACCCCGCGTGCCAGGCGGTGTTCACCGGCAGGTCCGGCCCGGCGTGAACGGCCACCAGCGGCCCGAAGTGCTGCACTTCTCCGAAGGCGCCGTACCGGGCGTGCCCGGCCGCCTCCACGTGGGCGAGGCGAGGGAGGAGGTCGGCGGTCATCTTCCCAGCGTAGCGGTTTGCTCCTCTCCTGGCCTGGGTCCTGGGTATGAAGATCAGAGCAACCGCAACGTCCAGTTTTGGAGGTGCTCGGCCCGGTCAACCCCTCAGTCAGCTTTGCTGACAGTTCCCCTCAAGGGGAGCCAGGGGCTCAATTTGCCTTCTGGGAAGCTCAATCTGTTGCTGAGGGGAGGTGGCCCGAAGGGTCGGACTCGTAGAGCTGCTTGCAGAGGGGGTTGCTTGCTACTTTGCGGTAGCCGTAGGGCTTCAGCTTTGGCAGCGTCGGGCGTGGGTTCTCCGCGCGCTAGCCTGGGGTATGGCCCTCCCGACTTTGCCCGAACCCGCGCCCGCCCCGGAGTCCGGTCCGCCGCGTCCGGTCAGGGCGGGGGAGCGGTCGCTGCTGCCGGACGTGCTGCGGGGGCTGGCGCTGCTGGGCATCCTGATCATCAACGTGCAGGACTTCGCGGGGTTTCGCGAGTGGACGCAGACGGGAATCGACCGCGTGGTACAGGTCTTCACCGACATCTTTTTCAACGGGCGCTCGATCAGCCTGTTCGCGATGCTGTTCGGGTGGGGCGCGGCGGGGATGCTCGCGCGGTACGGGGTGGGCACGCTGGCGCGGCGGCTGGCCGTGCTGCTGCTGATCGGCGCGGCGCATTTCGTGCTGGTGTGGCACGGGGACATCATCTCGACTTACGCGCTGCTGGCGCTGGCACTGCTGCTCACCGGCGGGATGGGTGCCCGCCTGCTGGTGACGCTCGCCGGGGTGCTGGGGGCATGGTGGCTGGGAAAGGAGCTGCTGGCGGCCTTCGCGGCGCTGGGGAGTCCCCGGCCCCGCTTCGACGGCCTGCCCGACCTGGTCCCAGGCATGAGTTACCTGGAGGTGGTGGCGGGGCGCGCGGCCACGTTTGTCGACAGCCTGATCGGGACCAGCCTCTACAACGGGGCCTGGCTGATCGCGCTGTTCTGTCTGGGCGCCGCCGCCCAGCGCACCGGGCTGCTGACCCGCCCGCAGGAGCAGGTGCCCCTGCTGCGCCGCCTGGCCGTCTGGGGGCTGGGCCTCGGGCTGCCGCTGGGCGTGCTGCTCGCCTGGCTCAACACGCGGGGGGACTTCGCGGCGGGGCTGCTGGCGATCCCGGTCCGGATGGGCGGCGGGCTGGCGACCGCGCTGGGCTACGTGGGCGTGCTGGGGCTGCTCACCGTGCGTGGGCGGCTGGGGCCGCTGCGGGCCTTTGCGGCCAGCGGGCGGGTCGCCATGAGCAATTACATCGCGCAGAGCCTGATCATGACCACCTTCTTCTACCCCTACGCGGGGGCGCGCTTCGGGACGTGGGGGGCCGCGCCCGCCGTGCTGCTCGCCTTGATCGTGGGCCTGGCGCAGGTGCCGGTCAGCGCGTGGCTGCTGGCGCGCTTCGGGACCGGCCCACTCGAACGCCTCACCCGGTTGCTGGTGTATGGGCGCGGGGTGAGGCGGGAACCTCCGGCTTCCTGAGCGCGTAAACGGAAAAAAGCGCCTTCCCTTCCGGGTCGCCCGCCTCAAATGAGTGCTGGTGCTCATTTCTCACGCGCTGGCAGTTCACTATAGAGGCCCATGAAGCGGCAGGTCATCTTCCTCTCATCCGTCCTGTCGTGCGGTGTGGCGGGGTCCTGGGCGGCGGCGCAGGCGGACCCGTTTCAGCGCGCGGCTCCGGCGCAGGCCGCGCCCAGCCTGCGCGGAACGCCTGCGCCCACCGCAGCGGCCCCCACGCCGGGCAACCTGACCGGGGCGCCGAACCTGACCTTCGGCGCCCCACGTTCCAGCAGTGACGGCAGCCAGACGCGGGTGGTGTTCGACCTCGTGCCGGGAATGGCCTATACCCTCACGCCGACCTTCGGGGGCCTGCGGGTGGACGTGCGGGGGGCGCGGGTGCTGCCCGCCGTGAGTGCCCGGCTGGGGGCCAGCGTGACGGAGTACCGGGCGGGCGGCGGCCAGGTCACGCTCGTCACGCCGTTCCCGCTGTCGTTGACCGAGGGCTGGCGGGCCAGCGAGGCGACCCTCGCGGCGGGCACGCGGGTGCTGATTCTGGACTTCGGGCCGACCCTCTCGGGCGGGGCCAGTGCTCCCCTGCGCGCCCTGGTCCGCATGACCCCCACCGCCACCACGCCCGACGCGAGCCGCGCGCTCACCTCGCCTCTGAATCTCACCTCACCCGTGACCGGTCCTTCCCCGACCGGCACACCCCAGACCGTTGCGGCTCAGACCGTTGCGGCACCGACCAGCGTGTCTCAGACTGCGCTCCAGACCAGCGCGCCGCTCGCGGACCAGCTGCCGCCCGGTGACGCCGTCCCGACCGCGCCCAGGGGCAGCCTGCCGCCCCCCGCGCCCGCCCTCCCCGGCCAGGACCCCGACAAACCCAGTGCGCTGGCGGGCCGCGCGCCGGGGAACGGGCAGGCGGGGGCGGCCCTCACGCCGCCGCGCGTCGGGAAGAATCCCGGGATGACGCGGGTGGTGCTGGACCTGCCGCCGGGGACCACGTACCGGGTGTCGCCGGGCGGGGTCGGCCTGCGGCTGGACCTCTCGGGGGTCAGCGCCAGTGCCCAGATGGGGCAGGACATCAGCCCGGAGCTGCGCGGCTGGCGCTACGAGCCGGGTGCGGACGGCGTGACGGTGACGCTCCTGACGGGAACCCCGCTCACGGCCCGCAGCGGGTGGCGGGCACAACTGGTCCCGCCCACGCCCGGCAGCGACCGCTCGCGGCTGGCCATCGACCTCTCGCCCGCCCTGGCCGACCTCACGCCGCTGACGCCACGCGAACGGGTGGTGGCGACGGTGCCCCTGCTGCCCGCGGCGCGCGGCACGGCGATCCTGGCCTTCAGCACCAGCATGGTGCAGCCGCGGGTGGTGATCGATCCCGGGCACGGCGGGAGTGACCCCGGCGCGGTCGGCGCGGTGGTGGAGAAGCAGGTCACGCTCGACGTGGCGCTGCGGGTGCGCGACCTGCTGCGTCAGGCGGGCGTGGACGCGGTGCTGACGCGCGACAGCGACCGCGAGCTGAACCCCGTCAAGAACACCGACCTGGTGATGCGCGCGGCGATGGGCGGCCCCGGCACCCAACTGTTCCTGAGCATCCACGTGAACGCGATGCCCGCCAGCAACGCCCTGCACGGCTACGGCGTGGAGACGTGGTGGAACCCCAACCACCCGCTGTCGAACAGCTTCGCCGCCCTGATCCAGAAGAACGTGGTGGCGGTGACCGGCGCCTTCCCCCAGGGCCTGCGGAACAACCGTTCGCTGGCGGTGCTCCGCAACAGCCGCATTCCCGCCGCGCTGGTCGAGATCGGGTACACCAGTCACCCGGTCGACGGCCTGAACCTCAAGGACACCAACTACCTCGACCGGGTGGCGCTCGGCATCGCGCAGGGCATCCGCGAGGCGCTGGTCACCGGCATCACGGCCGGGGGCGCCGTGGGCGGGGCCGGGAAGTAACCGGCGCGTCAGCTCCGGGCGGGGGTTTCGGTGCTGGCCGCGCTGGCCTTGTACACCAGCGGCATGATCGTGAGGCCCTGCACCGCGATGGTGAACAGCACGACGGCGTAGGTGGCGGTGAGCAGGTGCATCCGGAAGGGGCTGTCCGGCAGGCTCAGCGCCAGGCTGATCGCGATGCCGCCGCGCAGGCCCCCCCAGGTCAGCAGGCGCACGGTGTAGGCGCCGTAGCCCTCGCGGGCGCGCACCAGCAGGAAGGGGAGCGCCACGCTGACCCAGCGGGCGGCCAGGGACACGCCGATCAGGAGGACGCTGGCGAGGAGCTGCCGTCCGGTCGTCCGGGTGAGCAGCACGTCCAGGCCGATAAAGGCGAACAGCAGGATGTTCAGCACCTGATCGGCGGTTTCCCAGAAGCCCTCGACGTGGGCGCGGGTGTCCGGGCTGAAGGCCTGCTCCTTCACGGCGGAGATCACCAGCCCGGCGACCACCATCGCCAGCGGGCCGCTGACGCCCAGCGCGGTCGCCGCGACGTACCCGCCCACCACCAGCGCGAGCGTGAGCAGCACCTCCACCGCGTGCTGCTCGATGGACCGCAGCATCAGGTATCCCACGCCTCCCAGCAGCGCCCCGAACAGCATCCCGCCCAGCGCCTCCCGCACGAACAGGCTCAGGGCACCCAGAACGCTCGGCTCGGCGTGGCTGGGCCCGATCCCCGCCAGGCCCGCCAGCACCAGGAAGATCACCACCCCCACCCCGTCGTTAAACAAGCTCTCGCCCGCGATCAGCGTCTCGATCTGGGCGGGCACCCGCGCCCGCTTGAGCAGGTCCAGCACCGCTACCGGATCGGTCGGGCTGATCAGCGCGCCGAACAGTAGCGCCCACATCAGCGGCACGTGCAGGCCTACCAGCGCAAACACGAAATACGCCCCGAACCCGATCAGGAATGTGCTCAGCAGCGTGCTCAGGATCGCCAGCGTCAGGATGCTGACCCGCTGCCGCAGCATCTGCCCGGCATTCAGGCTGAGCGCCCCGGCAAACAGCAGGATGCTCAGGATGCCGTTCAGCACGAAGTTGGTGAAGTTCAGCGTCTCCAGCAGCCCCGCCGCCCACCCGCGCAGCCCCGGCACGCCCAGCGCGTCCAGCGCCATCAGCAGCAGGCTGGCCACCGTGCCTGCCAGCGTTACGCCGACCGTCGTGGGAAAGTGCAGCAGGCGCTCGTTCAGGTACGCCAGCACGGCGGTCACGCTCAGCAGGAAGGCGAAGGCGGTCAACATGCCGCCCACTCTAGCCGCCAGAATCAAGAAACCTCCCGCAAAAGGCAGCGGGAGGTGTCTCAAAGTCTAACGGTCTAACTGCTCAAAACCGGCCCTGCTCCGGCTTCTCCAGCCGTCAGACGGTTTGACGGTCAGACCGTTAGACGCTGGCTCAGTCGCGTTCGCGCTCGCGCTCGGCGTTCAGTTGCGCCTGGAGCTGGGCCTGCTTCTGCCGCACGTAATCCTGGTGAAAGCGGCCCTCGTCCATCAGCTCCGTGCCGACGGTCAGCTTGCCGGTCGCCAGTTCGCGCATCGCCTGCGTGACCAGGTTGCGCGTCCGCACCCGCTGCTCGACGGGCAGCACGCTGGGCGCCCCCGAACGCAGTTGCAGGGCACGTTTGGCCGTCACGACCGACAGCCGGTACTTGCTGTCGGTCAGGGAAAGCAACTTGTCGATATCCTTCTCGGCCATCTTCAAAACCCCTTTCCAGGCGGCGGCCCCGGGCACGTCACCTGTCTTGCCGCGCCCCTCCGGACGCTCTCAACCAGGCAGTCTACCCCGCCGGAGCCGATCAACACCAGCGATAGAGGCACATCCTCTTTAACCCCCTCTGCTCCGCCGCTCTGCGAGTCCGGCCCTGCGGGCCACCTTCCCTTAAAACGCCTGCTGTGAAATGCGGGGCTGGTGGGTAGGGCGCGCAGAACCTTTTTTCTCGTCTGGCACGAGGGCGAGCTTCGCCCGCCACCCCCCTCCCCGACCCTCCCCCGCAAGGGGGGAGGGAGCAAGAGAACACGTCTGGGACGAGGAATCTTCTATTGCACATCAAGCGTTCAAAGGGAGGCAACAGCATGAACGTCTTGGGGGCCATCCCTGGCTCCCCTTGAGGGGAGCTGTCAGCGAAGCTGACTGAGGGGTTGACTGGAGCGCAACCGGACATTGCGGTCGCCCTGGCACATCCTGCCCTGGGCTGGGGCCGTTCACCTATCCGTTAAGACGTTTGGCCGATGCCGCACCGCACGCTGTCCCGTAGGCTGCTCCAGATGTTCGGCAATCCTCCCCCTCCACATGAGCTGTTGACCGCTGTGGCCGCGCACTACGGCCAGACCCCGGACACCCTGACCGACCTGGGGAGCTTCGAGAATCAGGTCTACGCCTTTTCCGCGCCCCAGGGCGGGCGGGTGCTGCGGCTGGTCCACAGCAGTCACCGCAGCGAGCGGCAGGTCAGGGCCGAACTGCACTGGCTGACCTTTCTGGCAGAGGGGGGCGTGAGCGTCGCGCCGCCGGTGCCGGATGCCCAGGGCGAACGGCTGCACGTCTGGCCGGACGGAGCGGGCGGGGCCTACTTCTCGGCGGCCTTTGTGCGCGCGGCGGGCGAACGCGCCAGGCCCGCCGAACTGACCGTCCCGCAGATGCGCGCCTGGGGCCGCCTGCTGGCCGAACTGCACGAACGTACCCAGGCGTACCAGCCGGAGGACCCCCGGGGCCGCCCCACCTGGCAGGACGACCCCTACATCCGCGACCGGCACGCGCTGGCGGCGGCCCTGAGCGTGCCGCTGGACCCCGGCATCCTGCCGCGTTTCGACGCGCTGGTCGCGGAACTGGCCGCCCAGCCCGCCACGCCGGACCGCTTCGGGCTGGCCCACAACGACGCGCACCCGGGCAACTTCCTGCTGCGGGGCGAGCAGCTCACCCTGTTCGATTTCGACGACTGTGCCCACAACTTCTACGTCAACGACCTCGCGATGGCGCTGTACTACGGCGTGGGGGGCGCACCAGACCGCGAGGCGCTGGGCAGGCACCTGTGGGCGAACCTGCTGGCGGGCTACCGCGAGGTTCGCCCGCTGGACGAGGCCGACCTGGCGCTGGTGCCCGCCCTGCTCAAGCTGCGTGAGGTGGACCTGTACCTGCTCCTCCAGAGCAAGTGGGACCTGGCGCGACTGTCCGAGGCGCAGCAGCGGACACTGGAAGCCTACCGCCACAACATCCTGGGAGATATCCCTTACCTGAACTTCCTGCAAGCCTGCGCCGCCGGTTGAGGGGAGGGGGAAGCTCCCCTCGACCGCCTACGAGAACAGTGCCCCGTACTTCTCCCGCAGGTACTTCAGGTACGGCTCCACCGTCAGCGGCTCCCCGGTGGCCCGCTCGACCAGTTCATTCGGCGTGTAGAGGCGGCCCGGCGCGTACACGTTCTCGCGCAGCCAGCCGTGCAGGCGGCCGAAGTCGGCGCGGGCGAGGTCGGCCTCCAGCCCCGGATTCGCCCGCTCGGCGGCGGCGTAGAACTGCGCGCTGAGCACGTTGCCCAGCGTGTAGCCCTGGAAGGCCCCGCCGATGTTGCCGAAGTACCAGTGGACATCCTGAAGCACGCCGTTTACGTCGTTCTCGGCGCGCAGGCCCAGGTTCTGCTCGTAGGCGGCGTGCCAGGCGTCGGCCAGGTCGCGCACGGCCAGGCGGCCTCCCAGCAGTTCGCGCTCCAGCTCGAAGCGGGTGATGACGTGCAGGTTGTAGGTGAGTTCGTCGGCGTCGGTGCGGATCAGGGAACGGGCGACGGTGTTCACGGCGCGGTACATCTCGCCCTCGGTCACGTCCGCGAGCTGTTCGGGGAAGGTGTCGCGGAGCTTCCCGAAGTACGCGGCCCAGAAGGCCCGGCTGCGGCCCACCAGATTCTCCCACAGGCGCGACTGGCTCTCGTGGACGCCCGCGCTGACGCCGCCGCCCAGCGGGGTGCCCAGCAGCTCCTCCGCCACGCCCTGCTCGTACATCGCGTGGCCGGATTCGTGCAGGGTGGAGTACAGGGCCTCGGTCAGGTCGTTTTCCTTCACGCGGGTGGTGATCCGCAGGTCGTGCCCGCCCAGCCGGGTCATGAAGGGGTGGTGGGTGAGGTCCTGCCGCCCGCGCGTGAAGTCGTACCCGTAATCGCGGATCACGGCCTCTCCGAATTTCAGTTGCTCCTGGCCCGGGTAGCGGCGGTGCAGGAAGTCGGTGCGGGGCGGCTCGGCTGCGGTCACCGCCTCCACCACCGGCACCAGCGCCGCGCGGAGGGCAGAGAAGATTTCGCCCACCTGTGCGGCGGTCATCCCCTCGTCCGACTGGTCGATGAAGTAGTCCAGCGGGTCCGCGAACTCGGGAAAGTAGCTGGCGGCCTGGAGGCTGAGGTCCAGGGTCTTTTCCAGGTACGGCACCATCCGCGCGAAGTCGTTCGCGGGGCGCGCCCCGGTCCAGGCGGCGTAACTCTCGCCCACGTGCTGGCTGAACTCCGCGACGAACCGGGCGGGAAAGCGGGTGGCTTCCCCGAACTCCTTGCGGGCGACCGCGAGCGTCCGCGCCTGCACAGGGGACAGGTCGTCCCGGCCCGCCAGTTCATCAAGCCGCCGCCCGTAGGCCGCGTCGGTGGCCCGCTCGTGCCGCAGGCGGGCGAGAAGCGCCTGCTGCCGCGCCCGTCCGCCCGCTGCGCCTGCCGGAAGATAGGTGCTCTGGTCCCACCCCAGCAGCGCCAGGGTGCCGCCCAGGTCGGCGAGTTCCTGAAAGCGGGTTTGCAGTTCCGTCCAGGCCGCGTCGGTCGGCGTCTGAGTCATGGGGGCAGCGTACCCTGTCCGGCGCGGGAGCGCCTCCGCGTTCTGGCCGGGGCCGGGCAGCGGCAGAATGAAGGCGTGACCGACGAGCAGCTTTCCCGCCGCCTCTCGTACCTGCTGCGCCACGCGCCCGGCGAGCTGGGCGTGACGCTGGAGCCGGACGGCTGGGCACCCGTGCAGGCCGTTCTCCGCCATCTGCGCGTCTCCCGCGAGCAACTGGAACGGGTGGTCGCCACCAACAACAAGCAGAGGTTCTCGCTGGACGGCGACCGCATCCGCGCGAATCAGGGGCACAGCGTCCCGGTCGATCTGGGCCTCACGCCCGCCGTCCCGCCCGCGCGGCTCTACCACGGCACGCACCCGGCGGCCCTGCCTGCTATCCGCCAGGAGGGGCTGCGGAAAATGGGGCGGCACCACGTCCACCTCTCGCCCGATCCCGAGACGGCCCGGCGCGTGGGGGCCAGGCGCGGCGTGCCGGTGGTGCTGGAGGTGGAGGCCGGAGCCATGCACGCCGCCGGGTACGTCTTTTACCTCAGCGCGAACGGCGTGTGGCTGGTGGACGCGGTCCCGCCGGAGTTCCTGGCGTTTCCCTGACGCCGCCCGTGACGCGGCGCTCATGCAATGCCCGCCGCCGCGGCGCACACTGAAGCTCACACGGTCGCAGCTCACACGGCCGCTCCACATCCAGGCGGTGCCCACCGGACCGGAACCCCGGCGGCGCGGCCTCCGCAGAAGGGGAAGCGTATGGTCATGCGGTCGCAGGCAACCAGGTCGCCCCTCACGCCGCCAGGCCGGGAGCGGATCGAGCGAGATCTCGCGTTCCTGTCCCCCGGGCAACGCCAATTCTTCCGGCTGGTGATCGGGGTCACCCGCGTGCTTTTCGTGCCCGTCTGGCTGTTGCTGCTGGCCGCATGGGCCGCACGCTGCCTGGGCCTGACCCTTGCGGCGGGCCGCCCTGCCCCGCGCCCGGCGCTGCCCCCCCGGCCCGGCACCGAGTTGCTGGAAGTTCCGGGGTGCAGGCTGTACCTGATGGGGGCAGGTGTCGCCGTCGTCCTGGGCCTGAGTTCGATCATCGGGATGTGCTTCCTGCCCATGATCACGTTCCTGGGGGCCTTCTCCGCCCTTCAGAACGGGGAGGGACTGCCGCGCGTGGTGACGGGCATCCTGGGGGCCGCCGGGCTGGAGGGGCTGATGCTGCTGGTGTACTTCCGGCATTTCCGCGACCTGCTCGCCGGAAAGTGACGGCCCTGGGCTGACCCGGCGCGGGGCACGTTACCCTGACCCCATGAAGCTCGAAGAGGCCCGCGCCGCCCTCCGGAAGGCCCGCCGCGTCGCCGTGCTGACCGGTGCGGGCGTGAGCGCCGAGAGCGGTATCCCCACCTTCCGCGACGCCCAGACCGGCCACTGGGCACGCTTCCGTCCCGAAGACCTCGCCAGCCCGGAGGCGTACCGACGCGACCCCGAAACAGTGTGGCAGTGGTACGCGGGCCGCTACGCCGACGTGACGCGCGCGCAACCCAACGAGGCACACATCCGGCTGGCCGAACTGGAACGCGAAAAGGGCGAAGGCTTTTTCCTCGCCACGCAGAACGTGGACGGCCTGCACGCCCGCGCTGGAAGCGAGCGCCTGGTGGAACTGCACGGCAACCTGACCAGCGCCCGCTGCGAGGAGTGCGGCACGGTCACGTCCCTGCCCGCGCCGGACACCTTCACGCCCCCGCCTGCCTGCCCCACCTGCGGCGCCCGGATGCGCCCCAACATCGTCTGGTTTGGCGAATACCTGCCCGAGGACGCCCTGGAGGCCGCGACCCGTGCCTTTCAGGAGGCGGACGTGGCCCTGATCGTGGGCACCAGCGGCGTAGTCTACCCGGCGGCGGGACTCGCCTTCGAGACGCGGCGGGGGGGCGGCGCGGTGATCGAGGTGAACCCCGAGGAGACGGAACTGACGCCGTACATGGACTACAGCGTGCGGGAGGTGGCCTCGAAGGGGCTGGCGGCGCTGCTGGACAGCTAAGGCACACCCGCTGCGCCCCGGTGCTAGCCTGTGTCCGGCCTGCCGTGCAGGTGGGCCGCTTCCTTCGGGGCGGGGTGAAATTCCCCACCGGCGGTGATGGCCCAGTGCGCTGGCACTCTGGCCTCAGCCCGCGAAGCCCGCGCAAATTGCACCGCGCGCGGGCCCGATCCCGTGAGACTCGGGGGCCGACGGTCACAGTCCGGATGAGAGAAGGAGGAACGTCGCCGCGCCTTCCCCGGCGGGTGACGACAGCGTATGTGTGAAGTGAATGCTCCGCCCGGCACACGGGTGGAGAAGATTCCGCTGGCTGGACCGGACGCCGCCTTCATGGCGCAGGCGCTCGCCCAGGCGGCGCGGGGCCTGGGGCGCACGGCCCCCAATCCCCCGGTGGGCTGCGTCGTCGTGCGGGGGGGCGACATCGTGGGGCGCGGCTTTCACTCCCGCGCGGGTGAACCCCACGCCGAGGTGTTCGCCTTGCGTGAGGCGGGCGAGCAGGCGCGGGGCGCGGCGGCCTACGTCACCCTGGAGCCGTGCGGCCACTTCGGGCGGACGCCCCCCTGCGCGGACGCGCTGATCGGGGCGGGCGTGGCGCGGGTGGTCGTGGCGGCCCTCGACCCCGACCCCCGCGTCAGCGGCGCGGGCGTTCGCCGCCTGCGGGCGGCGGGCCTGGACGTGACGCTGGGCGTGCTGGAGGACGAGGCCACAGCGCAGCAGGCGGGCTTTCGCAGCCTGGTGGCGCGGGGGCGGCCCTGGGTGGTCGCGAAATATGCCATGACCCTGGATGGCAAGATCGCCGCCCTGCGGGCAGACGGCACGCCCGAGGGCCGCGGGGCCGTGACGGGCGAGCAGGCCCGCGAGCGGGTCATGCGCTGGCGCGACGAGCAAGACGCCATCGCGGTCGGCAGCGGCACCCTCCTGGCCGACGACCCGGCCCTCACCACGCGCGGGGTGCCGGGGGGACGTGACCCGCGCCCGGTGGTGTTCGACCGCCGGGCACGGACGCCACTGACGGCCCGCGTATGGCGTCCGGGAGCCGTCCTCGTCACGTCGCCCTCTGCGGACGCGAGGGCCCACGCGGCGGCGGGCGTGCAGGTTCTCCGCGCGGCCACCCTGCCGGAAGCCCTGCGCGGTCTGGGCCGCCTGGAGATCTCCAGCCTGCTGCTGGAGGGCGGCTCCGGCCTGCTGGGCGCGTTCCTCGCGGCCGGGCTGGTGGACGAGGTGCGTGCCCTGATCGCCCCCCGGCTGCTGGGTGCGGGCCTGCCGCCGCTGGACGGCCCGCTGCGCCCGATGGGCCAGGCAGAGGCCCTCTCCCACCTGCGGGTGGAAACCCTCGGCCCGGACGTGCTGATTTCGGGCCTGCTCAACCGGGTTCCGCGTCTGCAAAGAGCAGCGGCGCGGGAGGAGTGACTATGTTTACCGGAATCGTGGAACAGGTGGGGCGCGTGAGGCGTGCCGAGGAACGGAATGGCATCCTCACCGTGACGGTGGCCCCGGAACGGATGTGGACAGACCTGGAACTGGGGGAGAGCGTCGCCTGCTCCGGCACCTGCCTGACGGTGACGGGCTGGGACGGGGAGAGTTTCACCGCCGACCTCTCGCAGGAGACGCTGAAGAAGACCGCCCCCAACTGGCACGCTGGGGTACGCCTGAACCTGGAACGCGCCATGACCGCTGCTGGCCGCTTCGGCGGGCACGTCGTCAGCGGACACGTGGACGGCACGGGCGAGATTCTGGAGCTGCGCGAGGCACCGGGGGCCTACACCCTGCGCGTCCGCGCCGCGCCCCACCTCGCCCGCTACCTCGTCCCCAAGGGCAGCGTCACCGTGGACGGCGTGAGCCTGACCGTGGTGGACACGGGGGGTCCGGGGGGCAGCCGCACCGACCTCGCGCCGGACGAGTTCACCCTCTGGCTGGTGCCGCACACCCTGGCCGTCACCGCGCTGGGGGAGTGGCGGGAGGGCGCCGGGGTGAATCTGGAGGCCGACCAGATGGCGAAGTATGTAGAGCGGCTGCTCTTGATGCGGGACTTCGGGTGGACGGAGGTGAGCGCGTGAGTCTCACGCCCATTCCCGAACTGCTGGCCGAACTCCGGGCGGGCCGCCCCGTCATCCTGGTGGACGACGAGCACCGCGAGAACGAGGGCGACCTGCTGATGCCCGCCGCTGCCGCCACGCCGGAGTGGGTGAACTTCATGGCGCGGGAGGGGCGCGGGCTGATCTGCGTGACCCTGACCCCGGAGCGGGCGCGGGCGCTGGACCTCACGCCGATGGTCATGGCCAGCACCGACCCCAACGGCACCGCCTTCACGGTCAGCGTGGACCACGCCAGCAACTCCACCGGCATCAGCGCCTACGACCGCGCGGCGACCATTCGGGCTCTGCTTGATCCCGCCTCCCGTCCGGCGGACTTCCGGCGACCGGGGCACATCTTCCCGCTGGTGGCGCGTCCCGGTGGGGTGCTGCGCCGCGCCGGGCACACCGAGGCGGCCTGCGACCTCGCGCGGCTGGCGGGCTTCGAGCCTGCGGGCGTCATCTGCGAGATCATGAACGATTCCGGCGAGATGAGCCGCCTCCCGGAACTGCTGGCCTTTGGCGAGCGGCACGGCCTCAAGGTGGGCAGCATCGAGGCGCTGATCGCCTACCGCCTGCAACACGACCCCTTCATGGCGCGGGTCGCGGAGGCCCGGCTCCCCACCGAGTACGGCGAGTTCCGGCTGGTGGGCTTCGAGGACACGCTGTCCGGGGCCGAACACGTCGCGCTGGTGCTGGGCGAGGTGAACGAGGAACCGCTGCTGGTGCGCGTCCACTCCGAGTGCCTCACCGGGGACGCCTTCCACAGCCTGCGCTGCGACTGCGGCCCCCAGCGCGACGCCGCCCTGCGGGCCATCGCGGCGGAGGGCCGGGGCGCCTTCGTCTACCTGCGGCAGGAGGGGCGCGGTATCGGCCTGCTGAACAAGATTCGTGCCTACGACCTGCAAGACCAGGGGGCCGACACGGTGGAGGCCAACCTCCGCCTGGGCTTCCCCGCCGACGCCCGCGACTTCGGCATCGGCGCGCAGATGCTGCACCTGCTGGGCGCGAAGAGGCTCCGGGTGCTGACCAACAATCCCCGCAAGCTGCATTCACTGGGCGGCTTCGGCCTGGAGGTGGTGGAGCGCGTCCCGCTGCATGTCGGCCATAACCCCCACAACGCCGCCTACCTCGCCACCAAGGCTAGGAAGCTCGGCCACCTGGCCCTCATTCCCCCCTCCCCGGAGTCCGCATGAACCGCCGCGAAGGCCACCTGCTCGCCACCGACCTCCGCTTCGCCGTCGTGTCCACCCGCTGGAACCACCTGATCGTCGACCGTCTGGTGGAGGGAGCCGAACTCGCCTTTGTCCAGCACGGCGGCAAGACCGCGAACCTCGACCACTTCATCGTCCCCGGCTCGCACGAGCTGCCGCTGGTGGCCCGGAAGCTGGCCGAAACCGGGCGGTACGACGCGGTGGTGTGCCTGGGAGCCGTCATTCGCGGCGACACCGACCACTACGAGTTCGTGGCGGGCAGCGCGGCGAGTGGCGTCCTGAACTCCTCACTGCACACGGGCGTGCCCATCGCCTTCGGCGTCCTGACCACCGAAACCGTCGAACAGGCCCTCAACCGCGCCGGGATCAAGGCCGGGAACAAGGGCGCGGAGGCCACCCTCGCCATGATCGAGACGGTGAATCTGCTGCGGCAGGTGTACTGAGCAAAGGTGTACTGAGCGAAAAGGAGCGCGGGGGAAAGGGAGACAGGGCACCGCAAAGGTCGGTTTTGGAAGTGCTCGCCCCGTTCAACCCCTCAGTCAGCTTCCCTCAAGGGGAACCAGGGACTCTATTTGCCCTCCAGGAAGCCAATGTCATTGCCTCCTCTTGAGAAGCTTGATGTGCAATAGAAATTTGCTGCCTCGGATGGGCTTTTTTCTCCCTCTCCCCTTGCGGGAGAGGGTTGGGGAGGGGGGTGGCAGCCGCTCGGCTGCCCTCAAAACAGACTAGGCATTCGGTCATCCAGTGGCCTCTCTATGCCCGGCTCGTTCACCCCCACCCGGCCTCCCCCCTCTCCTGCGGAGCTGTGCCAGTCAAGGGGGAGGAGCTTTTTTATCGCTCCACACGTCGTTTCTTCTTGATCAGAGACTGACATGCATCACTCAGTCTTGAGGGGAGGTGTCCCGCAGGGCCGGACTCGCAGAGCTGCGCGGCAGAGGAGTTCAATCGGGGCTGTGTGAACCCGGCCACTTTCCGGTGGCCCTGGGAAAGGGAGAGCGGCATCACACCCTTTCCCCCGCCCCCTCTGTTAAGCTGCCCTGTTTGGACGGGGCCGCGCGTGTCCCGCATCAGGGGGATAACGTGACAGCAGCCGAGCAGCTTCAAGAACAGGAACAGGTCTTTCCGGCACCGATCAAGACGGTGGAGCCGGGCAGCCCTGCCGAGCGGGCGGGCGTGCGGCCCGGCGATCTGCTGATCCGCGTGAACGGCGTCCCGGTGACGGACGTGCTGGCCTACCGCCACCGGCTTTCGCAGGGGTGCGTGGTGCTGGAGATCAGCCGCCCGGTGGAGCGCCCCGCCGTGCTGACGGGCGTCCTCGGGACGGCGCAGGATCATCACCGCCTCGCCTACGACCCGGCGGCCCCCACCTTCACCTTCGAGGTGGAGTGGGAGGACCCTGGCCTGGAGTTCGAGGAAGTGCTGTTCGACGGCATCAAGAAGTGCGCCAACAAGTGCGACTTCTGCTATGTGCACCAGATGCCGCGCGGCTTCCGCAAGAGCCTCTACATCATGGACGACGATTACCGCCTGTCCTTTCTCTACGGCTCTTTTGTGACCCTCACCAATCTGACCGAAGGCGACATCAACCGGATTCTCGACGAGAACCTCTCGCCGCTGTACGTGTCGGTCCACACGGCCAATCAGGACCTCCGTCAGGACCTGATGAAGTGGTGGAAGCTGAAGGTCAAGGACCCCCAGGCGGTGCAGATTCGCTCGATGATCGAGCGGCTGGAGAGCATCGACCTCTACACCCAGATCGTGCTGGTGCCGGGCCGCAACGACCGCGAGCATCTGGACGAGACGGTCGAGTATTTGAGCAGCCGCCCCAA
>NZ_CP038512.1:317500-327500 GCF_004758605.1 Deinococcus metallilatus
CAGGGTGTCCCCGAACTCGTAGTTTTTCAGCTCGCCGGTCATCTCGACACCCGAGGCGTACTCGCGGGTGTCGTGGGCGCCCGCGCTGCTCCTCCCCAGACCGCCCATCAGGTCGCGCAGGCTCTTGTAGCCCAGGAAGTCGATGCTCTTGTCGGTGAGCTGGAACTTGGCCTCGCCGCTCTGGCCCTGGCCGCCCTGCCCCTCTTCCTGATCGTCGAATTCCTTGCGGATGAAGCCGTCCTGCTGGAGCTTGTCCATCAGGCGCTCGATCTGCTGGCCCAGGCGGGTTTCGCGCACGTCGTCCGCCTGCATGGCCTCCATCAGCATGTCCTCGGGGAGCATGCCCCGTTCGGCGAGGGCTTCCAGAATCGCGTCGAACAGGTCGTTCATGCTGGGCCGCGCGTCCGGGTCGGGGTCGTAGGGATCGTTCATGCCCTTGCCCAGCAGGGCTTCCTGAATCATCTGCATCAGCTCGCTGGAATCGAGCTGGTCGAGTTCGCCCTCGAACTTGCTGTACCGCGTGACACGCGCCATGACTGGACCTCCGTTCCGTTCAGCATGGCGCGCGGCCAAGCAGACATTTGTGACCTCGGATGTTTCCGCGCCCCGTAGAATCGCGCGTGTGTCCTCTCACGCGCGCGGCCTCCTGCTTCTCGTTCTGGTGACGGCCCTGTGGGGCAGCACCTTCGCCGTCGTGAAGGAACTGGGCGAACTGCTGCCGCCCAGCGTGCTGATCGCGTGGCGGTTCCTGATTGCGAGTGCCGCGCTGCTGCCCGTGCTGGCCCTCACGCGGCGCACCGCGCAGGTCCCGGCCCCGCAGCCACCCCGCCCCCTCTGGCGCGACGGCCTGATCCTGGGCGCGTGGCTGATCGCCGGGTACGGCACGCAGACCATCGCCCTTCAGACCACTGGGGCGAACCGCGCGGCCTTTTTCACGGCGCTCAGCGTGGTGCTGGTGCCCGTCTGGCTGACTTTCGCCCAGCGCCGCCCGCTGCCGCTCGCGCTGTGGCTGGCCCTGCCGCTGGCGGTGGCGGGCCTCGCGCTGCTCTCGTGGGAGGGCGGGGCGCTGGTGGTGGGGGACGCCTGGGCGCTGGCGTGCGCGGTGACCTACGCCGGGTTCATCGTCGCGCTGGAACGCACCGCCACCCGGCACGAGGCCCTGCGCTTCACGTTCGCGCAACTCGCCGCCGTCACCCTGCTCGCCTGGGTCTGGGCCGGGCTGGCCGCCCCGGCGCAGCTCTGGCCGCCCGCTGCGGCCTGGGGACCGCTGCTGTACCTGGGGATTGCCGCCACCGCCCTCACCACCCTGCTCCAGACGGTCGGGCAACGCTCGGTCAGCGCCGCCGAGGCCAGCCTGATCTACGCGCTGGAACCGGTGACGGCGGCACTCTTCAGCTTCCTGCTGATCGGGGAGCGGGTGGGACTGCGGGGAACACTGGGCGGCCTGCTGGTGGTGGGCGCGACGGTGCTGAGCCAGCGCGCGGGGGGCGAACCCCATTCCGAAACCCCCACGCCGCAGGTCGAGGGCTGAGCTGCCTTCCGCCCTGAGCGGCGGGTTGCAGCAGGCGGACTTGTTGCCTTGGTGGGGTGGTGCAAGGCGTGGTTCCCACCCCTCAGAGTTGGAAAGCTGCGAAGTCCAGGGATGAAGGCGAAGCCGGGGAAGCTTGGGCCGCCGACAGAGAGTCAGCGCCGCGGGTGTGCCTGGTCCGGCAGGATCAGGAGTTGCAGGGCCGGGCTGGCCTGCCACAGGTTCATCAGACTGCCTTTCAGGACCGAGCCCTGCACGGCCGTATACAGGACCGGCGGCAGGCTGGTGGACGGGTAGACGCCGGTGCGGCCCTCCGGTCCGATCCGCAGGCCGATGGGAAAGCCCAGGGTCAGGGCCACCACCAGCACGCCCCCCAGCGTGAAGCCGCCCAGCGCCCCGGCGACCGGGTGCCAGAGACGGTCAGGGGCGCCGCGCAGTTGCCGCCGGATGACGAAGGCGAGCGCGGCCCCCAGCAGGAGCGCGAGGGCGGTCGCGGCGATGGCGTCCCGGCCCAGCAGGTTTGCCAGGAAACACGCGGCCACGCCGCCCAGGCCCCACGCCAGTCCTGCCAGGCCGCGCCGCGCGCCGAGCGCCGTCACGACGGCCCAGGCGGTCACGAGAAGCGCGTCGAACCAGGTAATCACGGCGGACAGTCTACCTGGCAAGCTCTTACAAAACTCATGGAGGCGGCGCTTGGGGAAGGATGGTGGGAGGCGCCGCCGTCTTTGGCCCATATCCGACTAGACTGGGGGCATGATTCGCGTTCTCCTGGTCGATGACCATGCCCTGTTCCGGCAGGGGCTGCGGAGCCTGCTGGAGTCCGAGGGTATGCGCGTGATCGGTGAGGCCGCCAACGGGCGTGAGGCGATCCGCTACGCGGCCGACACCCATCCCGACGTGATCCTGATGGACATCCAGATGCCCGACCTCGACGGCGTCAAGGCCACCCAGAGCATTCTGGAGATCGATCCCAAAGCCCGCGTCATCATGATCACCATGTACCGCCAGGACCGCTACGTGTTCGAGGCGGTCAAGGCCGGGGCGCGCGGCTACGTCCTGAAGGACGCCGACGCTGGCACCCTGCTCGACGCGATCCGGCGGGTGGCGGGGGGCGAGGCGCTGCTCGACGCCGATATGGCCCAGAACGTCCTCGACGACTTCCGCGACAAGCGCGAGGAACTGCCCAGCGAGAAGCACGCCGACCTGAACGAGCGTGAAACGATGATCCTCAAGCTGCTCGCCCAGGGCTTTTCCAATCAGGACATCGCGCTGCGGCTCGACATCAGCGAGAAGACCGTCCGCAACCGCCTCTCCGAGATCTTTACCAAGCTGCAACTGAACAACCGCACCCAGGCGGCGCTCTACGCGATCCGCGAGGGCATCGCCAATCTGGAATAAGGCGTGTGGCTTGTGGCCTGTCGCTTGTAGAAAAGACAACTGCTCTCCATGCCCCGACCCCGCCCCGCCAAGCCTGCCCCCGCTGCCTCACCCGTGACCTTCCGGGCGGGGTGCGGCCGGGAGTGGCCGGTCGTCTCCCTTGAAGCGGACCTCGCCTACACCGAGCAGGCCTTCCCCGAGTGCCCCGTCTGCCCGCACCGGGTCGAGCCGGAGGGCGGGCCGCCCTTCTGTACGCTGCGCCCCGCCGGGTCGGCCCACCCCTTCGCGGTCCTGGCGGGCCTGGACCTGCCCGAGTGAGGTTCGACCTGGCCGCCGACCTGCGCTCGCGTGGGTACGTGGGTGAGGTGGGCGTGCTGATCACGGACCTCGCGGGACGCGAACTGTACGCACTCCATCCCGCCCGCCTCTTCCCGGCGGCCAGCACCATCAAGGTGCCCCTGCTGCTGCTGGCGCTGGGGGAGGCGCAGGCGGGGCGCCTGGACCTGCGGGAGCGGGTGACGGTGCGGGCGGAGGACCGGGTGCCGGGCGCGGGCGTGTTGCACGAACTGGGGCCGGGCCTGACCCCGACCTGGGAGGACCTGCTCACCCTGATGATCGTGGTCAGCGACAACACCGCCACCAATCTGGTGATCGAACGGCTGGGCATGGAGCGCGTGAACGCCTGGCTGGGGGAGCGGGGCATGATCGGCACCCGGCTGATCGGCCCCCTGCAACTGCCCCCCGAGCGCCAGAACGAGGCGCAGCGCCGGGGCGAACGCAACCGCACGTCCGCCCGCGATCAGGTGGCCCTGCTGGGGGCGCTGGTCCGGGGAGAGGTGCTCGATCAGGCGCACACGGCCCTGGCCCTCTCGATCCTGGGGCGGCAGCAGCTCAGGGACCTCCTGGGACGGCATGTGCCGCGCGGTGTGGACGGCGAACTGCTCTACCGCGTGGCGAGCAAGAGCGGGGAGCTGCTGGGCATTCACCACGATGTGGGCGTCCTGTTCACGCCGCGCCCGCTGGTGGCTGCCGTGCTGTCGGAAGGCGGCCTCGACCCGCGCGAGCATCCCGGCAACCGTGACGTGACGGTGCTGGCCGCGGCCCTGTGGCCCCTGCTGGCGGCGCTGGGCGGGACGGTGGCAGGTGCCGCGCCCGGGGACATTTAACCGCGCGGTCAGGACTACGCTGAGCGGGCAGAAGTCCGGCGTTTTTCGCCGTACAGCACGGCGGAGCACGGCTGGGGTGCGTGCTATGCTGGGCGCCATCCGGCTGCCTTAAGAGTTCTCAGGGAAGGCCAGCAGCCACTTCAAGCGCGAGGAGAAGGAACGTGGAGAGAAACGACGCTGTCATGCCCTGGGTCGCCATCGTGTGTGCGGCCATTATGTGGATTATCCTGCTGTTCCTGTTCAACAAGGAAACGGCCCCCGAACCCGTGGTGGTGGACCCCGCCGTGGTCGCCAGCATCAACCAGCAGTGGCCGACGCTCGGCCATCAGGTCTTTACCTCGGCCGGGTGCATAGGCTGTCACGGCGCGCAGGGCCAGGGCGGCGCCGGTCCCAAGCTCGCGGGCGACGAGAAGATTCTCAAGGACCCGGTCTACGTTCACACCATCGTCACCAAGGGCAAGGGCGGGATGCCCGCTTTTGGCGACAAGCTCTCCGAGGAGCAGATCTACGCGGTAGCGAACTACGTGCTGCACTCCTGGGGCAACAGCATTCCCGAGCCGCTGACACCCGCCACCGTCGCCGCCGGGCAGACCAAGGTGGACCCGGCCGTCTTGAAAAACCGCTCGCGCTTCGTCCCCGAGGACATCAAGCTCCCCGAGATCTTCCTGGCGACCTTCGTGATGGTGCTGCTCACCTACGGGTTGATCGGCCTGTACAGCGTGTGGGCGGAAGGCACCGAACTGCACCCCGGCATCCACAAGGCGCGTTCCACGCCGCTCGCCATGACCGCGATGGTGGTCACGCTGCTCCTGGGCCTGCTCTTCAGCGCACTGTTCGTGCGGCAGATGGTGGCCGACTACGCCGCCTGGGGCAACAAGGAACTGCCCAGCGTGACGACCGAGGGCTTCTACGCCGCGATGATCCTCTTCACCATCGCCATCGCCACCGGCCTGTACAAGAAGTTCTTCATGGACGACGAGGTGCTCGTCGAGGACGCCAGCGGCGAATTCCCCTGGTAATGCCTGCCGCGACACAAGGGAGACACTGAACGATGACCCGTTACAAGAGACAAGACCCCGAGATCACGCGCCGCAAGTTCATCAACGTGGCGGTGGGCACGACCGCCGCCGTGGGTGGGGTGAGCCTGCTCAGCACGCTCGGCACTGCCAACCCGGTGTTCATCCTCACCCCCGACAAGATGCCGCCCCTCAAGGGAGACATCCTGGTGCATGCCGGGGGCGATACCGAGGGCCAGCCGGTCAGGATCAGCGAGCTGAGCACCAAGCTGGTGCGCGCCTGGCCGATGGGCAAGGACAAGCAGGGCCAGAGCGTCATCCGCAAGGGCGACCCCAACAACCTGCTGGTGGTGTACCGCTTCCCCCAGGGGCAGCTCGTCCCGCCCACCAACATCCAGGCCACCATTGAGGGCCAGACCGTGGCGTACAGCGATATCTGCACCCACGCGGGCTGCTCGGTCGGGGACAATGATCAGGGCCCCGGCATGAAGTGTCCCTGCCACTCCGGGCAGTACGACCCCACGCACGGCTGCATCGTGATCGGCGGGCCGCCCCCCCGCAAGCTGGCGCAGCTCCCCATCGCGGCCCAGGGGGAGAACATCGTGGTGACGGACTTCTTCCTGACGATGCCCTACCCCTACATCCATGAATCGGAATGGGAAGCGTTCAAGAAGACCGTGGAGGAGCAACTGACATGAACCAGTGGTTAGATGAGCGTCTGCACCTCTCGCGCCTGAACGACAAGTTCCTGCGCAAGGCCTTCCCCGTTCACCACAGCTTCTTCCTGGGGGAGATCACGCTGTTCAGCCTGATCATCCTGATCCTGACGGGCATCCTGCTCGCCCTCGCCTACGAGCCGAGCAACAGCATGATCGTCAACTCCTTCGATCCGGGCACGGCCGACAAGCCGAACCTGATCCCGGCGGCCTACCACTCGGCCCTGAAGATCAACGCCATGCCCTTCGGGGACATGCTGCGCCGCATCCACCACTGGACCGCCAACATCATGATCGCGGCGGCCGTGGTCCACATGATGCGGATCTACTTCACGGGGGCCTTCAAGAAGCCGCGCGAGATCAACTGGTGGATCGGGCTGCTGCTGCTGATCTTCGCGGTGTTCACGGCGGTGACCGGCTACGCGCTGCCCTACGACAACTACGCCTACAACACCCTCAAGGTGATCTACGGGATCGTCGCCTCGATTCCCTGGGTGGGCGAATGGGTTTCGCAGGCCGCCTTCGCGGGCCGCTTCCCCGGTGAAGGCATCATCCCGCGTGTCTACGGCTACCACATCATGCTGCTGCCCGCCATCCTGATTGCCCTGACCGGCGCGCACCTGCTGATCATGATCAAGCAGAAGCACACGCAGCCGCAGTACGCCAAGCGCATCGCCTACAAGAAGATCGTCGGTGTGCCGCTGCTGACCCAGCAGACGCCGATCATGCTGCTGCTGGCGCTCCTGTTCGCGGCGATCATCGTGCTGTTCAGCGCCTTTATCCCGGTCCACCCGGTCGAGTTCTTCGGGCCGCCCAGCACCACGCCGATCAACAACATCAAGCCCGACTGGTACCTGCTGTGGGTGTTCGGCGCGCTGGCGATCATCCCCAGCTTCGAGTTCAACTTCCTGGGGGGTGTGATCGGGTCCGAGTTCACGGGCGCCATGATCCTGCCCACGATCATCGTCCTGGCGCTGTTCGCGGTGCCGATGCTCGACCGCAGCCGCGAGAACATGTACTACGCGGAAAACCCCACCAACCACCCGGTGCGCCTGGCGGCGGGCATCGCCTTCCTGGCCCTCCTGATCGTGTGGTCGGTGGCGGGGTATAAGCCGGAACTGATCAGCGCGAACATCCTGACCACTGCGAACGCCAACACCATCCTCTGGATCGCCACCTTCCTGGTGCCCGCCCTGGCCTACTTCGCCACCCTGGGGATCGTGCGCGGCATCCGTGCCCTGCGCGAGAGTGACGAGCGCGACCGCGCGGCCTTCTCCCACGCCGACGACTGAACGCCTTTTTCCAGAAGACGCTTCCCTCCACAAGACCCCGGTCCGTCACCGGGGTTTTTTCTATGCTGGGGCAGTGAATGATGACCTCGCGCTGTATCTGGCCCGGCAGGCCCGGTCCCTCGGTCTGGATGCCCTGACCCTGGAGGAAGCCGATCCGGAGACGCTGCGTGCTTTTGCGGGGGCGGTCCTGACAGAGCTGGCCGCCCTCGGCCTGGTCCCCGGTGAAGCCGAGGTCGGCTGCTGGGCGGCCCCTCGCCCGGCGGGCCACTGAGCCGGGTCAGGGCAGACGCGCCCGCAGCAGGTCGAAGGTTCCCTCCAGCCTGTACGCTCCGGCAGCGGCGGGAAGGACCGCCGACTCCAGCGCCTTCAGGTGCAGGGTTTCCCCTCCAGCGGTGAGCCGGGCTTCTCCCACCGTCACGGTCAGGGCATGGAAACTCTCGCCGCGCGTGTCCCCGTGCAGCGCCGTGTCGCCGCCCGTCAACCGCTCCAGCACGAAGTACGGGCAGCGGGTCAGTTCCGACACGTCGCCGGGTTGCCCCGGGGCCGTGGACACAGGGGCGGCCTGGGCGGTGGTGGTCACCTCGGCGCTTTCGTGCAGGTGCAGCGCCCGGCCCGCGCTGGCTGGGCGGTCCCAGTCGTACACCCGGTAGGTGAGGTCGCTGGTCTGCTGCACCTCGTACAGCAGCAGTCCCGGCCCGAGCGCGTGCAGTGTCCCGGCGGGCATCATGACGGTGTCCCCGGCCTGCACGCGGTGGCGCTGGGCATGGTCCATCACCCGGCCGGACAGGATCGCTTCCCGCAGGGTGTCTGGCAGAGTGCCGGGGCGCACGCCCGCGATCAGTTCCGCGCCGGGGGCCGCGTCCAGCAGGTACCACGCTTCCGTCTTGCCGAGCTGCCCCTTACCGGCCAGCGCGCGGGCCTGGGCATCGTCCGGATGAACCTGCACGCTCAGCCACTGGGCACAGTCGAGGAGCTTGATCAGCAGCGGGAAACGGCGGCCCTGGGCGCGGCTCCCGAGCAACTCGCGCGGATACGCCTCGCTCAGGTCCGCCAGGGTGCGTCCGGCATACGGGCCGCCCTGCACCGGGTTTTCCTCGTAGACGGCCCAGACTTCCCCGACCGGCGAGGACGCACCGGGGCGCAGGCGTGTGCCGCCCCAGACACGCTCTGAGAACCGGGGCTGGAGCAGAAGGGGTGCAGTCAGAACCATGTCCCCATCATGCCGAATCCGGGTCCGGCGTGAGGGGGACATGCCTTGAAGCGTCTGGGGCCTTGAAGGGTTTGGGGAGGGTCAGGCCTGAACGCGGCCGGGACGGAACGGGGAGGTCCCCGCCTCGCCCTGCCTGGCCCCGGCGGCGTAGCCCACCTGCGCGCCGAACTGCCACGCGAGCTTGATCATGAACTGGATGGCTTCCTCGTCGTGCGTCTGGATCAGGGCATGCAGGTGTTCGGGAAGGCCTTCAGGAAGTGGCATGGCCTTGAGCTGCTCGCCATACTCCGCGCGGAGCTGCTCGAACCACTCGGCGTAGGGATTGGTCATGCTCCAATCTTAACATTGACGCACTCAAGGAATGTAAGCCGAAGTGGCGACCCGGATGCGGGGATCGGCGGCATAACGGACGGCACTTTGCTGGCCGGGCACTTTTTTCTTTCCCCAATGGTGTTACGCTTCACGCATGACGGCGACCCTCAACCCGGAAACCAGTGGTGACCTGCCCACCCAGGACCTCCGCATCAGTGAATTCGGCGCGCAGAAGGCCCTGGCGATCCTGGCCCAGAGCGGCAAGGAAAACGCGGGCGTGCGCGTCTTTATCAAGAGTGGCGGATGCAGCGGCTACCAGTACGGCATGGCGATTGACGACCGCGAACTCGAAGGCGACACCATCGTGGTGGACCGGGGCGTGAAGCTGCTGGTCGACCGCATGAGTTTCCCGCTGCTGCGCGGCAGCGAGGTGGACTTCGTCGAGAACATGATGGGCGGCGGCTTCACGGTGCATAACCCCAATGCCACCAGCTCCTGCGGCTGCGGCCACTCCTTCCGCACGGACGGTGCCCAGTCTCCGGACGGGCAGGGCAGCGGCGGCTGCGGCAGTCACTGAACTTCTTCTCCTCTCGGCCACCCGGTACAGTTCGCCGGGTGGTTTTCTTCTGCCCCCCGGCTCTCTGCTCTATGCTGCATTCATGATCGTGCTCGGCGTGGACCCCGGACTGGCGAACCTCGGCCTGGGGCTGGTGGAGGGGGACGTGCGGAAGGCCCGGCACCTGTACCACGTCTGCCTGACCACCGAGAGCGCCTGGGTGATGCCGCGCCGCCTGCAGTACATCCACGCGGAAGTCACGCGGCTGCTTGGCGAGTACCGGCCGGACGCGGTGGCCATCGAGGACCAGATTCTGCGGCGTCAGGCGGACGTGGCCTTCAAGGTCGGGCAGGCGTTCGGGGTGGTGCAGCTCGCCTGCGCCCAGGCAGGGGTGCCGATCCACGCTTACGGCCCGATGCAGGTCAAGCGTTCGCTGGTGGGCACCGGCCGTGCCGAGAAGGAACAGGTCATCTACATGGTGAAGGCCACGCTGGGCATCCGCGAACTCTTCAACAACCACGCCGCCGACGCGCTCGCCCTGGCGCTGACCCACCTGGCCCATCAGCCGATGCTGACGGCGGCCCGCCTCGCCCGCACCTGAGCCTGTCCCGTGCCGCTGGCCCTGGTGTCGTCGGTCGTTCTCACGTTCGGGTGGCTGTGGTTCTTCGTGCGGCGCGACCGTCACCCCGAACCGGCCTGGCTGCTCGCGCGCACCTTCGGGTGGGGACTGGTGGCCTGGGCGGTGTCCGCCGCCTTCGAGGGCAGCTTTGACCGCCTGCCTTTCCCCCTGCTGGTGATGCTGCTGACCGCGGTCGTCGAGGAGAGCA
>NZ_CP038512.1:335000-410000 GCF_004758605.1 Deinococcus metallilatus
TGCCCCTCCAGCCCAAGATCACGGTCGTGGCGGGCACTGCGGCCACCAACACGGGCAGGCTGGACTCCAACACCGGTGGCCCCCAGCAGAACATCCTCGTCGGCAACTACTACGGTGTGCGCGCCAGCATCAATCCCGGCGGCTACGGCACCCTGGGCCTGTCCTTCGCGCAGAACAACGGCAACCGTACGGCCTTCGGCGTGGACTATGACTTGGGCTTCGGCGCGAAGGATGCTGAAGGCAACTCGCCCTTCACCCTGACGGGTGCGTATGTCGCCAGCATTCCCCAGACGGCTGCGGGCTTCGCGACGGGTGGCGGCACGTTCCAGAACGCCCTCAACAGCCGTGACCAGGCCTTCTTCACCGAAGGCAAGGCCAACCTGGGTATCGTGAACTTCGGCGCAAACTTCCGCGCGATTGATCCTCAGTTTGCCAACGGTGTGGCGGGCATGTCGGCCAACGACTCGGGGTACTACTACGGCGCGCAGGGCCTCAAGTCCAGCATGCCCTACGCCCCCAATCAGGTCGGCTTCGGCGCCGGGATCGGCACCAACCTCGGCCCTGTGGCCCTCGCGGCCTACGGCGACAGCTACGTGCCCTACCTGAACGGTGACCGCAACACCAGCTTCGGTGTGAGCGCCGGGGCGAAGCTGGCGGGCTTCAAGCTGGTCGGCTTCTACAACCGCTCCACGCTCAACAACGGCCTGATCCATGCGGACCTGAACTACGCCGGTCCCGGGGCCAGCGGCTTCTCGTACAACAGCACCACCCCCTACATGGACATCGCGGACGTGCCCTTCGCGTGGTCCAGCACGACCGGTGCGGTTCTGAGCCATGATGGCACGGCCACCAACGCGCTCGTCAAGGGTCTGAACTTCACCGTTGCCGACGCCTACTTCTACGGCGACCGCATCAACGACTTCCAGGTCTACGGTAACTACAGCGGTACCTTCGGCGGCGTGAAGGTCGAGCCGTTCGCCCGTTATCACCTCTTCACCACGCCCAACGACACTCCGGTGGACTACAACGGCACGCCCACCAATGCGGCGGACGATGCCCGCACCTACAACACCGTCAAGTACGGCGTGAAGCTCAGCACCCAGCCCCTCACGGGTGTTCCGCTCCAGCCCAGCCTGTTCTTCAACATCGCCAACCGCATCAGCAACGTGGGTCGCGGCGTGCAGGTGGCGGGCGGCTCGGTCACCGAGCTGTTCGGCCAGACCGGGATCACCTTCAACCAGTTCCTGGCGCCTAACATGAAGGCCAGCCTCGGCTACGCCTACTACCAGGGCTTCAACCTGGGCAGCACGACCACGGCCAGCAGCGCCAGCGGTGCCACGGCGACCTACAGCGCGACCGCTGACCGCTTCTACCGCAGCCCCCTGGGTGGCGCGAGCGACCCCTACACGGGCGGTAACTTCGGCACCCAGTCCGGCATTCTCCAGGGTGTGTTTGCCCAGGTCAACTGGAACGGTCTGGCGGCCAACTACGGCATCTTCCGCCACACCGACCTCGACACGCCTTCGCAGAGCGGCGTTGCCCAGGGCTTCAAGGTCAGCTACACCTTCAACTTCTAAACCCTCTCGCCTCAAGGGGACCCTCCGGGGTCCCTTTTTTTGTTGCCCACGCCTTAGAATCCTGCTCATGCTGGCTGTTTTTGGACACACCAACCCTGACACCGACGCCATCGCTTCTGCCCTGGTCTATGCCCGGCTGCTGACCCGCCAGGGTGTGCCTGCGCAGGCCTACCGCCTGGGCGAGCTGAATTTCGAGACGCCCTTCGTGCTGCGCGAGGCGGGCGTGGAGGCGCCGCCCCGGCTGCCCGAGCTGGAGGCTGGCACCCCGGTGGCCCTGGTGGACCACAACGAGAGCGCGCAGTCGGCGCCGAACCTGGCGGAGTTGACCGTGACGCGGGTGGTGGACCATCACAAGCTGGGCGACCTGACGACGGCGCAGCCCGCTTACCTGCGCTTCGAGCCGCTGGGCTGCACGTCCACGATCCTGCTGAAGCTGCACCGGGAAGCGAACCTGCCGGTCGAGCGGGTGGACGCGCGGCTGATGCTGAGCGCGATTCTGAGTGACACTCTGCACTTCCGCAGCCCGACGACTACGGCGGAGGACCGGGAGGCGGTGGCCTTCCTGGCGCCTATTGCCGGAGTGGAGGACGTGGAGGCGTATGCTCTGGCGATGTTCGCGGCCAAGAGCGACCTGGGCGACACGCCCGCCGAGACGCTGCTGAAGATGGATTACAAGGTCTTCCCCTTCGGGGACCCGGCGCAGCTCCAACGCTGGGGCATCGGCGTGATCGAGACGACCAACCCCGGTTACGTGCTGGGCCGTCAGGCGGAACTGCTGGCCGCGATGGACCAGGCGCGCGCCGAGGACGGCCTGAACGGTATCCTGCTGTCGGTGGTGGACATCCTGCACGAGACGAACGTGACGCTGGTGCTGTCGGCCACCGAGGAGAAGGTGCTGCGCGAGGCGTTCGGCGCCGAGGTGGAGAACGGGCGCGCGGACCTGGGGCACCGCATCAGCCGCAAGAAGCAGATCGTGCCGACGCTGGAGACGTACTTCGCGCCGGAGGCGTGACAGGAAGCAGAGACTAGAGGGCTGGGAGGATTTCCCGGCCCTCTCGCTTTTTTGCCCCCAGCCCGGGCGCCTAGGGCGGCGTTCCGTTGCGTTGCCGCGTGTCTTGGGCGGCAACTCCACTTCGCGCCGCCCTCAGCACGTTTGCTCACTCCGTTCGGCTCAGAAAGGTTCGGCAACCTTCCTGAGCACCGCTCTATGCTGCCGGTATGACCGATCTGGACTGGTTGTTCGCGCGGCAACGCTTTGGCGTCCATCCCGGCCTCACGCGGGTGCGGGCGCTGCTCGCGCGTCTGGACGATCCGCAGCAGGCCTTCCGTACGGTACTGGTGGGCGGCACCAACGGGAAGGGCAGCACTGCCGCCACGCTCGCGGCCATGCTGACGGCGGGGGGCGAGCGAGCGGGCCTCTTCACCAGTCCGCATCTGACGCGCTTCTCCGAGCGGTTCGTGGTGGCCGGGCAGGAACGGCCGGAGGAGGAGGTGCTGGACGCCCTGCACCGGGTGCGCCCGCACGCCGAGGCGGTGGAGGCCTCCTTCTTCGAGGTCGTGACCGCCCTGGGGTGCCTGCTGTTCGCGGAGGCGGGCGTCACGACCGCCGTGATGGAAGTTGGGCTGGGGGGACGGCTGGATGCCACAAACGCGCTGGACCCGGGGTTGAGCGTGATCACGAACATCGCGCTGGATCACACCGAGATTCTGGGCGAGACACGTGAAGCCATCGCACGTGAGAAGGCAGGCATTCTCCGGGCGGGACGGCCCGCTGTGACGGGCGTGGCGGCGGACCTCCTGCCCCTGCTGGAAGCACAGGGGGCCGACCTGTGGGTGCTGGGCCGTGAGGTAAAAGTAGAGGCCTTGCCGCTCGGCTGGGACGGCTGGGACGTGCGGGTGGGGATGCCGAAAACGGCCCTGACCTTCCGCACGCCGCTGCTGGGGGCACACGGGGCACGGAACGCGGCGCTGGCGGCGGCGGCCGCTCACCGGCTGGGGGTGGGGGAGGAGGCCATCCATGCGGGGGCGGCAAACGTCCGCTGGCCGGGCCGCCTGGAAGTGCTGCCCTGGCGCGGCGGGCGCGTGCTGCTGGACGGGGCGCACAACCCGGACGGGGCACGGGCGCTGGCGGAGGCGCTGCGGGGCCTGGATGTGGGGCGCCTGCCCATCGTCTTCGGCGCGGCGGCGGACAAGGACATCGCGGGGGTGGCGGAGGCGCTGCGTCCGCTGGCGTCCGAGGTGATCCTCACGCGCGCCGTCCTGAGTCCCCGCGCCGCCGACCCCGCCGCGCTCGCGCCGTCCTTCGCGGGAGTGCCGGTGCGGCTGGCGGATACCCCTGCGGACGCCCTGGACCGGCTGCCGCCCGCTGGCCTCGCGGTGGTGTGCGGCAGCCTGTACCTGATCGGGGAGGTGCGGCCCCTCCTGCTCGGGGAAGCGGGGGAGAGGCGGGAACGCTGGCAGTGATACCACCGGATGGGCCGAATGACGTATTTCGCTGCCCCCCTGCCCGGACGCTAGGCTGCGCGCATGAGCATGGACGAACTGAAGCGCCGTCTCGGTCAGGTGAGCGACCTGTACGCCGCCGCCGGGCTGATGTCCTGGGACCAGGAAACGCTGATGCCCGAGGAGGCCGCCCGCGTGCGTGGCCTCCAGATGGCGACCCTGGAGGGCCTGGCCCACGAGCTGTTCACGGGGGCGCGCACCACCGAGTTGCTGGAGGCGGCACGCGAACCCCAGGACGAGACGGAGGCGGCCGTCCTGCGCGTCACGCGCCGCGACCACGCGAAAGCCACCCGCCTGCCGACCGAGTTCGTGGAAGAGGCCGCCCGCGCCCGCAACGAGGCGCACCACGCCTGGCTGGACGCGCGGCAACGCAGCGACTTCGCCACCTTCGCGCCGCACCTCGAAAAGATGATGGACCTGGCGCGGCGACAGGCCGACCTGCTCGGCTACGAGGAACATCCCTACGACGCCCTGCTGGACGAGTATGAACCGGGAATGCGCGCCTCACAGGTGGAACCGGTGTTCGCCGACCTGCGTGACCGCACGCTGCCGCTGCTGCGCCGGATCGTGGCCGCCGGGGATGCCGCCGACTACAGCGTGCTGACGCGCCCCTTCGCGCCCGAAGCGCAGAAGGCGTTCGCCTGGCGCGTGGCGGGAGAGGCGTTCGGCCTGAAACCGGAGTTCGCGCGGCAGGACGAGAGCGCCCACCCCTTCCAGACCAACTTCAGCCGCAGCGACCTGCGGATCACCACCCGTGTGGAGGACTACTGGCCCGCCTGTCTGTTCGGAACCTGGCACGAAACCGGGCACGCGATGTACGAGCGCGGTATCTCGGAACGCTGGGAACGCACGCCGGTTTCCCGCGGCGCCAGCCTGGGCGTCCACGAGAGCCAGTCGCGGATGTTCGAGAACCTGCTGGCCCGCTCCCGCCCCTTCTGGGAAAGGTACTTCCCGCACCTCGCGGAGGCCGCGCCGGAAGTCGTGGCGGGGCTGGACGCCGAAACGCTCTACCGCGCCGTCAATCGCGTCAGCCCCAGCCTGATCCGCGTGGAGGCCGACGAGGTCACCTACAACTTCCACGTGATGCTGCGCTTCGAGCTGGAACTCGCGCTGCTGGAAGGCCGCCTGAAGGTGCATGAACTGCCCGAAGCCTGGAACGCCAGGATGCAGGCGTACCTGGGCCTCACGCCGCCGAACGACGCCCTGGGCGTCTTGCAGGACATCCACTGGTCTTCGGGCCTGATCGGCTACTTCCCGACCTACACGCTCGGGAACCTGCTGAGCGTGCAACTGCTCGAAGCGGCAAAACGTGACCCGGCCGTCGCCGCAGGCATCGAACATGCCGAGTACGGCCCCCTGCTGGCCTGGCTGGTCGAGAACGTCCACCAGCATGGCCGCAGCCTCACGCCCACCCAGATCGCCGAGCGGGCCACCGGCCGCCCTCTGACCGCCGATCCCTACGTCGCGTACCTGCAAGAGAAGTACGCGGGGATTTACGGGCTCAAGGCCGAGGACTGAGCGCCGGGGGCCGAGAGTCATGAGAAAAAGCAGGGGGCAGAGAGCCAGGAAAGGCCTCTGCCCCTTGCTCCCGGTGCTCGGCCTCTACACCGCCTGCTTCCGCTCGGCCTGCGTGATCAGGTAAGCGCGGGCCGAGCCGAGCCACGTCTGCGCGAGGCCGCTGTGCGGGTGATGACGGTCGCGCAGGGCGCTCAGGCCCACGCTGAGGTGACGCTCGATACGCCGGATGGCCCCCAGACCGCCCTCGTTCTCGGCCTCGATCAGGGTATTGAGGACGGTGGTGGGATGAACGTAGCCGACGCGGATGCTCTCGGCGATGATGTCCAGTGCGCGCATGGGTGGCCCTCCTGCGGGCGGGAAGATGAAAAATACGTGGTTGAGGTGAATCTCGCCTTTGATTACGATAGTAGCAGAGTGTCTTGGGAGTAACAAGAAGAGGAAGCCTTTATTCTGTATTGACCGTAGCGGGGAGCGGTGTTACACTCCGATCAAGGGTGGCGGATTCTGCTGGCAGGCAAACGCCGCCCCAGGCGGCACACACGCTCCGGACGGCCAGCCTGGCGGACGGGAACGGGTGAGGCGACGCCGCAGCCGAGGAGGTGAAACATGAAACTGCACGAACGACTCCGCGAACTGCGCAGCGAACGCGGGCTGCGGCTCAAGGACGTGGCGGAAACCGCTGGAATCAGCGTTCCGTACCTCAGCGACCTGGAACGCGGGCGCACCAACCCCAGCCTGGAAACCCTCCAGACGCTGGCGGGCGCCTACACGATCACCGTCCACGACCTGCTGGAGGGCGTCGAGTTCTACGGCGACTCCACCGAGGGCGCGCTTCCCAAGGGCCTGGCCGATCTGGTGGCCGACCCCATGCTGGGCGGACAGATCACGCCCGACTGGGTGCGGACCCTGTCCCGCATCGAGCTGCGCGGCAAGCGTCCGCGCGACAAGCAGGACTGGTACGAGATCTATCTGCATCTCAAGCGCATCCTGGGCTGAGCGCTTCTCAATCACGGCGGGCCGGAGACTTGCTGCTCCGGCCCGCCGTCCTGTTTTTACGATTCGGCTTCCCGCCCCGGGCGGGTCAGGAGCAGCGTACCCGTTCCCCAGGCCCCACCAACCAGCGCGCAGGTCAGGGCCAGCGGCGGCAGGCTGAGCGTCGCGGCGACGGCCCCCAGACCCAGCAGCGCCCCCAGGGCATCCGGCGCGGGCAGCCGCAGACGGTAGGCCACCGCGCGGCCCGCGTCATAGGCGCTGACGCTCAGACCGGTCGCCACCAGCAGCAGCGCAAAGGCGCTGGCCAGCAGCGCGGGCACCAGCAGTCCCGCCAGCGCCAGCCCCAGCGCCGGGCCGATCAGGAGAGCCAGGGCCAGCACCCCCAGCGCGAGGGTCAGCAGGGGCGCGTGGCGCTGCCGCCGCGCCAGTACGGGGGCGGCTCCGGCCACGAACAGCAGCAGCAGCATGCCGCCGGTCAGCACCACGAAGATCCGGCTCCACGCCGCGCCGCCCAGCCACCCCAGCAGGGGCCGGAAGGCGGAGGCGGTCGCCAGGCTCGCGCCGGTGGGGGGCGCGGTCTGGAGGGCGGTCGCGTCACCGGGGGCGTGGCCCAGCAGCGTGTTCACGCGGCCCGCCACACTCGCCCCGGCTTCCCGCCGCACGTCCCCGAACAGCGTGATCACCTCGCCCTGCACCTGGGCGTCCCGGGCCAGGATGACGTTCCCGCCCAGCGCGACCACGTTCCCCGCGACCCGGCCGTGAACGGTGACATCGTGGCCGACCGTGACCCCGCTGCGTCCGAACGCCTGATAGAGCGGGGGCAGGGTCAGGACGGCCGAGAGCGCGAAGGCCCCCGCCCCCAGGCGCTGCACCGCTGGCGTGGGCCGCCAGGCGATCAGGAGGCTCACCGCCAGCAGCAGCACCAGCCCGACCCCGGCCAGGGGCGACACCTGCGCGACCAGGGTCTGCAACACGGTCGCCCCGGCCGCCAGGTTCGGCCACGCGCTGGTGATCCCCAGCAGCGTCAGGCCGACCAGCAGCCCCGACACCAGCAGCAGCGGTGCGGGATTGTGCCTGGCCGGGGTGGGTGCGGGCGTTGCGGCCCCGCCCCCCACCTCCCGCGCGATCCGGGCGGCCAGCGGACCGGCCGCCGAGGCCGGAAGGGGAGGGGAGGGCCGCTCCAGCCGCGCGGCCCAGCCCACCTCGGCGGCGACGGTGGGCGCGAGGCTGCGGGGCAGGACCGGGGCCGCACCCACCCAGGTGGACGCCCGCACTTCTGCCGCCACGTCCTGCGCCACACTACGCGGCAGCGCGGGGCCAGCGGCCAGGGAGAGGCGCTGGCTCAGCCCCACCTCCGAAGCGACCCGCGCCGCGACTGAGGACGGCGCGGGTGGTGCGGCCCGCAAGCGCATGGACCAGGCGATGTCGGAGGCCACCTCTTCCGCCAGGCTGTGGGGCAGGCCGGGGGGACGCAGCGCCTGGAGAGCCCCGGTCGCGTGGGCGAGGTGTTGCCGGACCTCGCTGAAGGTGGTGTCCTGTTCCAGCAGGACCAGTTGCGCCCGCTCGGCCTCGGTGAGGTCACCGTCCGCCTCGCGGTGCAGCAGGTCCAGCCAGGATTCACCCCCCTTCGCGCCCATATGTTCTCTCTACGTTGAACGAAGGCCGAAAGTTCCCGGCATCCGCCTAGCCTGCACGTTCCGCCGTGGCGTAGTCACCGCTCTTGCCCCCCGTTTTGGCGAGCAGGCGCACGCCCGTGATCTCGATGGCCTTACTGGCCGCCTTGAGCATGTCGTACACGTTCAGGGCGGCCACGGTCACGGCGGTCAGGGCCTCCATCTCCACTCCGGTCGGGGCGGTCGTGCGGACGGTCGCCTCGATCCGTACCCCCGCCTCCTCCAGCGTGACGCGCACGTCGGCACCGGTCACGGGAATCGGGTGGCAGAGCAGGATCAGGTCCGCCGTGCGTTTGCTGCCTGCCAGGCCCCCCAACCGCGCGACGGTCAACGGGTCCCCTTTGGGGTTGGTCCCCGCCTCCAGGGCGGCCCGGGCCTCCGGCGGGAGCCTGACCCATCCCTCGGCGGTCGCGGTGCGCGTGGTGGCGGCCTTCCCGGTCACGTCCACCATGCGCGGGAGGCCATCCCGGAAGTGCGTCAGCTCGGCGGGGGGCAGGCGGGGTGTCTCCTCCGCCACGTTCAGTCCTCCGGGAGCTTCAGGTCCCGCAGCGCCGTGAACGGGTTCTGCCGGGCGTGGGCGGACCCTTCGGGGGTGCCCAGCTCGTCGTCGATCTCCTCGACGGGCACCTGCGCGCTGTGCTCGCACGGCCCCTCGTTCAGGTCGTGGCCGCAGACCTGGCACAGCCCCTTGCAGTCGGGCGCGTGCAGCACGCTCAGGGGGGCAGCCAGCAGCGCGGTTTCGGCCAGGTAGGCGCTCAGGTCTAGGTCGGGGTCCCCGAAGACCAGCACCTCCTCGCCCGTCTCGGCCTCCTCCAGATAGGGGGCGTCCACGGACGGCTCGTAGCGCAGCAGGGTGCCCAGCTTCAGGTCCAGCGGCACTTCCACGTCGCGCAGGCAGCGGGCACACTCCAGAATCAGCGTCGGCTCGAAGCGGCCCTGAAGGTACATCTCCCCGCCGCCGAGGGGATTGACATCCACTTCGTAGGGGGCCGGGCGCGCAAAGCGCAGGGTCTGCTCGCTGCCGCCCTGCTCGTAGGTGAGGTGATCCAGTTCGCCCTCCGCGTGCGCGTCCGAAGACGACCGCAGCAGCGAACCCAGGTGAATGTGGGGCGTGTCGATCATCCTCCCATGATAGGCCCCTGGGCTTCCCGGTACCGGGTCGGGCGCACGGTCAGGCGGGATGCGCGGCCAGCCAGGCCAGCACGTCCGCCGCGTTGCGGTCGGGCGGGAACACCAGGTAAAAGACGTGTTCCACCACGCCTTCCCGCAGCATCAGCGTCACCCTTTGCAGGAGCGTCTGCCCCTCCACCTCGAAGGTCGGGAGCCGAAGGGCTGCCGCCAGCCGCAGTTCCGCGTCCGACAGCAGCGGGAAGGGGAGGTGGAGCCGCCCAGCCGCCTCCCGCTGATAGGCCGTGTCCTGGGTACTCAGGCCGAAGACCCGCGCCCCCGCCGCCTGCAACTCGGCGTGGTGGTCCCGAAAAGCGCACGACTGCGGCGTGCAGCCCCGCGCCCCCGGGATCAGGTCCCAGCCCTCCGGTAGGGGTCCATCCGGCCTCCCCGTGCGCGGGTAGATGTACAGCACCGTCCTCCCCGGCAACCCTGCGAGGTCCACCCAGTTGCCCGCCGAGGTGGGCAGAGGCACTGAAGGGACCCTCGCCCCCGGCAGGTGATCGCAGGCGCCGTCGTCCAGCGGGGCGGGGAGGTTCGCGGGGAGAGCGGAGAGGTCCGTCAAGCCAGTTCGACCACGCTGGCGTCCGAGAGGGTGAGCTTGTGGGTGCGCGGCACCTTGCGCCCGCCCCGCACCTGCGCCCGCACGCCGATCAGGCAGTCCTGAAGGCGGGTGTTCAGGTTCTCGATGCGGGCTTCGGCGTCCACCACGCTGTGTTCCACCTCGGCCTGCCGCACCACGCTGCCCGGCCCGATGCTGGTAAAGGGGCCGATATAGGCGTCCTCGATCACCACGCCCTCGCCCAGCAGCACCGGCCCGACGATCTTGCTGCGCGTCACCCGGGCCGAAGCCGGGATCACCACCCGGCCCGTCAGCCGGGAGCCTTCCACCTCACCCTGCACGTCCTCCACGATCTGCTCCAGCAGCAGGCGGTTGGCGTCCAGCAGGTCGGCCGGGCGGCCCGTGTCCTTCCACCAGCCGCACACCCGTTGCCCCAGCACCCGCCCGCCGCGCTCGATCAGACCCTGAATCGCGTCGGTGATCTCGTACTCGCCCCGTGCCGAGGGCGGCATCCCTTCCAGCACGCCGAACACCTCGGGCGTGAAGCAGTACAGGCCCGCGACGGCCAGGTTGCTGGGCGGCACCTTGGGCTTCTCGACCAGGCGCGTGATGCGCTCGCCGTCCAGTTCGGCCACCCCGAAGGCGGTCGGGTCGGGCACTTCCACCAGCGCGATCACGGCGGCCGGGCGCTCCCGCCGGAACCGCTCGATAAACGGCGAAACCCCGTGCTCGAACAGGTTGTCCCCCAGGTACACGCAAAAATCGTCCTGCCCCACCCACTCGCGCGCCATCATCACCGCGTGCCCCAGACCCAGTTGCTCGTGCTGGTTGATCAGCGTGACCTCGACGGCCGGGGCCTGCTTCAGCGCGTGCGCGATCTCCTCGCGGGTCGCGTCCGACACGATGATCGCGACCTCGCTCACCCCGGCGGCGCACAGGGTTCTGAGCGCGTGCACGATGATCGGGGCACCGGCGACCGGGAGGACGGGCTTGGGACGGGTGTAGGTGAGCGGCCGTAAGCGCGTGCCCAGTCCCGCAGCAGGAATGATGGCTTTCATTGCGAGCATTCTAGGAACATTTGGGCCTCTCATAAAGCTGAAGTCGCCTTTACGCAGCGTGCCCCATTCTGCTCACCGGCCGCTTTCCCTGTCAGGGTGCCCTGGAGTGAGGACATTTCGCCAGAGGAAGTGGGCCCGACAGGGTAAACTGAAGCAGAGGGAAACTTTCCCAATGACCACTGGAGTTCTCATGAGTCAACAATTGTTCCTTTGGGCCTGGACCCTGGCCCATCCGGCCAGAAGCCTCTCCAGGCTGACCGCCGTGTGGGCCGGAGACGAGGCGTGACCGCGCTTCCTTTTCTCCCCGTGATTCTCGCGGGAGGCAGCGGCGAACGCTTCTGGCCGCTGTCCCGCAAGCATCGCCCCAAACAGTTCCTGACGCTGGACGAAACCGGCCGCAGCCTGCTCCAGGCGACCAGCGACCGCCTGAGCGTTCTCAGCGGCAGCGCCGAACAGGTGATGGTGGTGACCGGTGGTGAGTACCGCACGCAGGTGCTGGAGCAACTGCCGGAGATGCCGGTCGAGAACCTGATCGTCGAGCCGGTCGCCCGCGACACCGCCCCCGCCGTCCTGTACGCGGCGCTGCGGGTGGCGCAGGAAGCTCCGGACGCCGTCATGGGCGTCTTCCCGGCCGATCACCGCATCACCGACCCGGGGGCGTTCGGCCAGGTGGTGCGCCGGGCCATCTCGGTTGCCCACACGACCGGCCAGCTCGTCACGCTGGGGATCACGCCCACCTTCGCCGCCACCGGCTACGGGTACATCCAGCGGGGCGAACTGCTGCTGGATGGGGAGCTGCCCGCCTACCGCGTGGACCGCTTTACCGAGAAGCCCGACGCCCAGACGGCGCGGACGCTGGTGGCCGACGGCCGCTACACCTGGAACAGCGGGATGTTCATCTGGCGGGTGGAGGCGATCCTCGCGGCCTTCCGGCAGCACCAGCCGGAGATGTACGCCCAGCTCTCGGAGGCGTTCAGGCAGGGCCGCCGCGCGCAGGGCATCCGGACGACCTTTCCCGAGCTTCGGAAGATCAGCATCGACTACGCCATTCTGGAAAAATCCGATCAGGTGGTGGTGATCCCGGCAGAATTCGGCTGGGACGACCTGGGCGACTGGAATGCCCTGGAGCGGCTGCTCAAGACCGAGGGGCAGAACGTCACGGTGGGGCGGCACGTGGGTCTGGACACGGGGGGAGCCATCCTGTATACCACCCGGGGAGATGACCTGATCGCCACCATCGGTCTTGAAGACGTGGTGATCGTCCGTACCGACGAGGTGACCCTGGTCGTGCGCAAGGACCGCACCCAGGACATCAAAAAAGTCGTCCAGCAACTCAAGGCCCACCCAGAATTGGAGCGCTTCGCGTGACCCTATACCCTCAGCAGGAACCCGGCCCGGCCGGTCGTCAATCTCAGGGTGCCGAGACCGAGATCGATCTGAACACCCTCTGGCGGGGGGTACGGCGGCACCTGGCCTGGATTCTCCTGACCGCGGCAGTGCTGGCCCTGGGCGCTTATCTGTGGTCACGGACCCAGCCGCCCGTGTACGAGGCGTCCTCCAGCCTGATCGCGGCCAACGGTCAGGGGCAGGATGGTCCCTTCGGCAACGCGCTGGTCAAGGCCCCCCCCCTCCCGGAAGGCGCGGTAGCCCAGGCGATGCAAAGCACCCTGGTGATCGTGCCCCTTATCCAGGCTCTTCAGGGGGATGAGACGATTCCTCAGGCCGAACGTACCCGGCTGGCCCAGGCGCTGAGCCGTGAACTGCGCGAGCAGCGCCTGCGGACCATTACCCTGACCTCGCAGCTTGACCTGAGTGGAAACGGCATCTATACCCTGCGTGCCCGTGCCCGCAGCGCGCAGGCGGCGCAGCGTCTGGCGAATCTGGCCAGTGCAGCCCTGCTGAACTGGGACCGCAGCCGCGCCCTGGAGAACATCCGGCGTGCCCAGGCAGGCTTTCAGGCCCAGCTCGCGCAGATCGACCAGCAGTTGCGGCAGGGGAATCTGCCCGCCGTGGAGCGCCAGACGCTGATCGCCCGCCGAGCCACCGTTCAGGAAAATCTCGCCCAGGTGGGCATTCTGGAGAATTCGGCCACCGGTGTCCTGAGTCTCCTCTCCAACGCCGTTGAACCGTCGCGCCCAGTCGCGCCCAAACCGCTGCGCAATGCCGTTCTGGCTGCGTTGCTGGGCCTGCTGCTGGCCACCGGGGTGGTGGCGCTGCTGACCATTCTCGACCGCACTGTCCGCAGCGAAGACGATCTCCTGGCGCTCAATGCCCCCACCCTGGCGGTAATTCCACGGTTGCGCCAGCGCGACATTGTCTTCTCGGGCATCGTGCGGGCCGCCCGCCAGGCCGGGCTGTACGAAGCCATCGGCTTTCTGCGCGTCAACCTGATGACAGCCTTCGGGAACAAGCCCCATCCAGTCGTGATGATCACCAGCACCGCTCCGGGTGAGGGCAAGAGCAGCCTGACCGCGACCCTGGCGGACGGCTTTGCCTCCAGTGGCCAGCGGGTGCTGATCATCGACGCGGACCTGCGGCGCGGCACCCAGGCCGCCGTCTGGAAGAAGTACGACGAGGGCGGCCAGTGGCATCAGTTGACCGGACAGGGTGGAGCCAGGACCACCCGCGAGGCTCTGGCCAACCCACAGAACGTGCAGGTGCTCCAGGTCGAAGACAATGTGGACATGCTCCCCGCTGGACCTGGGGTGCAGGACAGCCTCGCTATCTTCAACCAGGCCGACATCGAGACCGCCTTGCGGTTGTGGCGGCAGAACTACGACATCGTGCTGATGGATAGTGCGCCCCTGCTCGCCCTGGCCGACGGCCTGGTCCTGGGCGGCCACGCCGACGCGGTCCTGATGGTTACCGAGTACGGCCGGACCAATGTGCAGTCCGTACGGAGTGCTTTGCGCCGCGCCGAGCGTGCGGGCCTGAACTTGATCGGCTTTGTGATCAACAAGTCCGACGTGCGTGAGGGCAGCAGCTACGGGTACTCGTATTCCTATGCCCCCAGAGCTGGAGGCGTGAAGGTATGAAGGCGCTGCTGGCTCCGAGCTGTGCCTCAGGCGGCGCGTCCTGCCCCGCCGCCCTCCCTGTTGTAGAGCCTGCCAAGCTTTCAAGGTGAAGTCCTTGCTCCTTCGCAACCTCGTCTCGCTGTATGGGATTCAGCTCGCCACGCTGATCCTGCCGCTGCTGACCCTGCCTTACCTGACGCGGGTGCTGGGACCAGCGGCCTGGGGTCAGCTCGCCGCTGTGCAGGCTCTGGCGATCACCCTTTCCCTGGTGGTCGAGTTCGGCTTTGGGTACTCGGCGACGCGGGCGGTGGCGCAGCAGCGCGGGAACACGTCGGCCCTGGCCCGGATCGCCGCTGGCGTGCTGGGTGCCAAGCTGTTCCTGCTGCTGAGCCTGCTCCTGGTGGCGACGATCATCTATGCGCTGGCCCCGGCCTTCCGTCAAAGTCCGGCCCTTTACTGCTGGGGCATCGTCTTTGCCGCTGTTCAGGGCTTTGCTCCCCTGTGGTACTTCCAGGGACAGGAGCGGTTGCAGCAGGCCGCCGCGCTGGATATCGCGGGCCGTGTGGTCGCGACCGCCGGGATTTTTCTGCTCGTCCGGGTGCCCGAGCAGGCCTGGCGTGTCCTGGCCCTCTATGCCGTGATGATCGGGCTGGCGCAGGTGATCAATACCTTTCGCATGTACCGCGAACTCCCCTTTGTTCTCCCGGCCTGGACGACCACCGTCGAGAGCCTGAGGGCCGGGTTCAGCATGTTCCTGTTTCGCGGGGCGACCAGCCTGTACCTCTCGGCCAATTCCGCCCTGTTGCGGCTGTACCTGCCGGGCGCGCAGGTGGGGTACTACGCCAATGCCGAGCGCCTCGCCGCGGCGGGCAAGAGTATGGTGCAACCCATCACCCAGGCACTCTTTCCCCGCGTCTCGCACTTGGTCCAGCACGACGGCGAGGCTGCCCGGAGCCTGCTGCGCCGCAGCCTGTTGCTGATGCTGGCCGTGTCCTGCGCCGCCGCGCTCGGCCTGTTCATGGCTGCGCCGTGGTTCGTTCCGTTGTTCTTCGGGGCGGCCTATCAGCCCTCGGTGCCGCTCCTGCAAGCCCTGATCGTGACCCTGCCCATCGTCGCCGCCAGCAACGTCCTGGGCCTTCAGTGGATGCTGCCCAACGGCCAGGACCGCGCCTTTAACGCGATTGTGGTGGCCGCTGGTCTTCTGAACATTGTCCTGGTGATGCTCCTCGTCCCGCGCTATGGTTCACAGGGCATGGCCTGGAGTGTTATCACGACAGAGAGCGTCATCACCCTGAGTATGGCCCTTTACATCCTCCGGCAACCCGACCACCCCTTTCGCAAACAGCAGCTACCTCAGGCGCTTTGACAGACCGCGCTTGGCTGTCTTGGCCTGCCTTCTGAAGCATCGATATTGGGCCTGAGCTTAGATTCTTGAACAGAGGGTAAAATATGAGTTTTGGACAGACTTCGAGCGTGTGTGCAGTAGTGGTAACCTACAACAGGCCGGAAAAGCTGGCGAAGACACTCCAGCTTCTGCTGGGCCAGACCTACAGTCTGCAAAAGATCATAGTCATCGACAATGCCTCTGATGAGAGGACAAAAGATCTGCTGAGCCATTTCAAGTCTCGCTCAGAGATTGTGGAAGTCCATTACCTTCTAGAGAATAGAGGCGGTTCCGGCGGTTTCCATGAAGGAATGCGGCTTGCTATGGAGTCAGGAGAAGATTGGGTCTGGATCATGGATGATGATGCTTACCCTACACCTGACTGCCTGTATAAACTAGTCATGGCGTCCGCGGACGCTCCCGTCAGGGTGGCCGTTCAGGTCGATCAACTCGGGCAGAAATATGGCATTTATCGGTGGGACAATGCAGTAAAGGCGCTCCCAGTTGACGATAATCAGCTTTATCAGCCCATAGACCTCTTTGCGTTCGTTGGCCCTTGCTTCCGACGTGAAGTGGTCGTGGCGGTCGGCCTGCCCCGCGCCGACTTCTTTATCTGCGCTGATGACTGGGAATACTCTCTACGGATAAAGGGTAAGGGGTTTTCTGCCGTTGCTGTTACAAATGCGATTATTCATCATAACTACGGCGAAACGTCCAGAGTCGTTGAACGTTTCTCTCGCAAGAGCGTGCGAGATGGGCAGCCAGCTTGGAAGCAGTATTACGCGGCACGTAATGAAATAGAGATCCTCCGATCTTCGAATAGCGACTCACTTGTAAAGGCTAAATATGCAAGAAACTTACTAGTGAAATGGCTCCGTATAACGATTGGGGAAATAGTTTTTGAAGCTAACTTATCGAAAATAAAATATAGAATGAAGGGGATCTTTGACGGACTGATTGGAAAGATGGGTAAAATAAAGTGACAGAGCGCAAAACTGTGTATCATGTTTTGGGAGAACTAACTGGTGGAGGCATTGAGAGGTGGCTCCAAAATGTTGCGGAATATCCTAGTGCAAAGTATGAGCATCATTTTATTCTACTAAAGAAAACAGTTGGCGACATTGAAGTTGATCTCATTGAGAAGGGACATAAAGTTTTCCATGTAGATTCAAAAAACCCCTTAAAGTTTGGGATTTTTATAAATAGATTAAGAAGAATAGAGAAAATAGATATATTGCATTCTCATCTGCATTTCTATTCTGGCTTAGTTGTTATGCTGGCCGCTTTGATTGGAATTAAAAAACGTATATCACACAGCCATCTTACCGACGACGGCTCTAATGCATTCTACAAGTTTGTGATGAGACTCCTGATTTGGGCATTCTCTAGTAGGGGCGTAGCTGTGAGTAGGGAGGCATATAGTGAATTATTTTTCAAAAGTTCTAAGAACGTGGTCATACATTGTGGTTTGCGGTTAGATACGATAGAGAAGGCTAGAGTTAGACGAGATGATTCTATCGTCATAGGAACTGTGGCGAGATTAGAGAGGATAAAAAATCAGACAGTTTTGATAGATATACTGGAAGAATTGCAGCGTAGGGGATGCGTAAACTCCAGTCTAATAGTTGTTGGTGACGGCTCACGTATGAGCTATCTTAGAGAGTATGCAGATGCAAAAGGGCTATTACCCTACGTGGAGTTTTCTGGGTGGCAGGGCAATGTCAACGCTTTTCTTGATCAGATGGACTGTTTTATTTTGCCCTCTTTGGCGGAAGGATTGCCCTTGTCGGCAGTGGAGGCACAGGCAAGAGGCCTGCCAATAATTATCTCACAGAATATTACAAGGGAAGTAATTATTGACCCTGCCGCTGGAGTAGATATTCGGCTAGACGCAGGCATTGAAGCATGGGCTGATGGGGTGCTGAATGTTATTGATAGAAAAGTAGATATCGGATTGGTTGCGGCAAGCGATTTTAATATAGATATAAATATAAAAGAGCTGGAGCGACTCTATGATGGTCTCTAGGCTATTCAACATTTTTGTTGCCGTAGTCACACTTTTTGCCATATTCTCCCTAAAAACATTTGAAATCACTACTCTGGATAAGATAAGCTTCTTATCTGCAATTATGCTTATTTTTGCAGTTTTGCATTTGGTGCTAGATTACTATAGTCTAGGAAGACGTTTTGTTATTACGCCTTATAATATTTTTTTCACTGCTCTTTTTATATTCAACCTCGGCTATTCCATCACCAATGGGTTCCCTGGTGGTCCGAAATTTACTGATATTCCCGTGGACGAGAGTATTATTTTTAGAGCAGTGGAATATGTTTCTCTTTCTATTGTCGTTTTTTCTTTAGGCTACTTATTGTTTTGTTCTCCAAGAGGGGTCAAAGGTGGACCAGTTGAGATTGAAGGTTTTTTTAGGAAAAAAGAAGTTAGGACTATATCTGTCCTTTTGCTACTGTTGAGTCTTCCATTCCTTGTCTATGAACTACTCAACAAGATAATCTTGGTAAGTAGATATGGTTACTTAGGGTATTATAAAAACGTAGACGATTCTTCCCTAGGAAGCATTATCAGCTCATTCTCTTCTTTTGCGATAATGATGCTTCTTGTATGTATAGTTCTGTTTAAAGGCGAAAAGACAATAACTGTGTTGCTGACGCTTGCGTTCTTTTTAGCAACTGCATTAAATATAATGCTTGGATTCAGGGCGGGGGGGATGTTGCCGTTTTTGGTATACCTCTATATACGTGATAGGTACATTAGAAAAGTCAATTATATAGGAGCACTACCTATAGTATTGCTAACTTTCATAATTGTCTTTCCTATTATTGCCGAATATAGGGACTTTATAGGACAGTCGAATAGGAATCTGGGTAGTGAAAATGAAAGTGGTTTAATAGGTATAATTAGAGAACTTGGAAGAACTTTTCAGGCGACAGCATATACAATGAAGGTATTGGATTTTACTAACGAGTTTAGATTGGGGTGGAGCTATGTTGGTGCCCTTGGATTGGTCCTACCCTCGGGTGTGTTGGGTATTGATGTGGAGAGCGTGCGTCCATCTGTCTGGTTGGTTTCGATTGTTGACCCTGTGTTTAAGCGTGCTGGCGGGGGTCTTGGATTTTCCATGATAGCAGAGTCATATTACAATTTTGGTATTTTAGGAGGATTGGCCGCAATGTTTTTGCAGGGTATCCTCATAGGAAAGCTATCCGAAATTTCACTATTTTCTAGAAGATACATTCTGGGACTCCTTGCTGCCGCCTATATGTCTGTTCTGGTTTTTTACGTTAGGCAAGAGGCTGTCGGGGTGGTTAGAGGTTTCTTCTGGTTTGTGGTGGGTACATATGCCGCTTATCTAATTACTTGCTACAGGGGAAATGCAGTTGAAGCCCGTCGTCTTAGGGAGCTGGGAGGGGATAGATAAATTGTTGCAACACAGCCTTTTAGCTGTCACGGTATTAAGGTGGCAATAAATATACTAATTCGTGTTACTGGAGGAAAAGAATGATCACAATTGGCCTTGAATATCGTTTCTTGCGGGACACTACCGGTAGGGTTTGGGCCAAGACTCAATGCGATGAAGCATTTTGGCGGAAGTATACTGAAGTTCTTGGGAATATTAATATTGTTGCCCGCATAAGAGAAGTATCAGAAAAGCCTGAAGATTATCTGCGTTCTGATGGTCCAGGGATTGACTTTAAGGGTATTCGGGACTATCACGGCCCAGCTTCATTTCTGAGATACATCTTTCCAGTAATTGGCGATATAGTAAGCTATACAAAAGATTCGTCGCTTCTTATCTTAAGGACTCCAGGGCTAATTGAGAATGTTATGTATCTAGTCGCTCGCGCTCGCCACATTCCTTTCGCTGTTGAAGTGGTTGGTGATCCACAAGAGGTATTTGCGAACAATGGCGCTGGTGGACGAGTGGCTCCATTATATGAGCTGTTTTTCACTAGTATGCAGCGTTGGATGTGTCGTGATGCCGAAGTCGTTTCATACGTCACTGGTGAGACTTTGCAAAAGAAGTACCCCAACAGTGCAGGGAGAGAACATGCTGTTTCTGACGTTTATCTTCCCGACGAAGCTTTTCTGCCTGAGCCGCGCCACTTTAAGAAGTTGCCCTCGCCCTTAAGCATGGTCATGGTAGGATCGCTAGAAGTGCCGTATAAGGGTGTAGATGTTGCTCTTCGAGCGCTCAGTAAAATCAAAAATTATGTCAACGCAACACTGACTATTGTTGGGGACGGCGTACTTAGGCTTGAACTTGAGGCTATGGCACACTCTCTCGGCTTGCAACAGCAAGTGCGTTTTTTGGGCGCTTTGCCAGCGGGGGAAGCTGTACGTAAAGAGTTGCGTCAGGCGGATCTATTTCTAATGCCCTCAAGGACGGAGGGGATGCCCCGCGCCTTACTCGAAGCGATGGCCCTTGGACTGCCTGCGCTGGCCTCACGCGTGGGCGGAATCCCGGAGGTTCTGGGTGAGGACTACCTCTTTACCTCTGAGCAGCCGGATGAGCTGGCGGCCCTGTTGATGCTGCTCACACCCGAAAAACTCGGCAAGATGTCCAGTGAGAACCTGCAAACGGCTCGGAAGTACCATCTGTCCAATACGACACGAGCGCACAGAGAGTTTTTGCGGGAAGTCAAAGCGCTCATGGCAGAGAACAAATGAGAGCATCTCAACAGACCATCTTCTACTCCGTCACGATCTCCTTCAGCCTCAGATTCCTCAAAGGGCAACTGGGGCGTCTGGAGGAGCATGGCTGGCGGGTGCTGGTCAGCGCGGGTGAAGACCCCACTACCCCTGGCGAGCTGGAGGCCTTCGCCCGGCAGGAAAAGGCTCTGGCCATTCGTGTACCCATGCACCGTGAAATCAGTCCGCGTGCTGATCTGGTTTCGCTGGCTCGTCTGTTTCTGACGTACCGCAAGGCACGGCCCACGGTCATCAATGTGGGGACGCCCAAGGCGGGACTCCTCGGGGGCCTGGCGGGTGTCGCAGCCAGAGTGCCCATCCGCATCTACACGCTGCACGGCCTGCGCCTGGAGACGGCCACGGGGGCCAAACGCCAGCTTCTGACTGCGATGGAACGGCTGGCGATGGCTTGTGCTCACCGCGTCGTGTGTGTCAGCCCCAGCCTGCGTGAGCGTGTCCACGAACTGGGGCTGGCTCCAGCCAGCAAGACGGTGGTGCTGGGGGCCGGGAGTGTGAACGGCGTCCCCCTCCCCGATCCGGCAGCGACCCTGGGCGCCAGCGCCGAACTTCGGCGGACGCTTCCGTTGCCCGAGGGGACGCCGGTGGTGGGGTTCGTGGGAAGGTTCACGCGGGACAAGGGCATTGCCGAACTGATGGCGGCCTATCGCCAGGTCCGTTCGCAGTTCCCGGCAACAAGGCTGCTCCTGGTGGGGGATTACGAGGCTGGCGATCCGGTCCCGGCGGATATACGGAAGGCGATTGAAAGTGATCCGTCGGTCATCCATGTGGGCTTCGTCCCCGACGTGACCCCCTACTACCCGCTGATGAGCGTGCTGGCGCTGCCCACCTACCGCGAGGGTCTGGGACTGGTGGCATTGGAGGCGGCGGCGGCAGGCGTCCCCGCCGTGACCACCGACGCGACCGGCGCACGTGATGCGGTGCAGGAGGGTGTAACTGGCTGGCGGGTTCCTGTGGGAGACAGCGGCGCTCTGGCCCGGGCCCTGCTGGAAGCGTTGACCCAACCGGAAGTGGCGCGCGCCCGTGGTGCAGCCGGGTACCGGCGTGTCCGCGAAGAGTTCGCCCCCGAAGTGGTACAGCAGCACTGGAAAACCTACTATCAGGAACTGCTGGCGGCGCGCGGACCGGGACGAGGCCAGGCGGTGAAGCGTCCCGCCGCCCGATCAACCTCACCGGCTTTGCTGGGCGTTCCGCTGGCGCTGCTCGCCGGTTTGCTGTATGTGAAACAGAGGCGGAAGGAGTGCCCCCTCGCACGACCAGCCAGGCGGTGCAGCGGGTTTGGCGCCTCCAACGAATCTACGAGACGAGGAGAAGTGAACGACGCATGACAATGAGTCACCCTCACGCGCCCGCAGGGCGTCTTCTGATGACCGGCGCGACCGGCAACACCGGCCTGGCGACGCTGCGCCGCCTGCGGGCGCTTCAGCCCGAACGGCCCGTTCTTGCCCTGGTGCGCGCGAGTACCGACACGGCGCCGCTGGCCGAACTGGGCGTTCCCTGGCACGTCTGTGACCTGGACCGTGCGGAAACGTACCTTGGCGTAGTGCAGCCCGGTGATGTCCTGCTGGAAACGGCCAATCTGCGGCACGCACGGGCGCTGCTGCCTGCCCTGGCCGGAGCGGGCGTGACACGCGCCTTTTGTGTGACGACCACCGGCGTCTTTTCCAAACATCACTCGTACTCGGCGCTGTACCGCGAGATCGAGGAGGAGATGCGGCATGGGCTGGTCCAGGTGACGATCCTGCGGCCCAGCATGATCTACGGAAACGAGCGGGATCACAACATGCACAAGCTGCTGCGTTTCATTGCCCAAGTGCCCCTGTACCCGGTCTTCGGGACTGGCCGCGCACTGATGCAGCCTGTTCATGTGGAGGATCTGGCAGAAGGGGTGGCGCGGGCCGTCACGCAGGATGCCCGCGGGGAATTCAACCTGGCAGGCCCGGTCGCGCTCCCCTACCGGCAGATCGTGGACGAAGCCTTCCGGGCGCTGGGTCGGCGGGGAGTAATGCTGTTCGTTCCGGTGGGGCCGGTGGCGGGCCTGGTGAGTGTGTTGCAGCGGGTGCCGCGCTTTCCCGTGAAGCATGAGCAGGTGATTCGCCTACAGGAGGACAAGGCGTTCGACATCGGCGCGGCGCGGGAGGCTCTGGGGTACGCGCCCCGGACTTTTGCCGAGGGAATCGCGCAGGAGGCTGCACGCTTGCGGCAGGTGGGGCTGCTGTGAAGTCGCCTGTACGGAGCGGAAGTGTCCGGGCGGCCGTGTACGAGCCGTTCAAGCTGACCTTCGACCGCTGCCTCGCTGCGGTAGGTGTGTTGGCATTGTTGCCGGTGATGGCCGTGGTGGCCGCGCTGATCTTCCTTGATGATCCCGGCCCCGTCCTTTTCCGGCAAAGCCGCGCCGGACGCGGGCACAGGCCGTTCACCATCTACAAGTTCCGCACTATGAAACGGAACACGCCTAACGTTTCCACCGAGGAGATGCGGCGGCTGAAACTCAGCCCCTACACCCGCATCGGGCCGTTCCTGCGCCGCACCAGCCTGGACGAGTTGCCGCAGCTCCTCAATGTGCTGCGTGGCGAGATGAGTCTGGTCGGCCCCCGACCGGCCCTCATGACGCAGCAGGTGGTGTTGAGCGGCCGGGAAGCGGCGGGTGTGGATCAGCTCCGCCCAGGCATCACCGGCCTCGCTCAGATTACCGGCCGGGACGACCTGCCCGACGAGGAGAAGATTCGCCGGGATATGGCCTACCTGCATCAGATCGGGCCGCTGACGGACATCATTATTCTGTTCTATACCTTGCGTGGCGTACTGGGTGCGCGAGGTGCCTACTGAAATTCACGTCCGAATGAACGTGATGTGATGGAATGGAGAACAGGATCATGAGCGTCACATCAAACACGCCACTGAAATTCCTCCTTGACCTCGCCCTGTGGGGCAGTGCGGCACTGCTGGCCTACGCCTTCCGGCAGCCGGGGCTGGTAAGGCTGGGTATTCCCATGAGCGTGTGGGGCTACCTGCTGCTCAGCGTTCTGGTGATGGCGATGCTGGAAGGCCGGTATGGACTGCACCGGCAGACCTGGCGGCGGGTCGGGGTGCTGGACCTCAATATGCTGGCGCGGGCGGTGGCCCTGGCCACCCTGGTGATGTTTGCGCTGGGCTTCGTCTTGCAGACGTGGCTGCAACTGCCGCGCAGTGTGCCCGTGCTGGCGGGGGTGCTGGGTTTCCTGCTGATGGGCGGGGCACGGCTCGTGGCCCGCCGGACCAGCGAGCGGGTGCGGCTTCAGGCGACGCCCCTGCGGCAGCGGGTCCTGATCGTGGGCGCGGGAGAGGCGGGCAGCCTGATCGCGCGGGAGATGCAGCGGCACCCGGAAGCAGGCCTGGACCCCATCGGCTTTCTGGACGACCAGCCGGGCAAGGTGCGGCAGCGGGTAGTGGGCCTGCCGGTGTTCGGACGGGTGGAGGAGCTGGTGGAGGTCGCCCAGCGGGAGGGTGCACAGGAGATCCTGATCGCCGTGCCTTCCGCGGCGGGCGAGTTCGTGCGGCGGGTGGTGGACCTGGCACGGGATGCGGGGCTGCGCTACCGCATCATTCCGGGCGTGTTCGAGATTCTCAGCGGTGACGTGAACATCAACCAGATCCGCGACGTGAACCTGGAAGACCTGCTGCGCCGTCCCCCCGTCCACCTGAATACCGCTGAGATCGCCGGGTACCTGTGCGGGCGGGTGGTGCTGGTCACGGGCGCAGGGGGCAGCATTGGCTCCGAGATCGTGCGGCAGATCGTGAGCTTTGCGCCAGAGATGGTGCTGCTGTTTGGTCGAGGGGAGAACAGCATCTTCGGTATTCAGCAGGAGCTACTGCGCCGCTGGCCGGACATCAAACAGGTGGGCCTGATCGGTGACGTGCGCGACGAGGCGCGGTTGCGGGCGGTCTTCGAGCAGTATCGCCCGGAGGTGGTCTTTCACGCGGCCGCCCACAAGCACGTCCCCCTGATGGAAGAGACCCCTTCAGAGGCCATCCTGAACAATGTGGTCGGCACGCAGAATGTAGTGGAGCTGTGTCTGGAATACGGCGTAACCCGTCTGGTGAATATCTCCACCGACAAGGCCGTGAACCCGACCAGCGTGATGGGCGCGTCCAAACGCATTGCCGAAATGGTGGTTTCGGCGGGCGCGGCCCGTGCCCGTGAGACGCAGGCGTTCGTGTCCGTTCGCTTCGGGAACGTGTTGGGCAGCCGGGGGAGCGTGGTCCCGACCTTCATGGCCCAGATTCGCGCGGGCGGCCCCATCACCGTGACGCACCCGGACATGGTCCGGTACTTCATGACCATTCCTGAGGCGGCACGTCTGGTGCTTCAGGCGGGCGGCCTGGCCGAGAACGGCAAGGTCTACGTGCTGAACATGGGCGATCCGGTCAAGATCGCTGACTTGGCGCACGACGTGATCCGTCTGAGCGGCGCGCAGAATGTCGATGTGGTCTACAGCGGCATCCGCCCCGGCGAGAAACTCTACGAGGAACTTCTCACCAGCGGCGAGGGCATCGACGCCACGACCCACAGCGAGATTTTCAGTGCCAAGCTGGACGCTGTCGCCCCCGAATTCATTGCCAGCCGCCTGCACACGCTGCGTGCTTACGCCTTACACAACGACGCCGAGGCGATTCGCCGGGAACTGCGCCGCCTGATCCCCGAGAACAAATTCGGGAGCATCCGGTAGCCTGCGGGGCAGGCAGGCCTGCCTGTGGAGGCTGTGGTCAGCCTCACTCTGACAACGGGTACAATTACCGTTATGAAGGTGTTGGTTACAGGTGGTGCTGGGTATATTGGAAGTACTGTTTGCTCGGCCCTCAAAGATGCTGGTCATGTGCCGGTGATCCTCGATTCTCTGATCACGGGCCAGAGGGCTTTTGTCAAAGATCGGATTTTTTATCATGGCGACATCGCGGATGAAGTGCTCCTGCGCCGTATTTTTGCAGAGCATCCTGATATAGGAGCAGTTATTCACTTCGCGGCCCTAATTGTTGTGCCGGAATCCGTCGCCGTCCCTCTTCGTTACTATCAGGAAAATGTTTCCAAGTCGATTATTCTCTTCCAGACATTGCTTGACCATGACGTAGAAAGGGTAATCTTCAGCTCAAGTGCGAGCATTTATGACACTACCTCTGCTACATGTGTCTCAGAAGAAAGCTCCTTGTTGCCAGCGAGCCCCTATGCCAGAACCAAGCTGATGATGGAGATGATTCTGGAAGATGTCTGTCGGGCCTCCAATCTGCGGGGTATTGCACTGCGCTACTTCAACCCCATAGGGGCCGACCCGCAGTTTAGAAGTGGGCCGTACCGGCATGATCCCTCACATGTCCTGGGCCGAATGCTGGAAACAGCCAGGGGACGGTCCGGGCCTTTTCAGGTGACGGGCGTGGATTACCCGACGCGAGATGGCACGGGCTTACGCGATTACATTCACGTGTGGGACCTAGCTCTGGCGCATGTTCAGGCTGTGGAGCAGTTCGACCGGGTTTTTGAACGCGCGCAGGCCCGGGGAATGAAGGGGCACTATCTGGCGCTGAACGTAGGCTCAGGCAACGGCGTAACCGTTCGGGAACTGATCGGCGCTTTTGAACATGCGTCCGGACTGAAACTGCCCCATCAGGATGCTGCGCGCCGTCCTGGCGATTCACCCGGCGCCTATGCTGTGATCGAGCGGGCGCGTGAGCTGCTGGGGTGGGAACCACGCTCCAGTACGGAGACAGCTATCCGCAGTGCGTTGGAGTGGGATGAACGGTACCATCAGGCTGTCAAATCCTAGCTGACCCCTCATCCCTCACTCCATTCTGGAATCCGTACTTTTTCTTTCTCCCTCCAGTCGGGTTTTACCGTTAGGGCGCTATTACACGGCTATTCAACTGGAAGTCATATCAGGACTTCGTGTGCGGCGGGGCGGGAATGAACAGGAGCTTTTGTACATCGAGATTTCGGTCCACGATAGGACCGACAAAAGGGTTGGTCAGTTTGACCGTTACCGGCCCTCTGGAGACTGGTAATTGTACAAACTCACGTTGTGCTGAAGTTTGCTTTTCCAGAAGCTGCTGACCATTCTGCTCGAACAGGAGAACGGGAAAAGCCCCCCGAGCTTCACGCCCCATCACATAGAACTTCAGCCGCCCACGCCCGCAAGGCACAAGGGTGGCTGGTATCTCGGAAACCAGGACAGCCGTGTTGGCTTCTGGATACCAGCCACCGGCACCCTTAGGGACATGAATGTCCAGTTGTCTACAAGCGGATTGGGCGAGTGAAAAGCCGTCCAGATTGGCCACACGAGCATTCATGAAGTAGTAATCATTGAAATAGCCGATAGTCAGCCGTCCCGCTTCAGGGATCTTCAGCTTCAGGGTTTTTCTTCGGTCAAAGCTCTCTACAGCGAGGGGCTTGGAATTCAGCATAAAGGTCAGCTCCGGGGCTGCTCCTGCGGCCACCTGGCCTTCGGCGGTGACCAGCAGTGTTCCTGCGGAGCAGAGATCGGTCTGGAGCCACGAGAGGCCCTGAAAGTGAAAGCCGCTGCCCTGGGGGGTGAGGCCATTGTCTTCCCGCTGATAGCCAACCCGGTAGGTCGGTGGCTGAGTGCAACTCAGTTCTGGCTTGACCAGGTCTAGGGAGGGGACGTTTTTCGTCCGCTGAGCGAGAACCGTCAGCAGTGCTGCGGGGATCAGGGGGAACAGCAGAAGTGCCAGCCGGACGTTCCGGGGCGTCATGGCTTGATCTCCACGTTCCAGGCACGGCGTCCTGCGGGTGTGGGACGAGTGCTACCCTCTCCGACGTAGAGCAGCAGTTCCAGGCGCTGCCGGGGGACCGGTTGCAGGTCGCCACTCAGCGTGAGCAGCGGGGCCTGGCGGGAGGCCGGAGCCGTGAAGTCGATGGTCACGATGGGCATGCAGCTGTCCGTGCAACTGCGGAGATTGGCCCGATATTTCCCTGGAGGAAGGTCAAACTGCGCGAACGCCGTATATGCCCTGGGGCTCCTGACCTGTGTGGGGGCATTCAGAAAGCGCAGGCTTGGGGGCGGACGGACCTGCGGAGCGGGCAACCTACTCGCCAGGAGAGGAAACGAAAGTGCCAGCATCAGCCCGGCGGCCCAGCCTCCCACAGCGCCCAAGCTCGTCGGTGCCAATCTGAGCAACTGCGCCCCCGCGGCCACCCAGAACACCTCCGCGAAAAAGGGGCTGGGGACCAGCAGCGTATTATCGTTGGCCGTGGCGACCAGCAGGCCGGAGATGACGGCCAGACCGAGTGGGTTACGGTTCTGAAAGACCGCAGTGACCACCGCGCCCAGCAGGACAAACAGCCCCAGCAGGCCTAGGGGTCCTGTCTCAGCAAGTTGTTGCAGAGCAATATTATGGGCAATCAGCCAGGGGCTGCCCAGCTTTTTCACCCATGGGGGACAGGAGGGAGCAGTGCCATTTGCCGCCATCCACAGTTCACAGTTGTCTCCTGGGGGAGCCAGCCGTTGACCCAGCAGATAGCTGCCCACACCGCTGAGCGGCTCACTCCTGATCACCGAGAGGGTGTTGTACCAGACGATGTCCCGTCCAGTGGTGTCGGCGTTGCCCAGCCGGGTGATGGCTGCTACCTCCAGCTTTTTCCCCAGGTAGAACCCGCCTGCCAGCAGGACCGCCCCGACCAGCACACCCAGCGCCAGCCGCCAACCCCGGCGGATGATGAACCCCGCCACGCACCCAACCAGGGCAGCGGCCAGTGGTCCGCGGCTCCCCGAGAGCAGCAGCACGCCCAGGCCCAGCAATCCCAGAGGGACGCGCCACAGCAGCTTGCCTCCGGCGAACAGGGCCAGCCAGATGCCCACAGCCCCAGCCAGCCCCAGCGTGATGGGGGTCATGTAGGGATGGCTCAGGCGAGAGCTGAAGGGGTCCGCACCGCTCAGGCCGCTAAAGACCAGCGCCGTCACATACACGACCATCAAGCCGATGCCCAGCCACCGCAGCCGCTCGCTTTGCCTGAGCGAGACGCCCACCCCGATCAGCCCGAGCATCAGTAGCGTGCGGACCAGGGCCAGGAGGCTGGCGAGGAGCGGTTCGGGCGAGAACAGGGCCGGGAGTTGCTGGCTGAACGCGTAGAAGCCCAGGACCCACCACGCGGCGTGGGGCAGCCGCCGGAGTTGCGGCAGGGCCAGCAGGGCCAGTGGCGAGATCACGTACAGGGCGGGCAGCGCGGCCAGCCAGGGAGGAATCCAGCGCAGCGGAGCGGGCGCGGGGGCTTCGGCAGGGCGCGTCACGCGCGCCACTATAGCGGCCCCACATGATGGGCAACAAAGCAAAAACCCCCGCCGGAACGGAGGCTTCTGATGGTGACCCCAACGGGATTCGAACCCGTATCGCTACCTTGAAAGGGTAGTGTCCTAACCGTTAGACGATGGGGCCACACCACTTCAGCTTGCCAGTGCTCGCTGCCTTTCAAGGGGCGCCCTGTTCGGGCACGCACGGAAGAATAGCGGAGGGCCGGGAATCCGTCAACTGCCTGCGGAGCGGGGCGCCGCTGGTAGATTGGGAGGACGGAAACCCTATGCCTATCAACTTCGGTACCGACGGCTGGCGCGACATCATCGCGGAGGACTTCACGTACGAGAACGTCCGGCAAGTGGCCCGGGCGCATGCACAGGCGCTGCGGGCCGCCGGGGGAAACTCGGTGGTGGTGGGGTTCGACACCCGTTTCCAGGGCGCCAACTTCGCGCGGGTGGCGGCGGAGGCGCTGGCGGAGGGCGGCCTGAACGTCCTGCTGGCCCGCGAGTTCCTGCCGACGCCCGCCCTGTCGTTCGCGGTGGTGCATCACCGGGCGGCGGGCGGCGTGATGATCACCGCCAGCCACAACCCGCCGCTCTACAGCGGCTACAAGATCAAGGGGGCGTACGGCGGCAGCGCGACGCCCGCCCTGGTGGCGGAGATCGAGCGGGCGCTCGCGCAGCCGCAGGCCTATGAGGGCCCCCCCGGAACGGTCCAGTCCTTCGACATCCGGGGGGCGTACTACGCGGGGCTGGACCGGCAGCTTGATCTGGAAACCCTGCGCGGTTACCGGGGAACGGTCATCCACGACGCGATGGGGGGCGCGGCCGGGGGGTGGCTCACGGGCTACGCGCGGCACGCGGGCCTGGCGCTGGACCTGCGCGAGCTGCACGGCCAGCCCGACCCCATGTTCTACGGCGTGAACCCCGAGCCGATTCCCCAGAACCTGGCGGGACTGATGGCCGCCCTGAGCGCGGAGACGGGCACCGCGCTGGGGGTGGTGACGGACGGGGACGGCGACCGGGTGGGCGCGGTCACGGCGGGGGGACACTTCTTCAACAGCCACCAGATTTTCGCGGTGCTGCTGCGGCACCTGCACGGGCGCGGCCTGCGCGGGCGGGTCGTGAAGACGGTGTCGGGCAGCCGCGTGATCGAGCTGCTGGCCAGGCGGCTGGGGCTGGACCTGCTGGAGACGCCGGTGGGCTTCAAGTACATCACCGACGCCTTTCTGGAAGGCCAGCAGGACGAGGCGCGGGCCGTGCTGATGGGGGGCGAGGAGTCGGGCGGCCTGGGAATGGGGGCGCATATCCCCGAACGGGACGGCCTGCTCAACAGCCTGCTGCTGCTGGAAGCGGTCGCCGCGAGCGGCCGGAGCCTGGACGAGCTGTTTGCCCAGATCGAGGCCGAGGTGGGCTTCCGGCACCACTACGACCGCAACGACCTACGCCTGAGTGCTGGCTTCGACAAGAACGCGCTGCTGAAGGAGGCGCGGGGCTATACCGAGGTCGCGGGCCACCCGGTCGAGGGGATCAAGACCACCGACGGTGTGAAGCTGCTGCTGGCGGGCGGGGCGTCGGCCATGTTCCGGGCGTCCGGCACCGAGCCGGTGGTGCGCGTGTACGTGGAGGCGCAGTCGCCGGAGGCCGTGCAGGCCATCCTGAACGAGGCGACGCGCCGCGTCCTGGCGCTGGATACGGTGCAGCCCGCCTGAACCAAAAGGGGAGGGGCGGGAGGCCGAAGCTTTCCCGCCCCCCTTCCCGGTTCTCTTTACATATGCAGCGCGCGCTTGTCCGTCGCCAGCGCCGCCTCCTTCACCACTTCGGAGAGGGTGGGGTGGGCGTGGACGGTGCGGCCCAGGTCTTCGGCGCTGGCCCCGAACTCCATCAGGGCGACCGTCTCGCCGATCAGTTCGGAGACGTTCGGGCCGACCATGTGGACGCCGAGGATCTTGTCCGTGTCGGCGTCCGCGACGACCTTCACGAAACCGCGCGGGTCGCCGTGGCCCAGGGCGCGGCCGTTGGCGCTGAAGGGGAACTGGCCGGTCTTGACCTTGTGGCCCTGTTCCCTGGCCTGCTTCTCGGTGAGGCCCGCCCAGGCGATCTCCGGGCTGGTGTAGATCACCCAGGGGACCACGGCGTAGTTGACGTGCCCGGCCTGCCCGGCCAGCAGCTCGGCCACCGCCACGCCTTCCTCCTCCGCCTTGTGGGCCAGCATCGGGCCGCCGATCACGTCCCCGATGGCGTAGATGCCGGGGAGGTTGGTGCGGAAGTGGTCATCCACTTTCACGAAGCCGCGCTCGTCGAGCTGGAGGCCGACCTCCTGGGCGCCCAGGCCCGCCGTGTGCGGCACGCGCCCGATGGACACGATCAGCTTGTCGAAGCGGGTGGTCACCGGCTGGCCCTTTTCCTCGTAGGTGACGGTGACGCCCGACTCGTCCTGCTGCACCTCGGTGATCTTGATGCCGAAGTGGAAGTCGAGGCCCTGCTTCTGGAGCTGCTTGAGGGCTTCTTTGCTCACGGCCTCGTCGGCGGCCAGCAGGAACCCGGGGAGGGCTTCCAGAATGGTCACCTGCGCGCCCAGGCGGCGCCACACGCTGCCCAGTTCCACGCCGATCACGCCCGCGCCGATCACGCCGAGCTGGGCGGGCACCTGCTCGAAGGCCAGCGCCCCAGAGTTGTCCACGATGTTCCCGCCGAAGGGCACGCCGGGAAGCGCGCGGGGGCTGCTGCCGGTCGCCACGATCACGTTCTTGGCGCGAACTTCCTTCCCCGCCGCGTCCACGATCCAGGCTTCACCGTCCTGACGGACCAGGCGGCCCAGGCCGTGGATGCTGGTCACCTTGTTCTTCTTGAAGAGGTAGGCGACGCCGCCCGTCAGCTTGTCCACCACGCTTTCCTTGCGGCCCAGCATCTTGCCCAGGTCCACCGTAGCGCCGTCCACCTGAATGCCGTGCTCCCCGGCCTCGCGCGCGATCATCTCGAACTTCTCGCTGGAATCGAGCAGCGCCTTGCTGGGAATGCAGCCGACGTTGAGGCAAGTGCCGCCCAGAGAGGCCTTGCCGTTCCGCTCGAAGGCGTCCACGCAGGCGGTCTTGAACCCGAGCTGCGCAGCGCGAATCGCGGCCACGTAGCCCGCCGGGCCGCCGCCAATCACCAACACGTCGTAAGAATCCATAACCACCCCCGAGCGTACCACCCGCTTCCCGCGCCAATAGGGCCGCGTTCCCGTTGCAGGGACAGCTCTCGCCGGTTATGCCCGCCGGTAGCGTTTCACGGGGCGCCCGATGCCCCGCGCGTCCGTCTCGGCGCTGGCCTCGCCCGCCTCCACCAGATGTTCGAGGTACCGCCAGGCGGTGACGCGGCTGAGGCCGAGGGCCTGCCCGAGTTCGCTGGCGCTGTACGCCCCGCCGCCCCGCAGGGCCGCCCGGACGCGGTGGAGGGTTTCGGCGTCCAGCCCGGAGGCGGGCACCGGGGGCCGGGCGAACAGCGCGTCGAGGTGCCCCTGCCGCACGGCGTCCTGCCCCCACAGGGCGGCGCGTTCACGCACGCGGTCGAGGGCCAGGGCGAAACGTTCGGGCGTGCAGGGTTTCACCAGGTAGTCGGCGGCTCCCAGGGCCAGCGCGTCCTGCACGCTGGGGATGTCGCTGGCGGCGGTGAGCAGGATCGCGTCCACCCGCTCGGAACGGGCGCGCCACTCACGCAGCAGGTCCAGGCCGCGCCCATCAGGCAGGTACACGTCGAGCAGCAGCAGGTCGGGATGCAGCGTCCCCGCCATCACCCGCGCCACCCGCAGCGTCTCCGCCGTGCCCAGCACCTCGAAATCCCCGGCCCCTTCCAGCAGGCCCCGGTGCAGCGCGGCGATGCGCGGGTCGTCCTCGACGATCAGGGTGCGGATGGGCGTCATAACGGGACCTCCAGGGTGAAGCGGGTCCAGGGGCGGCCTGCCGGGTCGAGTATCCGGTCATGCACCAGGGTCGCGCCCAGGGCATCCGCGCGGGCCTGCATCAGCGCGAGGCCCACGCCGCGCCCGGGTCCCTTGCTGCTCACCCCCCGCCGCGTGAGGGTGGCGGCGAGCGGCGCGGGCACGCCGGGGCCGCTGTCGCGCACCTCCACCACCAGGCCTTCGGGGTCGTGGGCGATCAGGAGGCGCACCTCGCCGCCCGGCTGGCCGTCCAGCGCCTCGAAGGCGTTTTCGAGCAGATTCCCGACGCTCAGCTCGATCAGGTCCAGCACGCCGGGCGGCAGATGTTCCGGCAGCGCGGTGAGGGGATCGAGGATGAGGGTGAGGCCCAGCTCGGCGGCCCGCTCGTACTTGCCCAGCACCAGCGCGGCCAGGCGCACGTGGCGCAAGGCTCGCACCGCGTCGGCGTGGGCCGCGTGGCGGTCCGACTGCGCGTAGATCAGCTTCAGCGCCTCCCGCGTCTCCCCGAGGTGCAGCAGGCCCGCCAGGGTGTGCAGCCGGTTGGTGAATTCGTGGGTCTGGGCGCGCAGCAGGTCGGCGTAGCGTTGCGCCTGGGTCAGTTCGTCGGCCAGGGCGCGCATCCGGGCGAGGTCGCGCAGCGTCACCACCTGCGCGCCGTCGGGGGCGGGGCGGACGCTGACCAGCAGGGGCCGGTCCCGCACGGTCACCGGGATGGGCGACTCGGGGCTGGGATCGTCCAGCAGCGGGGCGGGCAGCAGCCGGGTGAGGGGCACCGGGAGCCTGTCCGCCGCGTCCCCGCCCACGCCGAGGAGGGCGCGGGCCTGCGGGTTCATCACGTGGACCTGCCCGCCCCGCACGACCAGCACGCCTTCTTCCAGCGCGTTCAGCACCGTGCGGTAGTGCAGCAGGCCGCCCGCGATCTGTTCGGGTTCGAGGTCCAGCATCTCGCGCCGCACCCGCCGCGTCAGGAGGGACGCCAGCAGCAGCGCGAGCGCCAGCGCCCCCACGTACCAGGGCAGCGCCACCCGCACCACCGCCTGAAACACGTCCCCCAGGCGCGGCAGCAGAAAGCCCACGCTGGCGAGGCCGAGGACCCGCCCGTCCCCCGCCAGGACCGGCACCTTCGCCCGCACCGAGCGGCCCAGCGTGCCCTGAACGGTTTCGGTGACGCTGCGCCCTTGCAGGAAGCTCTGGAAGTCGCCGCCGACCATCGGCTCGCCCAGCCGGGCGGGGTTGGGATGGGTCAGGCGGCGGGTGGCGCGGTCCGTCACGACCACGTAATCGGCGCCCAGCAGCGCGCGGTACCCGTTGATCAACTCGTTCAGCCCGTCGCGGGTCTGGGCGTCCCCCTCCAGCGCGGCCCGAACCGGGGGCAGGGTGGCGATCAGGCGCGACTCGCGCAGCGCCCGCTCGGCGTAGGTGCGGTGGATGGTACCGCGCAGGGTGGTCGTCGCCAGCAGGGCCAGCGGCAGCGCCAGCAGCAGGAAGGCGGCGGCAATCGAGAGAAAGAGCCGGGACTGCACCCGCAGCAGCCGGGGCGTATGCGGCAGGGCCACCTCCCGTGCCAGGTTGGACACGCTGGCGGGGGCGGACCTGGGGGCAGGACGCAAGAACACCGCGTCCAGTCTGGCAGACCCCCGCCCGCCCCCCTGGAATTTCGTTCACGCTGCGGACAATAAGGGGCGGGAAGGGGAGACGTTTTTCTGCACCCACCGCAGAAAATCCGGTCATTAAAGGTTCGATGAAGAGGAGGGGCGGAGCCTTCTTTGGCCCATGCGCCAGCATGTCCGCGCAGATTCCTGCCTCAACTTTTTCCGTTTCCCTCTCTCTGTGTGCCGGGACGCACGCTGCCCGGTCCTTTTCCGCGAGGTGTATCCATGCCCAGGATTTTCCGCAGCCTGTACGTCCAGGTGCTCATCGCCATCGTGCTGGGCATCCTGGTGGGCTTCCTGTTCCCGAGCTTTGGCGAGAGCCTCAAGCCGCTCGGGGACGGCTTTATCAAGCTGATCAAGATGCTGATCGCGCCGATCATCTTCGCCACGGTGGTCAGCGGCATCGCCCACATGCGCGACACGAGGAAGGTGGGGCGTGTGGGCGGCAAGGCGCTGATCTACTTCGAGGTGGTGACGACCTTCGCGCTGATCATCGGACTGGTGATCGCCAATGTCCTCAGACCGGGGCACGGGATGAACGTGAACCCCGCCACCCTCGACACCAGCGCCATCAGCAAGTACACCCAGGCCGCCGGGGAGCAGAGCGTCAGCGACTTCATCCTGAACATCATTCCCAACACGCTGGTCAGTGCCTTTACCGAAGGGGACCTTCTCCAGGTGCTGCTGATCGCGGTGCTGTTCGGCTTCGCGCTGATGAAGCTCGGCACGCTGGGCGAGAAGGTGCTGGCGGGGATCGAGGCCGTGAACAACGCGGTCTTCGTGATCCTCGGCTTCGTGATGCGGCTCGCCCCCATCGGGGCCTTCGGCGCGATGGCCTTTACCATCGGCAAGTACGGCGTGGGCACGCTGGCGCAGCTCGCCTACCTGATGGTCGCCTTCTATGCCACCTGCCTGCTGTTCGTGTTCGTGGTGCTGGGGCTGATCGCCCACTTTGCCGGGTTCTCCATCTTCAAGTTCGTCCGCTTCATCAAGGAAGAGCTGCTGCTGGTGCTGGGCACCAGTTCCAGTGAAAGTGCCCTGCCGCGCCTGATCACCAAGCTGGAATATGCCGGGGCCAGTCGCAGCGTGGTCGGGCTGGTGGTCCCCGCCGGGTACTCCTTCAACCTCGACGGCACCAGCATCTACCTGACGATGGCGACCCTCTTCATCGCGCAGGCCACCAACACGCACCTCAGCCTGGGGCAGCAGCTCGGTGTGCTCGGTGTGCTGCTGCTGACCTCCAAGGGGGCGGCGGGCGTGACCGGCAGCGGCTTCATCACGCTGGCCGCCACCCTCAGCGCGGTAGGACACGTGCCGGTCGCGGGCCTGGCCCTGATCCTCGGGGTCGACCGCTTCATGAGCGAGGCGCGCGCGCTGACCAACTTCGTGGGCAACGGCGTGGCGACCCTGGTGATCGCCCGCAGCGAGAACGCCCTCGACACCAGCCGCCTCCAGCGTGTCCTGAACGGCGAGGAACTCCCGCCCGCCACCCCCGAGGTCGCCGCCGAGGAACGCGGCGAGGGCCGCCAGCTCGACTCGCCGCGTCCGGCGTAAGCGCGGAAGAAGAAATGTGCCCCCTCGGTGATGAGGGGGCGTTTTTCGTGGGGGAGCAGGTGGAGTAGCCCTGGGACGTGGTGAGGGCAAGCTGGGGCTTGCCACCCCCCTCCCAACCTCCCCCGCACGGGGGGAGGGGTTAAAAACTCCTTCCCCCACGCTCTCTCTTTCCAAGCTTCAGGGCGTCTGGCGTTGCAGGGCCGCGTATTCGCTCGCCACCCGTGCCGCCACCGCCGCGTTGTGCCGCACCAGCGCAATATTCGCCGCGAGGCTGCGGCCTTCCGTGATCTCCACGATGCGGCCCAGCAGGTACGGCGTCGTTTCCTTGCCGGTCAGGCCGAGGGCGGCCATGTCCGAGAGGGCGCGTTCGATGTGCGGGGTGATCTCAGTGGCGGGAATCTCGGCCTCCTGGGGAATCGGGTTGGCGAGCAGCACGCCGCCGGTCAGGCCCAGCGTCCATTTGGCGTGCAGCACGCGGGCCGCCTCGGCCTCACTCTGCACGGTGAGGGGCGAGGCGAAGCCGCTCTGGCGCGAGTAGAAGGCGGGGAACTCGGGGCTGCCCAGCGTGATAGCGGGGACCCCGTGCGTCTCCAGCACCTCCAGCGTGAGGCCGATGTCGAGGATGCTCTTGACCCCGGCGCTGACCACGCATACGTCGGTGCGGGCGAGTTCGGTCAGGTCCGCGCTGATGTCCATGCTCTCGCTCGCGCCCCGGTGGACGCCGCCCGTGCCGCCCGTGGCGAAGACGCGGATGCCTGCCAGCGAGGCGATTCGCATGGTGGACGCGACCGTCGTAGCCCCGTGCCCGCCCAGCGCGACGGTGAAGGGCAGGTCACGGGTGCTGATCTTCTGCACGCTCCTGTCGGCGGCGAGCAGTTCCAGTTCGTCCGGCGTGAGGCCCACCTTCAGGCGGCCGCCCAGCACGGCGATGGTGGCGGGCGTGGCGCCGTTCTCACGCACCACCGCTTCCACGCCGCGCGCCATCTCCACATTCTGCGGGTAGGGCATCCCGTGGCTGATGATGGTGCTTTCGAGGGCCACGACCGGCCCGCTCGCAGCGAGCGCGGCGGCGACTTCGGGGTGAAGGTCCATGAGGGCGGCGACCTGCGGGGGGATGGGGGTGGTCATGGGGACTCCTTTGGGGTATCTGGGCCGTGGGGTGTATGGGCTGAAAGCCTGACCGCTAGGGCTGAGGGCTGTGCAGGCGCGCGCGCACGGCGCCGGGCGTGAGGGTGGGGGAGACGGCGCGGGCGCTCTCGACGGTGAGCGCGGCGGCGGCGTGGCCCTGGCGGGCGGCCTCGGCGGGGGTGTGGCCGGTGAGGAGGGCGGCGAGGTAGGCGGCCAGCATCGCGTCCCCGGCGCCGGTCACGTCCACCACCCGGGCGGGGAGGGCGGGGAGTTCGGACACGCCGTCCGGGCCGGAGAGCAGGCTGCCCCGTTCCCCCCGCCGGACCCACACGGTCTGGACCCCACGTGCATGCAGGTCGCCCGCCGCCTTCCGGAGAGCCGCGGGGGTATCGGCCACGTCCCGGCCCAGCAGCGCCGCGAGTTCCGCGACGTTGGGCGTGACGGTGTGCGGTGCGAGTCCGGCGTGCAGGGCTGGGAGAAGGCGGGCGGTCTTGGGGACGCTGACCGGCTCGAATGTCACCGGCACGCCCGCTTCCGCGCAGAGGGTCAGCAGGTGCGTCAGCGTCTGGGCGCTCAGGTTCCCGTCCGCGATCACCGAGGTGGCGCGGTGCAGCAGGCCCCGGCGTTCGTTCAGCGCGGCGGGGGTGAGGGCTTCGGTCACCTCCATCGCCGCCACCGCGATCAGCAGTTCTCCCCGGTCGTCCAGAACCGCCGTGTAGGTGCCGGTCGGTGCGTCCAGGCGCAGGACGCTCCGCACGTCCACGCCCGCCGCCTCCGTCTCGCGCAGCAGCAGGTCGCCGGGGGCGTCCCGCCCGACCGCCGCGATCAGGTGCGTCCGGACCCCCAGCCGCGCCAGATTCTCCGCGATGTTGCGGGCTACGCCGCCCGGGGCCTGGGTGGTCGCCCCCGGATTGCTGGTGCCCATGACGGCGGGCGCGAGGGTCCGGGCCTTCACGTCCACGTTCGCGCCGCCGACCACCACCACGCGGGCCTCATTCTCCGGCGCGACCACGTAACCGCGCCCCAGCAGGGCGCCCTTGCGGATCAGGTTGCTCACGTGGACATTCACCGCCGCCCGGGAGGTGCCCAGCCGCCGGGCCAGTTCCTCCGGCGTGCTGAGCGGGGCCTCCCGGATCAGGGCGAGGAGGGCGCGTTCGCGGTCAGTGAGGAACATGGCTTAATTACGATAAAGCCACTTATCAGGATAAACAAGAGGTGAGGGCTGTTTGCCCGCCGGATTCGCACTCCTTCCGCAGAGTGTGCGGCTGAGCAGGGCGCGGTCCACCACCTGCCCCGTCCGTTGCCTTTGATGAGGCAGCTTCAGCGGGGTTCCGGCCTCGTCTCCTCCCAGATCGCCAGCCTTTCCCGCGCCTCCTCCACGTGCATCTGCTCGACCAGGGCGCCCAGGTACGTCGCCACGCTCCTGCCCTCCGCGCGGGCCTGTTCCCAGGCGGCGAGGAGGGCGCGGGCCTCGTCGGCCTCCACGTCGGTCACGCCGAACGCCGCGTTGGCAGGCTCCACCTGGTCCGGGTGAATCACCGTTTTCCCGGCAAAGCCCAGCGTGCGGCCCTGTTCGCACTCGCGGGCGAAGCCTTCCGGGTCGCGCACGTCATTGAAGACGGCGTCCAGGGGCAGCTTGCCGTGCGCCCTCGCCGCCAGCACCACGGCCGAGAGGGCGTGCAGCAGCGGCAGGCGCCCGGGGTGAGGGCGGGTTCGCAGGGCGCGCGCGAGGTCGTTCGTCCCCACGATTAGGCCTGCCACGCCCGGCACCGCCGCGATCTCCGGGGCGCGCAGGACGCCCAGCGGCGTCTCGATCATCGCCCAGAGGGGGACACGCAGGTGGAGGTCCCGCACCGTGCCCGCATCCTCCACCTTGGGCAGCACCAGACCGTCCACGCCCGCCAGCAGGGCCATCTCGCGGTCGGCATATTCCCAGGGGGTGCCCAGGCCGTTCACCCGCACCAGCAGGGGGCCGGGCCAGCGCCACGCCAGCGCCTCCTTGACGTTGCCGCGCGCCGCGTCCTTGTGTTCGGGCGCGACGGCGTCCTCCAGATCGAGGATCACCGCGTCGGCCCGCAGCGTCCGCGCCTTTTCGATGGCGCGCGGCTTGTCGCCCGGCACGTACAGCACCGAGCGCCAGGGCTTAACGCTCACGCTCGGCGTCCTTCCGGCGCTGCGCCGCGCTCGACACGAGCAGGAAGGGGAGGAGGGCGAGGAGGAATCGGAGGGGGCGCTTCATGCGTCCAGGGTAAAGCCCCAGATGCTCGCGGGCGCGAGTTCCAGCACGTTCCCCGCCGGGTCCTCGAAGTACAGACTCTCGCCCCGGTCGCCCCAGGCGTAGCGCGTGACCTTCAGGCCGTGTCCTTCCAGCCGCGCCTGCCAGGCGTCCGTTTCCTCACGCGGAATGCCCAGGCAGGCGTGCCCGCCCGGCTTCCCCGCGTGGGGGGGCACGTCCCCCGGCAAGGCGCTTGAGCGCGGATCGAAGATCAGCAGCATGCTGCCTTCCAGCCGGTAGAACAGGTGCCGCCCCGCCGCCTTCCCGTACAGCGCGAGGCCGAGCACCTCCGAATAGAAGGCCTCGGCCCGCTCCAGATCGTCCACGTACAGGCAGGTTTCGAGGGCGCGCATGGAGAAAGCTTAGAGCGATCAGCCGTCAGCGATCAGCGAAAAGAGCTTTTGCTGATCGCTGACGGCTCTCAAGGCAACAACACGCGCGGCGTCGGCCCCGGTCCCGCCGCGCGGCGCTGCACCTCGCGCAGGGTCTGCTCGCCGGTTTCCTGAAGGCCGTGTTTGCGGAAGCTGGTGGCGAGGCTCTCGGCGTCGCGGCGCAGGAGTTGCTGGAAGTTGGGGTTGGTGCGGGTCGTGAGTTGTGGAAAGTCGATGATGGTCACGCGGTTCTCCCACCACAAGAGGTTGTAGGTGCTGTAGTCGCCGTGCGCGTAGCCCAGCCGCAGCAGATCGGCCATGCCCTGCACCGCCTGCTGCCACGCGCTGCGGGCCTCCTCGGGCGTGAGGGCAGCGTCGCTGAGGCGGGGGGCGGGGGCGTCCTCGTGGCCGATCAGGCGCATCAGCACGGCGGGGGCGGTCTGTTCGTACTCGGTGGGCTCGGGGCCGACGAGAGGCTCGGGGACGTTCAGGCCCGCGCGCCAGAGGTGCCACAGGTGCGCGTACTCGGCGCAGACCCAGCCCGCCTGGAGCATCGCCAGCCCCTTGCGGCTGCGGCTCTGCATCGCCCTGGCCGCGCGCTTGTCCAGAATCACCTGCCCCTCGCGGTACACGCCGTCGCGTTTGAAGGAGCGGGCTTCCAGGTCGCGGTAGAGCTTCAGCAGGACGCTGCCGCGCGGGCCACGTGCCACGTAGGCCGTCGCCTCCTTGCCGCTCTTGAGTTCCGCCACCACCTCGGTGATGTGGCCCCGGTCCAGCAGAAAGCGGATCACCGGGTCTTCGGCGTCCCCGGTTGCGGGGTCGGTGGTCAGGTCGCCCAGGCGGCGGCGCCCGAGCGGTTTCTTGGTCCTGTCCTTGCGGCGCCGTTCGGGGAAGGCGTCAGCGTCTTCCAGCTCAGCGCTGAGCCAGTCGTGTTGGCGGGCACTCAAGGGTGCCCCGGGGGCGCGTTACGCGCGGGTTGGGCGATGGTCTGCGGGTTCGGGTGCGGCACGCTTGCTCCTCTGGACGGCGGCGAGAATTCCTCGTTCGGTCGCGGTCAGGCTGACAATGATGTTGTCGGTCATGCACAGCACCTCCTTCCGGTGTCGCCCCTACCGTAGCAGGTGGGGCGGCCGTGAAAAAGCGGAAGCGGCCCCCTAGGCCATCTTGCTTAGATCGGTGTCCGCCGCAGGCGGCTCGCTGATTCCAGATGTAGGCAGACTCAAGGCAACTTAAGTATTCCGCCTTGAAGATTCAAAAAGAGCCAAGACCTTCCTTGTTGTTCTGGTGTCACTCCTCAGCGGTGGCTGCTTAACTACATGTAACCATGTCGGCAAACTCCACTCGAAGTGCTGTAAAGGGGCCAGAATATTTAACTCATTCATCCGCTGACGCGCTGGCCAGAACCGCGAAAGAGGCACGGGCAGCGGGACACGCCACTTCCCGTGAGGATGAAAAAGAGGACAGCCGCCTGCGGGCATATCTGTTCGATTCCGAGGGCGAGGACCGCGAGGTGCAGCTCGGCGAGGAGGTGGTGCGCGGGCTGTGCGAGCAGCAGCTCCTCTGGGTGGACGTGCCGGGCCACCAGGCGGGAGAACTGGAGCGCGTCGCCGCCCTCCTGGGCGTGGATCAGCAGGCCGTGCGGCAACTGGCGGACCCGGCCCCGCATCCCCAGGTGGAGAGCTACGGCGAAACCTTCCGGGTGGACGTGCAGGCGGTGCGTGAGCAGAACGGGCGGCTGAGGGGAGACGAGCTGAACATCGTGGTCGGCCCGAACTACCTGCTGACGGTCCACCCCGAGAACGTGGGCTTTGTCAGGGAATTTGCCGACCAGCAGCGGGGCAACGGCAAGCTCGGCGGCCTCACGTCGCAGACGTTTCTGGCGGCGCTGCTCAACTGGCACCTCAACAGCTACCTGCATGAGGTCGAAGCCCTGGAAGGCCAGCTCGATCCGCTGGACGAGGAGATTCTCCAGCGCCCCTCCGACCGGGCGTTCCTGAATGAGCTGGTGCGCTACCGCAGGCGGGCGGGCGAACTGCGGCGGCTGCTGACGGCCCACCGCGACGTGTACGCGACCCTGTCCCGCCCCGATTTCAAGGCGCTGGCAGACGACGAATCCGCCAAGAACTTCGATGCGCTGGAGGACCGCTTCGAGCGGGCGGTCGCCTCGGTCGAGGGAGCGCGGGAAGTGATCCTGGGGACGTTCGACCTGTATATGACCAGCCTGGGCCAGCGCACCAACGAAACCATGCGCGTCCTGACCGTCGTGACGGTGGTGATGGGCCTGTGGGCCCTCGTCTCGGGCCTCTTCGGGATGAATTTCGATGTGCCGTGGTCGAAGACCGGCTGGGAGGGGTTCATAACGGTCGTGGGGCTGCTGCTGCTGCTGTCCGCGCTGATCACCTGGTTGGTCCGTCGGCGGAGCTGGTTGTGAGGGTGCCCCGCTGAAGGTGCCTTCACCCGGTTCAAGCCTGGCCTTTGAGCCGGGTAAAGCGGCCTTGTTCCCGGGCGCATCCCCGGCCGGGCTGCGGACGCGAGATTGAAAAGCCCTGGCCCTTGAGGGGGCCGGGAGGAAGGTTGGCCGCCTGGGCGCGAGCAGAGCCCCTCTTCGCTCATACCCACTCCGGAAGGTTGACTTGTCAACCGGAACATCCGGGCGAAGCGAGGAGGGGAGACTACGGACTGAAGCTGAAGCGGTCTGCCGCCACGAGCGGTGCTTTCCCGCTTGTTGTGGCGGGGAGCGGAAGCCGTATCCGGCGGTGCCCCCGGGTTCACCCGGCGAGAGTCACGCAGGTTGTTCAGCCGGTTCGGCGGCAGGCGCCGGAGGCGTGTATCTGCCCGGCCACACCTCCTGAGCCCGACGAAAGGAAAGACACCCATGCCCCGACCCACCAAAGACATGCAGCGGGCGCAGCGCATCGCCCGGGAAGTCTTCGGCTACGACAAGTTGCACGCCGCCCAGAAGGAAGCGATCCAGTCCGTGCTGAGCGGCCACGACACCCTCGCCATCATGCCGACCGGGAGCGGCAAGTCGGCCATCTACCAGATCGCGGCGCTCTCGCTCAGCGGGCCGACCGTCGTGGTGTCGCCCCTGATCGCGCTGCAACGGGACCAGGTGGAGGCGCTGGAGCAAAACGCCCCCGGCCAGGCGGCCCTGATCAACTCGACCCTGCGCCCCGCCGACCGCGAGGCGACCTGGGAGGCGCTGGAGGAGCGGGAACTCGAATTCCTGTTCCTGGCGCCCGAGCAGCTCAGCAGCGAGGAGACGCTCGAACGCCTTAGGGCCGCTGAACCCTCGCTGTTCGTGGTGGACGAGGCGCACTGCGTTTCGGAGTGGGGCCACGACTTCCGGCCCGAGTACCTGCGGCTGGGCGGGGTGGTCGAGGCGTTGGGGCACCCGACCGTGCTGGCCCTGACCGCCACCGCCGCGCCGCCCGTCCGCGAGGAGATCGTGGAGCGGCTGGGGATGCGGGATGCCCGCGTGCTGGTGCGCGGCTTCGACCGCCCCAACATCCACCTCGCGGTGCAGCAGTTCGCGGATGAAGGGACCAAACGCGCGGCGCTGCTCGGCGCGGTGGTGGGCGCCCCGAAGCCCGGCATCGTCTACGCCGCGACCCGCAAGGGAGCGGAAGAATTCGCGCACGACTTGCAGGAGCGCGGCGTGAAGGCGGCGGCCTACCACGCCGGGATGAATGCGGCCGCGCGTGAGGAGGTGCAGACGGCCTTCATGGAAGACGAGCTGGAAGTCATCGTGGCGACCACCGCCTTCGGTATGGGCATCGACAAACCCAACGTGCGCTTCGTGCATCACCTCGACATCTCCGGCTCCATCGACGCCTACTACCAGGAGATCGGGCGGGCGGGCCGCGACGGCGAACCGGCGGAGGCCACGCTCTTTTTCGCGCCGGGCGACCTCAACCTGCGCCGCTTCTTCGCGGGCAGCGCCATCGTGGACGCCGATCAGGTGGAACAGGTGTTGCGGGCCGTGGAGGAACAAGACGCCCCGGTCGACCCCGCCGAGCTGCGCGAGGAAACCGGCCTGTCGCAGACGCGCATTCTCAGCGCGGTGAGCCGTCTGGAGGAGGTCGGGGCGCTGGAAGTGCTGCCCGGCGGCGAGGTGGTGGCGGTGGAGGGCACCGAAGCGCCGGAAGTGGCGGCCGAGGCCGCGCTCGCGCAGGAACACCGCCGCACCTTCGAGCGTTCGCGCCTGGAGATGATGCACGGCTATGCCGACACACACGCCTGCCGCCGCGAGTATCTGCTCAACTACTTCGGGGAGGCGTACAGTCCACCCTGCGGCAACTGCGACAACTGCGACGCGGGCCTGAGCCTGACGGCGGAAGCGGAGGGAGACGTGCCCTTTGCCATCGGCAGCCGCGTGGCCCACGCCACCTTCGGGGAGGGTCAGGTCGTGCGCTACGAGGGCGAGAAGGTCACCGTGCTGTTCGACCAGCAGGGCTATCAGACGCTGGCGCTGCCCATCGTGCTGGAAAACGGGTTGCTGGAGCCGGTACAGGCTTAAGTGGGTGTAAAGGCCAGCGGGAGGCCGACCCCGGATAATCGTCCCAGGAGGGCAACATGGCGAAGATCAACCCGATCCAGCTCCAGAAGCATCTCAAAGGTGTGGATTACCCGGCCAGCAAGCAGGATCTGGTCAAGGCCGCCCAGCAGAACGGCGCCGACGAGAACGTGCGCGCTGCCCTCGACCAGTTGCCCGACGAGAAGTACCAGACGCCCGCCGACGTGAGCAAGGCCCTCGGTGATGTCGAGGACGGGGGCGGGAGCGACCAGGACGACCGCGGCCACGGCCAGCGGGGAGGCCGGGACGGCGAGCAGGACCGGCGTGAGCAGGGTGACAACCACGGGCAGGACGATGACCACGGCGGCCAGGGGGCCAGAATCAACCCGATCCAGCTCCAGAAGCACCTCAAGGGTGTGGATTACCCGGCCAGCAAGCAGGATCTGGTCAAGGCCGCCGAGCGGAACGGCGCGGATGAGAACGTGCGCTCCGCCCTCGACCGGCTCCCCGACACTGAATACAACAAGCCCTCCGACGTGAGTAAGGCCCTGGGTGACCTTGAGGGGGGCGGCGGCGATCACGGCGACGGCCGGGGCGACAGAAACGAGGATCGTGGGCGGGACAAGAAGGGCGACAGGTAACGAAGCCGCGCCAAAGGGTTGAGGGAGGGGTCACGCCAGAGCGGCGGCCCCTCCCCAACGTTTGGCCTTCAGCGAACCGTCTTGCTGATCAGGCTGTTCGTATAGAACGTCTCGGCCTTCGCCCCGGCGGGCAGACTGCCCTGCTTGATCAGGGCGGCGATGGCCTTGGTCCACGCGGCCGGATCGCTGGCGCCCAGGCCGTTCGCCTGGGTGTAGGCGCTCTGGATCAGCGGCGTGCTGGCGCGCAGGACATCGAGCGTGCCGCCCCCCGTGCCGAAGAACGGCTGCGCGAGCTTGAAGGCGCGGGCGGGGTCGGCCACCGTGAACTTCAGGCCGCGCTGCGAGGCGCGCACCACCTTGCGGGCCAGGTCGCCGTTCAGGGTCTTGTCCAGCGTGATCAGGCCGGAGCCGACCATCGGGTAGGCCGCGCTCAGGTCCAGCGTGTACACCTTCTGCCCGGCGTCCCGCAGTTGCACGACCTCGTTGTTCACGAAGCCCACCGCCGCGTCCACCCGCCCGGCCCGGATGGCGTCGAGCTGCGTGAAGCCGATGGAGGCCAGGCGCACGTCGCGGCCTTCTTGCAGGTCCGCGCTGTCGAGCAGGGCCAGGATGGCGGCGTAGCTGCTGCCGAAGGTGCCGGGAATGCCGACCGTCTTGCCTTTCAGGTCCGCGGCCCGGTTCAGCGGCTTCAGGCTGAACACGGTCACCGGGGACTTCTGGTACATCGCCATCACGTACTTGACCGGCGCCCCCTGGTTGCGGGCGAAGATCGCGTCCTCGGGATCGCCCACGATGAAGTCCAGCTTGCCCTGGAGGAGCAGCGGCATCAGTTCGGAGACGTACCCGTGCTGGAACTTCACGTTCAGGCCCTCCGCGCGGTAGTACCCGAGCTTGTCAGCCACGTAGAAGGGCGTGAACTGCACGTTGGGGAGGTACCCCAGGCCGATATTGACGGTGCGGGGCGTCCCCTGCGCGCAGGCCGTGGCGGCGGCGAGCAGAGCGAGGAGGGTCAGGGTGCGCTTCATGAGGGCGAGTATAGGAGCGCGGAGTGACGCGAGCGTGATCCGGCTCGCCCTCCGGGCCGGGTTTCGTGCCCCGGTTTAATCCCTCTGCAAGCAGCTCTACGAGTCCGGCCCTGCGGGCCACCTCCCCTCAAAGGGAGGCCACAGATTGAGCTTCCTAGAGGGCAAACGGCGTTCCCGGCTCCGTTTGAGCGAAGCTGACTGAGGGGTTGACCGGCGCGAGCACTTCCAAAGACCGGACGTTGCAGTTGCCCTGGCGGGCCACCTCCCGCCGCTGACCCGCACCTCTGCCCAGGTGGTAGACTCCGGGGTACGCCTGCGCGGCCCGGGTGGGCAAGCCGCCTATCCGCGAAGAGGGCGCAGGGAAAGGACGACCATGACCGAGGACACCAGGCAGCACACCCCGGACGAAACCGGAACCCCGGAGGAGCTGCGCGCTCTTCTGCCCGAGTTGGCGGGCGAACCCGATGAAGACCCCGTGCTGGATGCCGAAGAAGCCGAACGCGAGGGCCTGAGCGCCGCCCAGGACAGCGGCAACGTGGGCGAAGCCGAGGAGGCCGAGGACGAGTATATCGATGCCGACGACCTGCTGGCCCTGCTCGGCGAGATGAAGGAGATGCTGGAAGCGCAGAGCAAGGAAATCCGGGGCCTGCGCCGCGAGATGCGCGAACTGCGCGAGAGCCAGGGCCAGGGCGGCTTCCGCCCCCGCGAGGACCGGGGCGGCTACCAGGGTGGCAACGACCGTGGCGGTTTCCGTCCCCGTGAAGACCGAGGTGGTTACCAGGGTGGCAACGACCGCGGCGGCTTCCGCCCGCGTGACGACCGCCAGGGTGGCGGTTTCCGTCCCCGTGAAGACCGCGGTGGCTACCAGGGCGGCAACGACCGCGGCGGCTACCGTGGCGACCGCGAGGGCGGCTTCCGTCCCCGCGAGGACCGGGGCGGCTATCAGGGCAGCAACGACCGTGGCGGTTTCCGTCCGCGTGACGACCGTCAGGGTGGGGGCTTCCGTCCCCGCGAGGACCGGGGCGACCGGGGCAACTTCGGTGACCGCGAGTTCCGTCCGCGCGACGGCGGCGACACGGGCGAGGGCTTCCGTCCCCGTGCCCGCGCCGACCGGGGCTGGGGCAACAAGCGCCGCGACGAGGAGTAAAAACGCGGGAGGCGGAGCGCCGATGGGAGAAGGCCGGGCTTCATGTCCCGGCCTTCTCCTTTGGTACTGCGGGCAGGCCTACGCGCTGGCTTCCTCCGCGAGCGGCTGTCTGCCTTCGGCCCCCGGTAACCACCTCTCCAGCCACCCCAGGTATTCCCGCAGCCGCGTCAGCCGCCGGTCCGGGCGGCCCGAGCGGTTGAGTTCGTGGTCCTCGCCGGGGAAGCGCACGAACCGCACCGGGACGCCGTGCAGCCGCAGCGCCGCGTACCACTGCTCGGCCTGCTCGATGGGGCAGCGGTGGTCCAGCACCGAGTGGACGATCAGCGTGGGCGTGCGGACCTGCTCCACGTACTTGAGCGGGCTCATGTCCCAGAGCTTCAGGGCGTCGGCGCTGCGGTGGAAGTTCAGGCCCAGTTCGTCGTCCCAGAAGCGCATGCCGATGTCGCTGGTGCCCCCGAACGAGAGCAGATTGCAGATGCTGCGGTCGGTGATGGCGGCCTGGAAACGGTCCGTATGCCCGGTGATCCAGTTGGTCATGTAGCCGCCGTAGCTGCCGCCCATCACTGCCGTCCGGGTTCCGTCCAGCCGCTCCTGGGCCGCCAGGCAGGCGCCGAAGAAGGCCAGCAGGTCGGCCATGTCCACCGTCCCCCAGCGCCCGTAAATGGCCGAGGACCAGGCCTGCCCGTACCCCACGCTGCCGCGCGGGTTGCCGTAGCACACGCCGTAGCCCCGCGCCGCGAAGAGCTGGAACTCGTGCATGAAGGCGTGCCCGTAGGCGGTGTGCGGGCCGCCGTGAATGCTCAGCAGGGCCGGGGCGCGTTCCGTGCCGTCCGGCAGCAGCACCCAGCCTTCACCCTCACCGAGTTCGTTGGTGAAGGGCACACGCGCCGGGGTGCGGGCCGGGAAGGGGAGACGGTCATGCAGGTCCGTCACCTGGCCGCCGTTCAGTTCGACCTCCGGGAAACGGTCGGCCCGCTCGCGGATCAGGGCCAGGCCGCCCCCCCGCGCGGTGAAGGCGGCGATGACGGCCCGGGGGTCATGATCCTGGGGCGTCACCGTCCCGTCCAGCGCCGCGCGGAACAGCCCGCAGGAGCCGCCCACCGTGCTGAGGAACAGCAGGGTTTCCGCGTCCAGCCACACGGGCCGTTCGGGGAAAGCGCCCACGTGGCAATCCCCGCCCACCAGATTCCCCACCGGCCGGTCCCACCCCCCCTCCCCAGAATGCACGTCCAGCCGCCGCCAGGAGCCGCCCGGCTCGACCAGGAAGAGGTGGTTGTCTTCCGGGCTGCCCTTGCCCTCGGGACGGCCCACCAGGGCGAACCGCTGGCCGTCCGGGTGGGGAATGACGGCGGTGATGGCCGAGTTCCAGTGGGTGACGCGATTGCGTTCGCCACCCAGCAGCAGCGTGTCCGCCTCCTGCCGCCACTGCGCGGCGTCCTCCTCGCTGGGGCTGGAGACGAGCAGGACGCCCCGGCTGTCGGGCCACCAGGCGTAGCCGGTGATCTCCACTTCGGGGGCCAGCCACTCGTGCAGCGCCTCCTTTTCCACGTCGTAGCGCCACAGGCGGGCGGGGCGTTCGGGCAGCCAGTCGCGCCCGTTGAAGCGGTAGCGCGGGCGCGTGATCACGCGGGCCTCGCCGCGCTCGTCGCGGTTGTCCTCGTCGTCGCCGCTGCTGAGGAAGGACACCCAGCGGCCGTCGGGACTCCACTGCACGTCCTGCACCGCGCCCCTCCAGTGTTGACCTGGTGGGGGCGTCACCCGCCGGGCCTCGCCGCCGGTCAGCGGCAGCAGGAAGAGTTGCCCTTTGTGCCCCCCCTCCTCGCGCACAAAGGCCAGCGTCTGCCCGTCCGGCGACCAGCGGGGCGAACTGTCGCGGCCCTCCCCCTGGGTGAGTGGCCGGGCCGCCCCGCCGTCCGAGAGCCACAGCCGGGACTTGTAGCGCGGCCGGGCGAAGTCCGCCTCCGGCTGCTGCGGCTGTTCCTCCTCCACGCGGGACAGCACGAACGCCACGCGCCGCCCTTCGGGGCTGATCTGGGGATCGGACGGAAAGGCCAGGGCGAGCAGACTCTCCGGGCCGGGCGGGGTGAGCGGGGAAGAGGTCATACCGCAGTCAAGCACAGGCGGGGCTTCCAGTACCTCATGATCCTTCGCTTAAGGGAGAAGGCAGGGGCTCTTGCCCTTCCCAAAGAGAAAAAATCTACACTGGCTTTACCGGCAGCTCCGGAACTTGAGACTCGACCAGCACGTGCTTTTCCATCCGTTCTTTCCCTGGAGGACCTGCATGCACGAACTGCTCTGCACCTGGGTGCCTGGAACCATCGACGTTGTTCGCCTGAAAGTCTCGGGCCGGACGATTGAGTTGACGAGTACCCGCCTGGCCCGCATCTTCGGGCCGCAGGCCCTCAACGACCTGTATCTCAAGGGCCGCACGGTCCTGCAAGCCAATCCTCAGCAGGTCGCCCTGCTCGCCTGAAATCCGCTTCCCGCCCGCGCCCCGCCCCCCGCTTTTGCGGCCCGTGCGGGGCGCGGCCCTATGGCGGGGGTAGCATGGGCGGCATGACGTTTGACCTTCAGGCGATGCTCGACGACCTGCGCGCCCTGGTGGAGATCGAATCCCCGTCCACCGACATGGCCGCCGTGAACCGCGTGATGGCCGTGGTGGAAGCCTGGGCGCGCGAGCTGGGGGCCGACACCCACGCCCTGCCGGGAGGCACCCGGCGATTCAATTTCGGGGTGGAGGAGGAGGGGCGGCCGGTGCTGGTCCTGGCCCACGCCGACACCGTCTGGCCGCACGGCACGCTGGACGCCATGCCCTTCCGGGTGGAGGAGGACCGGGCGTACGGTCCCGGCACCTACGACATGAAGGCGGGGATCGTGGGCCTCTTTCACGCCCTGCGCGCCCTGGAGGGTCAGTGGCCGGAGGGCGGGGTCCAGGTGCTGCTGACCCCGGACGAGGAGATCGGCAGCCTGGGGAGCCGTGACGCCATCGAGGCCGCCGCCCGGCAGGCCCGCGCCGTGCTGGTCGTCGAGCCGCCGGTCGCGGACCTGCACGCGCTGAAGGTGGGCCGCAAGGGCGTGGGGGATTTCCAGCTCGCCTTTCGCGGCGTCGCGTCGCACGCGGGAAACAAGCCGGAGGAGGGGGCCAGCGCCATCACCGAGGCCGCCCGCGCCGTGCTGGAGCTGGAGGCCCTGGCCCGCCCGGAGGTCGGCACCACCGTCAGCGTCGGCCTGATCCGGGGCGGCAGCGCCACCAACGTGATTCCCGCCGAGTGTGAGCTGGAACTGGACGTGCGGGTGTCCACCCTGGAGGAAGGCGAGCGTATTGACGCGGCTATCCGGGCGCTCAGACCCCGGAACCCCCGCGTCCGGCTGGAGGTGACGGGCGGCCTGAACCGTCCTCCCTTCGAGCGCGGCCCGCAGACCGAGCGCCTCTTCGCGCAGGCCCGGGCCATCGCGGAGGAGCTGGGCTTCGAGGTGGGCGGGGAGATCGTCGGCGGCGGCAGCGACGGCAACTTCACCGCGCCCCTGGCCCCGACCCTCGACGGCCTGGGGGCACCCGGTGACGGCGCGCACGCGGCCCACGAGCACGTCCGCCTCGACCGCTGGCCCGACCACGTCCGCCTGCTGACGCGGCTCTTGCGGGAGGCCTGAGGTGTTTGGCCTCTTCGGCAGGAAAAAACCGGCCGCCAACCCCTACGTCAAGCAGGAGGACCCGCAGACCTTCCGCGTCCGCGTCCGGACCCTCGGGCACGGCGACGTGGTGGAGTTCCGCTTTACCAAGGCCGCGCATATCGGCGCAGATGAGGGCGGGGGTTACCTGTTCCGCAAGCCGGTCGTCAGCTCGCAGCACTTCGACCGGGGCGAACTGGTGGTGCGCTTCGACCCCCGCTACAACGTGACCGCCACCGAGGGCGAGGGGGTCGAGTTCATCCCGGTGAGCGACTGGGAAGACTGAGACGGGTTCCGCGTTGTGGACGTACATCCTGCGCCGTTTGTGGGATGTATGGCAGGGCAACTACAAAGCGGCAAGATTCGCATAGCCTCGTTCAGCCCCTCTGCAAGCAGCTCTACGAGTCCGGCCCTGCGGGCCACCTCCCCTCAAGGGGAGGCCACAGATTGAGCTTCCTGGAGGGCAACCCGCGTTCCCGGCTCCCCTTGAGGGGAGCTGTCAGCGAAGCTGACTGAGGGGTTGAACGGTGCGAGCACTTCCAAAAACCGGACGTTGCGGTTGCCCTGGGATGTACGGGAACCAAGCGGAATGCGTATGAGCCGTCTCCCCGTCCCTTCGCGCACCCTCCAGCGGCGCGGGCGTCCCCCAACACTTTCTTTACTCCGACTTATGGCCCCATGAAGGCGCGGTGGTATTACGGGCCGGGTCAGCCTGCCAAGCTGCGGTGAACAGTCTTTTTTGGAGGTTTCCCTATGCAAAAACGCCGTCTTGTTCCCGCGCTGGCCCTGGCCCTCGTCCTTCCCACCGCCCTGGCCGGAGGCATGGCCGGGATGCCGATGGGTCCCGTCAGCACCGCCCAGGTGACGAATGACAGCGACGTGCTGTTCATGGAAGTCATGACGATGGTCAACCTGGAAGAGATTCAGACCGGGCAACTGGCGCTGAAAAAGAGCAGCAACGCCGAGGTGCGCGCCTTTGCCCAGATGGTGATCGCAGACCACACGCGGGCGCAGGCCGAACTGAACAACCTGGCCGCGATGAAGGGCGTGCGGCTGACCAACAAGCCGGGGGCCGACCAGCGCCTGCAATACAACCACCTCGCCACCTTGACGGGGGCCGACTTCGACGCGGAATACAAGAAGGAGCAGGTCAGCGGGCACCAGATGGCCCTCGACCTGATCAAGACCTACCGCAGCATCGGCAAGGACGCGCAGGTGCTGGCCTACGCCGCCAAGAACCAGCCCGTTATCGCGAGTCACCTCGAATACGCCAAGATGCTGCCCTGAGCCCGCCTCACCACGAGAAGGAGCCTGGGAGGTGCCCCAGGCCCTTTTTCCTGTCCCTACTCCCGCACCTCGTAGAACGTCTCCTCGGTGATCCTTTCCGGGAACTTGCGGATGAAGTCCACCGTGCTGAGGGCCTGGCTGCGGTGGCAGGCGATGGCCTGGAGCTTGCGGTTGACGCGGTGGCTCACGTCGCGGCGGATGTTGGGGGCGAGCCAGGCCGCGCGCAGGGCCTCGTTTTCGGGGGGCGTGGTGCTGGCGTAGTACCACAGACGCGGGCGCTCGTCTTCCGGCAGGCTCTCCCACGCCTCACGTACGGCGCGGTGGGTGGTCACGTGGTCGGGGTGGCCGTTGCTGCCGTTGGGCGGGAAGGTCAGCACGACTTCGGGCTGATGCCGCTGCATCGCTGCGCGCGCCACCTCCACCAGTGGCCCAAAGGGCTGTTCCGCCAGGTGCTTGTCGGGAAACTCGTGCTGCTCGTGGACCTTCAGGCCGATCACGTCCAGGCAGGCGCGCAGTTCGGCGGCCCGCATCCGGGCGAGTTCCTCCGGACCGTCGCACAGGCCCAGGGTGCGCCCCGCCTCGCCGCGCGTGAGGGTGACCAGGCCGCAGCGGTGCCCCTCGTCCAGCAGGTCCATCAACGTACCCGACGCGCCGTACACCTCGTCGTCGGGGTGCGGCACGATCAGCAGGAGTTTCAGCGGTGCTTCGCTCATGCGCCCCAGGATAGGGCGGGGCGGTAGGCGCTGTGGCCGATGTGGTTCTGACGTGTCCGCTTCAGGATGAAGGCTATGAACGGCACCGACTTTGTTCTTCGCGCCCCCCGCAAGCCCGGTGATTACCCGGACGCGGCGGCGGTCCTGTCCAGCGCCGACCCCGAGTGGCCGGTCACCCCCGAGTTGCTGCGCGTGTGGGACGAGGCCCATGACCCCGGCCTCTTCCTGACCGAACTGGTCGCGGAGCAGGGCGGGCGCGTGGTGGGGGTGGGCCGCATCGGCCACGACGATTTCGCCTTCGAGGAGTGGCGCTACTGGGGCAACCTGAGCGTTCACCCGGACGCGCGGGGGCGCGGCATTGGCGGGGCGCTGTACGCCGAACTGCTGGAGCGCGTCCGGGCGCGTGGCGCGCGGGAAATCCGCACCATGCTGAGCGACCAGCCGCATCATGCACCGGGCCGCGCCTTTCTGGAACGGCGGGGCTTCCGGGTGGTCTGGGAGCGGTACGAGTCGCGCCTGGACACCCGGCAGGTGGACCTGTCCCGCTTTGACGAGCTGCTGGCAGGCGTCGCGGCGGACGGCGTGGAACTCCGCAGCATCGCGGACCTCGCCCGTGACCCCGAACGTGACCGGCGGCTGTGGGAGCTGGACTGGGAACTGTTTCAGGACGTGCCGATGGGGAACGCCCTGACCAAGCGGCCCTTCGAGGCGTGGGTAAAGCAGGAACTGGAGGACCCCACCTTCGCGCCGGAGCTGTCCTTTGTGGCGCTGCGTCCCGGTCTGGACGATCCCCTCACCGGCCCCTACGTTGGCTACTCCACGCTGGGGCGCAATCCCGCCGGGTTCTATTACATCGGCATGACCGGCGTGCGCCGCGAGGACCGGGGCCGGGGCATCGCCAAGGCGCTGAAGGTGGCCGCGATGCGGGCGCTGGCGGCCGCGGGTGGCGGAGAGATTCGCACCTTCAACGACAAGCCGAACGCGGCGATGCTGGGCATGAACGAGAAGCTGGGCTTCGTGCGTGGTCCGACGCACCTCAGATACGAACTGAAGCTGGAGGAAGCGTGATCGTCACGCTGCGGGAAGCCGGTGAGGCGGATTATCCCGCCGTGGCCGCCGTCATGAGCGCCGCCAACCCCCGGCACACCTGGACGGCCGAGACGCTCGCCCACGAGACTCAGGGCCTCCTCGACCACCCGCTGCGCCCGCACCTGTTTCAGCTCCTTGCCGAGCAAGGCGGGCAGGCGGTGGGTGTGGCGACCACGTATCAGCTTCCCGGCATGTTCCACCCGGACCGCTATCAGGCGGAGGTGCTGGTGCGGCCGGACGCGGAGGGTCAGGGGGTGGGCCGCGCGCTGGCGGACATGCTGGAGGCGCACCTGGAGAGCCGGGGCGCCCGCGAGGTGCTGGCGGGCACCTATGAGGACCGCCCGCGCGGCCTGGCCTTTCTGGCCCGGCGCGGCTTCACGGAGGCCATGCGCGTTTTCGACAACGTGCTGGACCTGGGCGAGTTCGACCCGGCGCCCTGGGCGGAACAGGCCCGACTCCCGGACGGCCTCCGCTTGCTGAGCCTCCCCGAGCTGGTGACCGAGCGGGGCGAGGACGCCGCCTGGCGGGCCTACCACGCCGCCTATGCCGAGGCCCGGGAGGACGTGCCGCGCACGGGGGAAGCGACGCCGCTGCTGTACGACGTGTTCCGCCAACGTGGGGAACACCCGGGCTTCCTTCCCGGGGGCGTGCTGCTCGCCGTGACGGACGCGGGCGAGGTGGCGGCCCTGACCGAGCTGTACGGGGACGCCGCCGACCCTGGCCGCCTGAACACCGGCCTCACCGGCACCCGCCGCGCCTGGCGGCGTCAGGGACTGGGCCTCGCGCTGAAGCTGGCCGCCCTCGACCTGGCCCGGCAGCGCGGCGCGCGGAGCCTCTGGACCGGGAACGCGAGCACCAATGTCCCCATGCTGGCCCTGAACGAGCGCCTGGGCTTCCGGCCCCAGCTCGCCTGGATCGAGATGCGGCGCGGCAACCTGGCAGGCGGGGGCGTATGAGCTTCACGGTCCGGCCCGTCCACGAAAGCGAATGGGCCGCCGCCGCACGTGTCTGGACCCTCGCCGTGCCCCACGACCCCTTCAGCGCCGAGGACTTCCGCAAGCGCGACGCCGAGCAGCGCGGCTGGGGGTACGCGGCCTTCACCCTGCTGGCGCTGGAGGGGGAGGAGGTGGTGGGCGTCGCCTCGGTCTACCAGAATCCCGGCATGTACCACCCCCACCGCTTCACGCTGGAAGGGGCGGTCCACCCGGAACGGCAGGGGAGGGGGGCGGGCCGCGCCCTCTGGGAGAGGCTGCACGCCGAGCTGACCCGTCACGGCGCCCAGGCCGTCCGCACCCTCGCCCGCGAGGATCACCCGCTCGCGCCCGGCTTCCTGACCCGGCGCGGGTTTGTGGGCGACAGGCGGTATTTCACGAGTGTCCTGGACCTGACCACCTTCGACGACACGCCTTTCCGGGAGCTGGAAGAAAGGCTCGCGGAGCGGGGGGTGCGCGTCCGCAGCCTCTCGGACCTGCGGGCTGCCGGAACGCCGGACCTGACCGCCCGTCTCCACGCCCTGATGAGTGACGTGCGCCAGGATGTCCCCCGCTCGGAGCCCGCCACACCCCTCAGCCGCGAGGTGTTCGAGGAGGCCGTGCTGGGCGACCCCGGCCTGCTCCCCGGCGCCTACCTGATCGCGGAGGACACGCGCGGCGCGTGGATCGGCCAGACCACCCTTTTTCGCAGCGAGGCCAGTCCCGACCTGCTGACCGGCCTGACGGGCGTGACGCGGGCGGCGCGGGGGCAGGGCGTCGCTACACTGCTGAAGCTGTATGCCATCCGCGCGGGCCGCGCTCTCGGCGGGACCACCATCCGCACCGACAACGCCAGCGACAACGCGCCGATGCTGGCGATCAATGACCGTCTGGGCTTCGTGCGCGACCCGGCCAGCGTCAGCTACGTCCTGAGGTTCTGAACACAGTCTGCCGCTGACAGGCGAGGATACTCGGAAGGTGCCCCGCCCCTCCCTTCCCCCGCAGGGTTCCCCATGCTGCTGAGCATCGACTGGGACGCCTTCAGCGGGTGCGTGCCGCTGGTGTTCGACGCGCCGATCTGGGGCACACGCGACCGCGAGTATGACCGGCTGGGCGCCTGGTGGGACCGCGCCCGCAAACGTGACCCGCGCGCCCCCGGCTGGACCGCGCTGGAGGCCGATTTCCCCCTCTACCCCGGCTGGGAGGTGCTGGAATGCTACGCGGGCATTCCGGCCAGCGTCGCGCTGACGCACGCGGACGCCTGGGCCTGGCTGGCCGCCTTTCCTGCCGGGGACGTGCTGAACGTGGACAGCCACCACGACCTCGCCAGCTTCAGCGGGGACCCGGCGCGGGTCCGCCCCGGCAACTGGGCGGGCCTGAGCCTGCGCGCGGGCCGCCTGAACCGCTACACCTGCCTCTATCCCGACTGGCATGCGGAGCTGCCGGTGGCGGAAGGCTTCGACCTGGAGCGGACCCGCGCCGAACTCGCGCCGCTTCTCCCGGCAGACGTGCTGGAGCGCGTGACCCTCACCCGCATGGCCGCTCCCGGTGCGGGGCTGCCCGACCCGGCGGATGTCAAGGCGCTGCTGCTGGTGCAGTCGCCCGCCTGGACGAATCCGGCCCATGACGCGGTGTTCTGGCAACTGGCGCGGACGCTGCGGGCCAGGCCCCTGACGCCGCCGCTGGACCGCTCGGCCCCGGCGTAACGCCCTGGCCCCGGCGGACCTGCTACCCTCTGGGGCGGCCCGTGACCTGTTCTGTCGCTGTGGCCGGAGGACGCCATGACCTATTCCGTTGCTGGCCGCAGGCCGCTGGGGCTGATTGCCCTGTACGCTGCGAGCATCCTGCTCGCCAATGTCACGCTGAACCAGTTCATCCAGTTGCCGGGCTTCGGGTTGCTCAGCGTCGGCACCATCTTCTTCGCGGCGGTCTTCACGCTGCGGGACCGCATTCACCGCGCGGGGGGCCTGAAGGCCGTGTACGTCGCCATCGGGACGGCGCTGCTGGTGAATACCGTTGCCGCGCTGCTGCTGGGCACCCCCTGGCGCTTTATCGGCGCGTCGTTCCTGGCGATCCTGCTGGGTGAGCTGGCCGATACCGCCGTGTACCAGCGCCTGATCGAGAAAAGCTGGTGGACGCGGGTACTGACCAGCAACGCCGTGAGCGTGCCGCTTGATTCCATCACCTTTACGCTCCTGGCGTTCTACGGCAGCATGAGCGGCCGCGACATCGCCCAGATCATCTTCGCGGACATTCTCGCCAAGTACGCCATCGCCGCCCTGTTCGCCTTCCGGGTGCGCCACGCCGCCCGCGCCGCCGCCTCATGAACCACGCAGGTGCCGCCGCGCGGCTGAAGACCATCCCGAATGCCAGACCGCACCTGCACACGGTCGTCGAACACATCCTGCACCTGCCCGAGCTGTGCCCGGCCAGCCACAACCCCGCCCCCGGCAGCACGCTGACGCTGCGCTACGTGGCGGGCGAGCGGCTGCTGGAGCTGTTCAGCCTGGACACCTATATCGATGCCTTCGTCGGGCACCCGGTCGTGCGCGACATGGAATTTTTCGTGCAGACAGTGGCGCAGGACGCCGCGAACGCCGCCGGGGTGGAGGTGACGGCGACCGGCGATGTGCGCCTGAATCTCGTCCGGCAGGGGCAGCGGGTGACGGTGGTGGCGGTGCCGGAAGGGCGCTGGGCGCAGGAGAGAAACCAGAAATGAAGCGGGCGGGGAGGATGCGTTGACCTCCCCGCCCGCTTCTCTGCCCTACAGCCCCAGCAGCCCCCGATACGCCGCCACGACCTCCCCGCCCCACAGCAGCGCCACGACCGCGCCCAGGGCCAGGTAGGGGCCGAACTTCACCCGGTTCTCGCGCTTGAGCGCGACTTGCGCGAGGCCCAGCACGGCTCCCGCGAACACGGCCACCACCACCGCGACCAGCAGCCGTTCCCAGCCCAGGAAGGCCCCGATCACGGCGGCCAGCTTCACGTCCCCGAAGCCCATCGCGCTGGGATCGAAGGGGGCGTCGGCCTCCCCCTCACCATCGGCACTGCCGGGTTCGTGGCGCAGCCACCAGTACATGCCCGCCACCAGCGCCGCCGCGCCCGCTGCCGCGAGGGCCCCCTGCACCATCAGGATCAGGCCGGGACCGAAGCCCGCGCTCCCCAGCAGCAGGCTGACCAGGAATCCGCCCAGGGTGACGATCTCGGGAATGCGGACCACCCGCCGCGCCGCGAGGTTCAGGACCGCCGAGACAAGTGCCGCCCCGAGGCCCCACCACGGCCCCAGCCAGGCGCCCGCCAGCAGACCCAGGCTGAGCTGCTGGTAGCCGATGGGCCTTTCCGGGTACTGCCGCTCCCGGAACCGCCGCAGCACCCACGATCCGAGCAGATCGATGGTCACCAGCAGCCCCGCGCCGAGCAGTGCGCCCTGCACCGCCTGGGGAAGGGTCGGCAGGCCCATTTCCGCTGTTCCGTTCCGGGTGTTCAGCCAGGCGAAGGCCAGCCCCAGCGCCACCCCCGGCAGCGTCAGCTCGTCGGGAATGGTGTAGGTGTCCAGGTCGATCACGCTCGCCACCAGCAGCAGCGTGAACAGCAGCATCAGGCCGAGGGTCCCCGCGCCAAACGTGGGAAAGGGGAACAGCGCCGCGATCACCGCGTATCCCAGGCCGGTCAGCAGTTCGACCGCCGGATACCGCGCCCGGATCGGTGCCCGGCAGTATCGGCATTTGCCGCCCAGGCTCAGCCACGAGCCGACCGGCACCAGATCGCGCGGTGCGAGGCGGTGGTCACACTGCGGGCAGTGGCTGGGCGGAAAGGCGACATTCTCCCGGCGCGGAAGCCGCCAGATCAGCACGTTCGAGAACGACCCCACCAGCAACCCGAACACGCCAGCGAACACCACGAGCAGAACGTCAAGGTTCACGCGCAGAGTGTAGGGCGTCCGGTCTGACAGGGAGCTTGCGGCTATGGGACAGGGGGCGCCGCTTCTCCGCGTGCGCCCCCCTCCTGCCCCTCAGTGCTTCCCGAAATGCCCCAGCTGCGGCACGTTGGGCCGCCACTCGGGCCGCGCCACCACCTCGCCGTAGAGGTCGTACTCGTCACTGTCCTCGATGCGGGCGCGGACCATGTCCCCGATCTTGACCGACCCGGCGAAGTCGCCCGCATACAGGTACACCTGCCCGTCGATGCCCGGCGCGTCGCCCTTCGTCCGCCCGATCAGCCGGGTGCCGGGGAGGTCGCCCTCGTCGTCGTTGAACTCGTCGATGATCACGTCCATGACGCGGCCCACCTTCTCCGCCAGCTTCTCGGCGCTGATGCGCTGCGCGACTTCCATGAAGCGGGCGAGGCGTTCCTGCTTGACCTCCTCGGGCACGGCACCGTCAAGGGCGTTGGCGTCCGCCTCCTCCACGTCGGAATAGGTGAAGGCGCCGACGCGGTCCAGCCGCGCCTCTTCCAGAAAGTCCAGCAGCATCTGGAAGTCCTCCTCCGTCTCGCCGGGAAAGCCCACGATGAAGGTGGAGCGGATGACGAGGTCGGGGCAGATTTCCCGCCAGCGGCGGATGGTGTCGAGCTGTTTTCCGGCACCGGGCCGCCGCATCCGCTTCAGGACGGCGGGGGAAGCGTGCTGGAGGGGCACGTCGAGGTAAGGCAGGATTTTGCCCTGGCTCATCAGCTCCACGATCCTCTCCACGTGTGGGTAAGGGTAGACGTAGTGCATCCGCACCCAGGCGCCCATCTCGCCCAGTTTCTCCGCCAGGTCGGTGAGGTGCGCGCGGACCTGCCCGCCCTGGAATTCGGACTCGCGGTAGCGCACGTCCACGCCGTAGGCGCTGGTGTCCTGCGAGATGATCATGAGTTCCTTGGTGCCGCCCGCGATCAAGCGATACGCCTCGTACAGCACGGCGCCCGCGTCGCGGCTGACCTGCCGCCCGCGCAGCTTGGGGATGATGCAAAACGCGCAGGTGTGGTTGCAGCCCTCCGCGATCTTCACGTAGGCGTAGTGCCGGGGCGTGAGCTTCACGCTGGGGGCCAGGGCGTCCCCCTGCCGCATCCCCGGCGCGGCGACCGGCAGCAGGCCCGTGAAGGTGTCCATCTCGACCGGCAGCAACTCGCGCACGTGCCCCATCACGTCGTCCACCGCTTCCGACCCGGTGATCGCCGCGACCTTGGGATGCCGCTCCAGAATCTTCTCGGGCCGCTCGCCCAGGCAGCCGGTCACGATCACCCTGCCGGTGGCGTCCAGCGCCTCGCCAATCGCGCTGAGGGACTCCTCGACGGCGGGGGTGATGAAGCCGCAGGTGTTCACGATCACGGCCTGCGCGTCCTCGTAACTCGGCGCGACCTCGTAGCCCTCGGCGCGGAGCTGGGTCAGGATGCGCTCGCTGTCCACCAGCGCCTTGGGGCAGCCCAGGCTGATGAACCCTACTTTGGGGGCTGCCACCGTGGGCAGCGGTTCTTGCGTACTCGTCATCTTTCCTCCACGCGGGCGCCGCCGCGTGGGAACACGCCGGGCGCGAGACTCAACCGGGCAGTGTACAGGGTGGGGGTGGGGGGCGGATAGGGCGCGGGTCACAGGTCGTCAGAACTGAGCCTCTGTACAGCGTTGGGCATGATGGAGGTCCTACGCGCCTGGAAGATGTCTCTGTGGTCTGATGGGCTTTGGAATGTCAGGAGAATCGTTACGGCTCAGTGTTCATGTTTACATCGAGGTGGACAGCCTGCCCGATGCACTTGAACAGGCCGGAAAGCTTTGTCGTCTGCTGGGTGAGATCGGATTCAGTATGGAGTGCCACGTCGAACGCTACTGGAAGATTCCGACGTACTACAGCATCACCTTACCTTTGACTGTCTCTGACGCCGCAACATCGGTGGAACAAGCAAAGAGGTTGCTGGGTGAGCGTTGGGCGACAAGTAGAACGGAAGAGTTGCTGTCGGCTGTTTGGGATTACCGCTTACACGGTAACTTTGCATTGCCACTGGCCCGTTGGTGTGAGCTTCAGCTTGATCACGGCGGTTAACCGAACTCTGCTCACAACTCACAGCGTGGTCGCGTTCCTCGCGCACTTGCTCCTCGACGCTCCACTCGCCCTCGGGAACGAGGATGGACGCGCCGCCCGGTTTCCCGATCCGGCGCGGAGGCGTGATGGAGGCCACCTGGGGATTCCTCTCGGTCGCAGGCTCGAACTCATTGATTTTGGGGGCGACCTCAAACGTTGCCCACCCATTCCTCGTAGCCGCCAGGGCACCCTGCCTCTGCCGCAGGCTTGACCGCCGCGTCCCCTTCTGCACGCAGCGCACGATTTCCGAGGTCTGGAACTTGGTTCCCTTGAATCTCCGGATGGTCCATTCCGCCCTCATCCCTGTCTCCTCCGGCTGGTCCGTTGACTGATGATACCCCGCCTGCTTCCTCACCTCCCCCGCGCTAGACTGCTCCCCGTCATGAATGCCAAGGTCATCGTCGTCACATCGGGCAAGGGGGGCGTGGGCAAGACCACGACCACCGCGAATATCGGCGCGGCACTCGCCAAGCTGGGCGAGAAGGTCGCCGTCATCGACGTGGACGTGGGCCTGCGGAACCTCGACGTGGTCATGGGCCTCGAATCGCGCGTGGTCTTCGACCTGGTGGACGTGCTGGAGGGCAAATGCCGCCTCTCCCAGGCCCTGATCCGCGACAAGCGGGTGGAGAACCTCTACCTGCTGCCCGCCTCCCAGACCCGTGACAAGGAGGCGCTCGACCCCGAGGTCTTCAAGGACATCGTGCGGCAACTGCTGGAGGATGAAGGCTTCGACCGGGTGCTGATCGACTCGCCCGCCGGGATCGAGTCGGGCTTCAAGACCGCCGCCGCTCCCGCCCAGGGTGCCCTGGTCGTCGTGAACCCCGAAGTCTCCAGCGTGCGCGACGCCGACCGCATCATCGGGCTGCTCGAAGCGCAGCAGGTCCGCGAGATCCGCCTGGTCATCAACCGCTTGCGGCCCAAGATGGTCGCCAGCGGCAACATGCTCTCGGAGGCCGACATGTTGGAAATCCTGGGAGTGAAGCCCATCGGCATCGTCCCGGAAGACGACGGCATCCTGGTCAGCACCAACGTCGGTGAACCCGCCGTGCTGGGCAAGACCAGGGCGGGGCAGGCCTTCCTCGACACCGCCCGCCGCCTCAAGGGGGAGGACGTGCCGTACCCCAAGCTGGAAGAGGACAAGGGCTTCTGGGCCATCTGGCGCCGTCTGTTCGGGGGGGCCTGAGATGTTTTCCTGGCTCAGCAAGCGGCGCAGCAAGGACACCCTCAAGGACCGCCTGGAACTGGTCCTCGCCTACGACCGCGCGCAGATTCCCCCCGGCAAGGTGGACGCCCTGCGCCACGACCTGCTGGAAGTCGTCAAGCGTTACTTCCCGGCGGGCAACAGCAGCGTCGAGGTCGAGCAGCACGGCGACAAGGTGGTGCTGATGGCCTCCATCGCCATCGACGAGCAGGTGGAGAACGCCGGACGCCGCGAGCGGTAACGTGCGTCTGGAGGCGGGGGCTGGGAGAGGTGTTCCCGGCCCCCGGTGATTCATACAGGGAGGGACAGCATGAGCGAGGGGGCAACGGCAGTTCCGAAACCTCTGGCCGGGAAGGTCGCCCTGGTCACGGGTGCCTCCCGTGGCCTGGGACGGGCCGTGGCACTGGAACTCGCGGCGTCGGGTGCCCACGTGATCGTCACGGCGCGCAGCACGCGCGGGCACAGCACGCTCGCGGCGCTGCCCCGGACGACGGTGGACGACACCGCCGACGCCATCCGCGCGGCGGGCGGGCAGGCCACGCCGCTCCGGTGCGATCACACCGACCCCACGCAGGTCGAGGCTGTCATCGAGCACATCGCGGACACGCACGGGCGGCTGGACGTGCTGGTGAACAACGCCTGGGGGGCACACGAGGGTGGGGCGGGTGCGGGCGGTGGGCCGGAAGTCTGGGACGAACCCCTGGAAGGGCTGCGGAACATGCTGCTGGCGGGCGCCTACAGCGATTACGTCACCAGCCTGCTGGCCCTGAAACACCTCATGGGCGGGCAGGGCCACGGCCTGATCGTCTCCACCACCTGGCACACCGACGAGCCGCCCGGCTGGCTGCCCTACGAGGTCAGCAAGGCGGCCAAAAACCGGCTGGTGTACGCGCTGGGGCACAAGCTGCGCGACCGGGGCGTGACGGTGGTGGGCGTGGCGCCCGGCTGGATGCGGACGGAAGTGATGCTCCAGCACCACACCGAGCAGGAACTCGCCGGGCAGACCGAGACGCCGCACTACGCGGCGCGGGGGATCGTGGCCCTCGCCCTCGACCCGCAAGTTTCCCGGCACACCGGACGCATTCTGGACGTGGGCGAACTGGCCGACCTGTATGGCATCACCGATCTGGACGGGACGCAGCCGCACTGGTACGCCGAGCACCAGCGGAAGAAACAGGTGGAGTGAGGGTCCCCTTCACCGGCCCTCCATCTGGCCGCCTTTCCCGCTTTGAGAGTTAAAGTAGCGGGCATGGAATACCGCAACCTCGGCAGAAGCGGCCTCAAAGTCTCGGAAGTGGCGCTGGGCGGCTGGGTGACCTTCGGGCACTCGGTCAACGACCAGCAGATGGTGCGGGACATCGTGACCAAAGCCTACGAGGAGGGCGTGAACTTCTTCGATCAGGCCGACGTGTACGCGCGCGGCAAGTCCGAGGAGATGATGGGCGCGGTCCTGCGCGAACTGCCCCGCCACACGCTGGTCCTCTCCAGCAAGGTCTACTGGCCGATGAGCGACGACGTGAACGACCGGGGGCTGTCGCGCAAGCACATTCTGGAGAGCATCGACGGGAGCCTGCGGCGCCTGGGCACCGACTACCTCGACATCTACTTCGCGCACCGCTACGACGAGAACGTGCCGATGGACGAGATCGTGATGGCCTTTGATCAGGTGATCCGGGACGGCAAGGCGCTGTACTGGGGCACCAGCATGTGGCCTGCCGCGCGCATCGCGGAGGCGGTGGAGTTCGCCAGGGCGCGCGGTCTGCACGCCCCCGTCACCGAACAGCCCGAGTACTCGATGCTGCGCCGTGACCGGGTGGAACAGGAAATTCTGCCCTACACCGAGAAGGCGGGCATCGGCCTGGTGGTGTGGAGTCCGCTGGCGATGGGCCTCCTGACCGGCAAGTACGACGAGGGCCGCCCCGAGGGCGCGCGCCTCACCGAGAACGAGAACTGGGGCCAGAACTTCCTGACCGAGGCGAATATCCAGAAGGTCCGTGACCTGAAGCCGATTGCGGACGAGCTGGGCATCACCCGCGCGCAGCTCGCCGTGGCCTGGATTCTGCGCCAGAAAGGGGTCAGCAGCGTGATCACCGGAGCCACCAAGGTGCAGCAGATCGAGGACACGGTGAAGGCGGCGGGCATCAAGCTCAGTGACGAGGTGCTGCACCGCATCGAGGAGATTCTGACGCGCTGAAGCGGGGGCCCGCGGCCGCGGTTGACCGGGAGCGGGGCAGTCAGCCCGGGACTCATACGGATTCCGGATAATCCGTTACAGCCCCTCCGCTCCGCTTCGGTGCCTCCACTCCTATCCGTCACCGTTTTTCCTTCTCCCTCCGGTCGGGATTCACAGTTATTGCATAACTGTTCATCCAGAATCCATATCAGAGGGGCGGATGCACCTGGTTACGTCCGGCCCGCTTGGCCCGGTACAGGTGTTCGTCGGCCTGCTCGAGGCCAGCGCGCAGGGCCTCGGCGTGGCGGTCCTCGATCAGGGCGTACCCGGCGCTGACGGTCAGGGTGAGTTCGCCCGGCAGGGTCGCCCAGTCGTGCCCCTCGACGGCCTGACGCAGGTGCTCGACCAGCGCCGGGGCCTGGCGGGGATGCATGTCCGGCACCACCAGCAGGAATTCCTCCCCGCCGTAGCGGGCCAGCAGGCTGCCGGGCGGAATCAGGGCACTCAGGTGGGCGGCCACCGCCTGCAAGGCCGCGTCCCCGACCGCGTGCGAGTGGTGGTCGTTCACGCTCTTGAAGTCGTCGATGTCGAACAGGGCCAGCAGCAGCGGGCCGGTCCCCTCCTGGAACTGCGCGAGGCTGTCTTGCAGCCCCCGGCGGTTCAGCAGCCCGGTGAGGGGGTCCTGGCGGGCCTGCGTCTCGGCGCGGCGCACGCTGTCCTGCCAGGTGCTCGCCTCGGCGCGGGCCTGCCGCAGTTCGCGGCTCAGGTCGGCGTTGCGCTGCTCGATGTGCGCCAGCCGGTCGAGCGCGTGCTGCGCGCGTTCCAGGGCGTCGCGGTAGGTTGCGAGTGCTGCTGGGAAGTTGCCCTGCTGTTCGTGCAGCCGCGCCATGGCCCGCAAGATCTCCTGGGTTTCCCGGTGGCGGCCCTGCTGCCGGGCGGAGTCCAGCGCGGCGCGGTAGTGCGTGTGCGCCTGGCCGAAGTGGCCGCGCGCGGCGCTGACTTCCGCCATCGCCAGGTAGGCTTCCAGGTAGACCTGCTGCCCGAGCTGGGTGTGGTGGTCCAGCGAGGCCTCGGCGTGCCGCTGCGCCTGGTCCAGGTCCCCTTCGAGCAGGGCCAGCCGGGCCGCGTGCGTCTCGGTGGTCAGGGCGATCAGGCCCGCGGGCTGCAAGGCCAGGCCTCCGCGGACCGCCTGGATCGCCGCGTGCGTCCGGGCGCGGGCCTCGGCTTCCGCCTCCGGGCGGCCCCGCTCGCGGGCCTGGCGGGCCAGGTTCAGGTAGGTGAGCGCCCGGTTCTCGTGCAGGTAGAGGCGCATGGTCTGCCGGGTGGCCTCCTCGGGCAGGCCGGGCAGCAGTTCTTCCAGCAGGTTGAGCTGGTGCAGGGCCTCCTCGTGCTGGCCGGTCACGTTCTCCAGAAAAGCGAGGTTCACATAGGTGTAGGCCAGGTCCACCAGGTCGCCCGCCGCCTGCGCCAGCGCCTGCGCGTCCAGCAGGTCGCGCCGCGCCCCCACCGCGTCCCCGGCCGTCAGCCGGGCGACCGCGCGGGCGTTCCTCACCTGCGATTCCAGGTGCCGGAGGTCATGCTGGTGCGCCAGGTCGAGCGCGAGCGCGAGGTGCTCAAAGGCCGCCTCCTGCCGCCCCTGCGCCACCTCGATAAACGACAGGCCCGCCAGAACCTCCACGGTCGCGCCGGGTGCCTCGGCACTCAGGGCCGCCTCCAGTGCCCCCTGCGCCAGTGGCAGGGCGGCGGCCAGCGAGTGGTCACGGTAGTGCCGGGCCAGCGCCAGATACGCGCGCGCCAGGTCCGTGCGGGCCGCGGCCAGGGCCTCGCGGAGATGGGCTGGGGCATCGGGCGGCACAGGCACCGGCTCCAGAGGGCGGACTGGTTTCATGTTGAGCATTTTCTCCAAAGGATTCTTTCCAGACTATCACCCATTATTCATGTTGATGGGGGGGAAATTCACCCCATTTGGTGGCTTGCAGAAGTCTGAAGCTGCCCTCTGCATCTTTCGGCGCACGCCGACCTCACCCCTCCCCACTATGCTGGGGAACGTGGCGGCCATCGAGACGCGGGAGTTACGCAAGGTGTACCGGGGGAGGGCAGTCGTGGACGGCCTGAGCCTGACGGTGGGAGAGGGCGAGGTCTTCGGCTTCCTGGGGCCGAACGGGGCGGGCAAGAGCACCACCGTGAAGATGCTGCTGGGCCTGGTGCATCCCAGCGGCGGTGAAGTCCGCGTGCTGGGCGGCTCGCCTGCCGACCCGGCGGTGCGCGCACGCCTGGGCTTTCTGCCCGAACAGTTCCGCTTCCAGACCTGGATGACCGGCGAGGAATTCCTGCGCTTTCACGGCCGCCTGGCGGGATTGACGGCGGCGGAGTTACGGGTGCGGGTGCCGGAGGTGCTGGGCATCGTCGGCCTGCGCGGGCGCGGCGCGGAAGCCCTCAGCGGGTATTCCAAGGGGATGCTCCAGCGGGCCGGGCTGGCCGGGGCGATCCTGGCGCGGCCCCGCCTGGTCTTTCTGGACGAGCCGACCAGTGCGCTGGACCCCATCGGCCGGGTCGAGGTGCGCGAGATCATCGAACGGTTGCGGGCGGAGGGCGTGACCGTCTTCCTGAATTCGCACCTGCTCTCGGAAGTTGAGCAGGTGTGCGACCGGGTGGCGTTCGTGAAGGCGGGGCGGGTGCTGCGGCAGGGCAGCATGCGCGAACTGATGGGCGGCGTGCTGCCGGTAAACGTGCGGGTGGACCGCCTCTCGCCCGAACTGCTGGCCGCCTTTGCCCGGGTGGGCGAGGTCCGGCACACCGATACCAACACGCCCGGCCGCGCCGAGGTCGAACTCTGGCTCACGCGCGAGGACGCCCTGCCCACCCTGGCCGACGCCGTCCACGCACAGGGGGCGCGGCTGTATGCCCTGACCCCGCGCCGCCCCGACCTCGAAACCCTGTTCCTCGAACTGATCGAGGACACGCCCGAAGCCGCGCCCGCGCGGGGGCTGGCCCGTGCGTAACGCCCTGTTGATCGCGGAACTCTCCCTGCGCGAGGCGGTCCGCAAACGGCTGGTGGTCGTGCTGCTGCTGCTGACCGCCGCCTTCCTGGGGTTTTACCTGTACGGCGTGCTGCGGCTGGAACAGACCCTCGACCAGCGGGCCCTGGACGCCGGGTTGGACGGGCGCAGCGTGACGGGCGCGGCCAACCTCCCGGTGATGTACGCGGCGATGTTCGGGATGTACCTGGTCTTTTTCCTGGGGTCGCTGATGGCGGTGCTGTCCACGGTGGGGGCGGTCAGCGGCGACGTGGAAAGCGGCGTGATGCAGTCGGTGATCGCGCGCCCGATCAGCCGGGCCCAGCTCGTGTTGGGGCGCTGGCTGGGGTTCACGGTGGTGAACGTCCTGTACGTGGCGCTGGTGAGCGCGGCGCTGCTGGGCGGCATCTTCCTGATCACCGGCTTTCTGCCGCCCGCGCCGGTGCCCGCTGCCGCCCTGATCCTGCTCGCCATCACGCTGATCACGGCCCTGACCGTGCTGGGCAGCACGCTCTTCACCACGCTCGCCAACGGCATCGGCGTGTTCGTGCTGTACGGGGCGGGCTTCGCGGGGGGCATCCTCGCCACCATCGGCACCTTCGCGGACAGCCCCACCCTCACCACGCTGGGCCGGGTCGCCAACACGCTGATGCCGACCAACGCCCTGTGGCTGGGGGCGAGTTACCACCTGCAACCGGACGTGCTGCGCCAGCTCGGGGAGATGACGCGCGGCGCGAATCCCTTTTTTGCCAGCACGCCGGTCGCGCCGGGGCTGGTGGTCTGGGCGGCCGTCTATGCCCTGGTGGCCGTGCTGGTCGCCATGTGGCAGTTCAGCCGCCGCGACCTGTAGCGCCGGGGAGCGTCACGGCCTGCCAGGTGGCCTCGGTGGTGTCGTTGTTGCCTTCCTGGCCGGTCATGCCGGTGTCGTGGCAGGTAAAGCCCATCAGGAGCAAGGTGCGTCCCCCCACGTCCAGGGTGTAGCTGCCGTGTTGGTGGGCGTCGGTCGTCCGGCTGGCGGCGGCGTGATAGGTCACGACCACGGAGTCGCCGGCCCGCACGTCCGGCCGTTCCGACGCGGTGACCACCCCGGCAAAGCGCCGTTCCGGGTCACCGACCCGGCCATGCCACGCCCCCCGGACCTCGATGAGTGTCCCGCCGCTGTGCTCAGGCCGCATGTGCCCATCAGAACAGACGGCAGGTGAGCCGGATGTGCTTCCTCTCAAGCCGGACAATAAACCTCCCGCCAGCAGCGGCGGGAGGGGCTAACGGGCAAAAAGTCAAACCGCCGAACGGCGTACAGACTTGATCTGGGTGCTTCGGCGGTGAGACGGTTAGACCGTCAGACAGTTGACCCTCCCGCCGCTACATGTCCAGCGGGTCGGGGTTCTGGCTGGCCTCCCGGCCCTCGTCGATCTGGTTGCGGTGGGTGTAGGACTTCTCGCGGCTTTCGCGGCCCAGGTCGTCGCCCTGTTCGTCGGTGGCTTTGCCGGGCACCAGCAGATCGTCACTGTACTCGACGGTCGGGTTGGGCGAGGTGGGCAGCGGTCTGTCGGTGTCGCGGTCTGTCATGGTCGTCTCCTGGGGAGGGGGAACGGCGGCGGGCACGTTCGGCTCGGTCCGTGCGGGCGGAGTGGAGGTCGTCGCCGGGTGATCGGAGGTCGCGTAGACCTCGGTGAGGACGACAGCCGCCGGGGCGGACGGGGCCTCATGGTCCCCGGCGTCGCTGCCCAGTTCCTGGATCAGGCGTTCGCGGGCGCTGATCTCCTCGTCCACGCGGCGGATGTCGTCGCGGATGCCTTGCAGCACCTCCAGGTCCGCGCCCGCGTGGTACGAGCGGCCCAGGCGGGCGTACAGCCCGTCCAGTTCGCGGTTCAGTTGAAACACTTCCAGGCGGAGGCGCGCACTCTGCGTGACTTCCTCGCCCCGGCGCTGGACCCGTTCGGCGCCGCGACGGACGCGGTTGAGGATGTTATCCAGCATGGGCTGATTCTCCGGCCGGGCCGGGTGGGGCGGGTGAGGGGGCGTTTAAGGGATACAGAGGGCGCAGGGTGCAGGGGGCTTGCTCCCGGCCCTCCCCGGGCGGCAGACTCTGGGGAACGTGAACGCTGCCGAGACGCGCGCCCTGCTGACGGCGCTGACTGCCGCCCTCACCCGGGGCCAGCGGGCCGCCCTGGCCAGCGTGGTGGGCGTGCGCGGCAGCGCCTACCGCCGCGAGGGTACCCGGATGCTGGTCCTGGACGACGGCGCGCAGGTGTGCATGCTGTCGGGCGGCTGCCTGGAGGCCGAGGTGGTGGAGGTGGCGCTGGAGGTCATCCGCAGCGGCGTCCCCGCCCTGACCCATTACGACCTCTCCGAGGACGCGACCTGGGGCCTGGGCATCGGCTGCGGGGGCAGCGTGGACGTGCGGGTGGAGCGGGTGGACCCGGAGGACCCCGTGACCGCCGGATGGCTCGCCGCCCTGGGCGAGGGGCGGGCGGCGGCGCTGGCCGTGCCGCTGCACGGGGAAGGCCGGGTGCTGGTCACGCCGGGCGGCGAGGTGACGGGTGGGCTGCCGGACGGGGAGCTGCACGCCTTCGCCGTGGACGCGGCCCGCGAGCGCCTGAAGCTGCGCGAGCCGCGCGCCGTGACCCTGGCCGCCCCCGACGGCACGCCGGTCTTCATCGACGTGAACGTGCCGCCGCCGCAGCTCGTGCTGTACGGCGCCGGACACGACGCCATGCCGCTCGCCGCCCAGGCCCACGCTCTCGGCTACGACGTCCACGTGATCGACCCCCGGCCTGCCTACCTGACGCCCACCCGTTTCCCCGGCGCGACCCTGCACGACCTCGCCCCCGGGGACCTGCACCGCTTCACGCCCGGCGAACGCGCGCACCTGCTCGTGATGAACCACCACCTGGACCGCGACCGGGTGTGCCTGGCCCATGCCCTGAATTCGGGTGCGGCTTACGTGGGCGTCCTCGGTCCCCGTTCGCGGGCGGAGGACCTGCTGCGCGACCTGGCGGCGGAGGGCGTCACCTTCACCCCCGGGCAGCTCGCGCGCCTGCGTTCGCCGGTCGGCCTGCGCGTGGGTGCGGAAGCCCCGGAGGAAGTGGCGCTGAGCATCCTGGCGGAACTGATGGCCTGGCGGCGCGGCTACGACGGAGGCTTCCTGAGCGGTCACGCGGGCCGCATCCACGACGCGGACACGCACGCGCCCTTCCCAGGTGGGTGAAGGCACCGGGCGGGGGACCCCTCACCCCCTCGCTGCGCAAGGCCCCTCTCCCAGAGGTAGAGGGGTCAGAAAAGCTCTCTCCCACGGAGAGACTCGTAGAGCTGCAAAGCAGAGGGTTGGGTGCGGGGTCTTTTGACGGGGAGGGAATGGTTCAATAGGGCCACCATGACCGACTTCCCGCCCGGCTTCACCCCAACCACCGACCTCAGCGACGCGCACCCCGGGGCGCCCGTCCTCGCGCCGATCTTCCGCGATTACGGCGGACGCCCGCGCTTTTATGGCCCGGCCGTGACCGTTCGCGTGCAGGACGACAATGTGCTGGTCCGCGCCGCACTGGAGGAACCCGGTCAGGGCCGCGTGCTGGTCGTGGACAACGGCGGCAGCCTGAACTGCGCCGTCCTGGGCGGGATGCTCGGTCTGATCGGCGTTCAGAACGGCTGGGCGGGCGTGATCGTGAACGGCTGCGTGCGGGACACGGGTGAACTGGCGACCCTGCCTCTGGGCATCAAGGCACTGGCGGCCCACCCCCGCCGCAGTGCCAAGCGCGGCCAGGGGGAGCGGGACGTGCCTGTGGCCTTCGCGGGCGTGACCCTCCACCCGGGTGACCCGGTCTATGCCGACGAGGACGGCGTGGTCTGCCTGCCCGGACGGGACAAGTGAGCGCGCCCGCTGCCGTACCCTGGAGCGTATGAACGGTTCCTCTCCCACAGTCGTCCGGCCCCTGTGGGTGGCCCTGGGCTTCGTGCTGACCGGCCTGGGCTTCCTGGGTCTGTTGCTGCCGGGCTTTCCGGGGACCGTGTGGTTCGTGCTCGCGGCGGCGGCCTTCGCACGTGGCAACCCGAAGTGGGAGGCGTGGCTGCTGTCGCGGCCCGTGATCGGTGAACTCGTGCGCGACTACCGCGAGGGGCGCGGGATGCCGCTGCGGGCGAAGTGGATCGCCTGCGCGTGCATCGTGGTGGCGGTGGCTTGGAGCCTGCCGCGCATTCCGGTGCTGGCCGGACAGGTCGCCTGGGCCGTGGTGGGGCTGGCGGGCATCCTGTTCATCACGCTGTGGGTGCCCACGCGCCGTTCCTGAAGGGGCCGCCCGGGAAGACGGGACAAAGCTTCCACTTGTTCGCCTGCCCGGCCGCTAGACTCCGCCCATGTTGGAAGGCGTTCTGAGCCGACTGGGCGAGTACGGCAACCCGGTGCCGCGGTATACGGCGCCGCGCTGCCTGCTGGAACGTCAGGCGGTCGGCGGCTGCGACGCCTGCCACGCCACCTGTCCCCACGAGGCCATCGAGTTCGGTCCCCTCGGCCAGAGCATCCAGATCGACCCGCAGGCCTGTACTGGCTGTGGCCTGTGTGTGCAGGTCTGCCCCAGCGGCGCCCTGGAATACGATCTCACCGCGCCGCTCCAGAGTGTCCGCGACGCGGGCCAGGCCGGGGAGGCCAGCCTCACCTGCTCGCAGAGCGGCGCGGGCGGTCCCACGCTGCCCTGCCTGGGCCGGGTGACGCCCGCCCTGGTGTCGGTGGCGGGGGCGTGGGACACCCCACTGACCCTGCTGCATGGAGAATGCCGCACCTGCCCGGTGGGCGCGCCCGACGTGCCCGAGCGGCTCAGGCGCGTGGTGGGGGAAGCGCAGACGCTCCGCGCCGCGACCGGACAGCCCGCGCAGGTCACCGTGCGTGAGGCCGGTCCCGAGGACCGTGACCGGGCCGTGCGGGTTTCGCGTCGGGGCGCCTTTGCCAGCCTGCTGCGTACCGGGCGGCAGCAGGTCGCCCAGGTGATTCCCGAGCGGCCCCTCCCCTTCGTGGACTGGAGCCAGCCCGAAGAACGCACGCCGGAAGAATGGCGCTGGCGGGCGCGTTCCCTGGTGCCTGCCCCGCCCCCCGAGGCGGGTATCCACTGGCCCGCGCCGCTGGTGGACGACACCTGCATCGACTGCCCCGTCTGCGCCAACGTCTGCCCGACCCAGGCGATCACCCGCGAGCTGAAGCCGGAGGGCGGCGTACAACTGCTGCTGAATCTGTCGGCCTGCACGAGCTGCATGGCCTGCCTGCGCTCCTGCCCCCCGCAGGCCATCCACATGCAGGAAGAATGGCTCCCCGCCGCCTTCCACCACCCGATCCTGATCCGGGACAGCGACAGTGTGATGTAAGTGGGGAGTGGGGTAAAGAAAGCTGGAGCTTCTGCGCTCGCCTCGCCCTTCTTCCACTCACGACTCCCCACTGACCACTAACCGTGATGTCCCTTCGCTCTACACTGGAACACGTGCTCCCCGCCCGCTCCTCCTACGCCCGTCTGGAGGGGTTCTTGCGCGACATCCTGGGCGGCGGCGCGGCCCTGCTGCACGAGGACGAGGCGGCCCCCGCCCGCACGTTGCAGGCGGCGGACCTGGGCTGGTCGGAGGCGGTGAGGCGCGGCTTCGGCTTTCCCGAGGTCTTCAGCCACCAGGCCGAGACGTACCGCCTGATGAGCGGCGGCGAGCATGTGATCGTGACCACGCCGACCGCCAGCGGCAAGACGGGCGCCTTCTTTCCAGCCGTCTTCGAGCGCCTGGAACGCGACCCCCACGCGACCGCCCTCTTCGTCTATCCCCTCGTGGCCCTCGGCCAGGATCAGCGCGACAAGCTGGCGGCCTTCCGCGAGCGCGGCGGCTTCGGCTGGGAGATCGCGGCGTTTCAGGGGAACGCGCAGCCCGGCGACGTGTTCCGCGAGAACGTGCGGATGGTGACGGCCACGCCCGACAAGCTCCACTGGTCCCTGACCCAGCCCCGCGTGCGCGACTTCCTGCGCCGCCTGGCCTTTATCGTGCTGGACGAGGCGCACACCTACCGGGGCGGCTTCGGCAGCGAGGTGGCCGGGATGCTGCGGCGGCTCCTCGACCTGGCGCGGGCGCTGGGGGCGAAGCCGCAGGTCGTCCTTTCGACGGCCACCATCGGCAACCCCGCCGAGTTCGCGCGGGAACTGGTGGGCGTGGAGGCGGTGGAGGTGAGCGAGTCGGGCGCGGCCCGGCACGGCAAACGCTATTACCTCGCGGACCACCGGGGGCAGCCGCGCCGCTTCTGGGACGCGGTGGTGAGTGCCAGCGTGCAGCGGAACCTCAAGGTGCTGGCCTTTTTCCGGGGCCGTTCGCGCGCCGCCCGGCTGTACTCGACCTACCGCGCGCAGCCCCTTTACAGGAGCCACGTCCACCTCTACATGGCGGGCACCTCCGACCGCGAGGGCCGCCTGACCGAGTTCCGCCGCGCCAGCAGCGGCGTGATGTTCGCCACCAACGCGCTGGAGGCCGGGGTGGACATCGGTGATCTGGAGGTCGTCATCATCGACGGTTATCCCGGCTCGCGGATGGCCTTCCGGCAGATGGCGGGCCGCGCCGGACGGGTCGCGCCGGGGCTGGTGCTGTACCTCCCCGCGCTGAACGAGCAGGGTGTGCCGCAGCCGGTGGACGCCTTTTATTCCAACGCCGGGAACTTCCGCGAGCTGGTCACCGGCCCGATTGAAAAGGCCGTGGTGGAGGCCGAAAATCCCTATCTCTCCCCCCGTCACCGCGCCCGCGCGAACGAGGAATTCAAGGCGGCGGGCCTTCCCGCCGAGGTGTTGCCCGGTCCCAAATACTGGAACCTGCGCGGCGAGGGCAGCGCCAAATTCGCGGTGATCGAGGCGGAGGACTGGGCGCAGAAGGGACCGCGCGCTTTCGACGCGCCGCTCGAATCCCCCAGCCAGCACTACGCCCTCACCGAGAAGCACGAGGGGGCGGTCTTCACGCTGGATGGCCAGGGCTACAAGGTGACGCGCTGGGAGGAACACCCGGCGGGCACCGCGATCCTGGTCGAGAAGTTCGGCGCCGCCAACCTCTTCACGCGCGGGCTGTACGTCATCGAGGTCAGCCCGGTGAAGATGGGCGAATGGGTGCGGCGCGGTCCCCTCGCTTACCGGCACGGCGAGGTGGTCATCCGCCGCCGCTACACCGGCTTCATGATGATGCGCCAGGTCTTCGAGCGCGTCTGCACCGGCTGCGACCGCGAACCCGACCCCACCGAGCGCGTCTGCCGTGCCTGCGGGGGCCGCATTCAGGACCGCATGCAGGACCACAAGCTTTCCGAGCATCTCTACGACGAACCGCTGGAACTGCCCCCCTTCCGTACCTCGGCGCTGGAAGTCGGCGTGGACGCCCGCGCGACCGAGCAGCCTACCGCCGTCGCCCACACCCTCAAGCACCTCCTCCAGAAGCTCACGCCCGAGCGGGTCGCCTGCGACGAGAACGACCTCGCGGGCGCTTTCCGCCCGGACCGCGACAACTACTTCTTCCTGTACGACGACTGGCTGGGTGGCCTGGGCGTCAGCCGCCGCGCTTTCGAGAACATGGACGACCTGTTGCGCCGCGCACTGGACCTGACGGCCAAGACCTGTTGCAAGGAGGCGCACGGCTGCTACGAGTGCATCGCGGTGAGCCGCTGCTACGCACCCTTCCTGGCGAGCGGTGAGCGGCGCCCCACCGACAAGCCCGCCACCCGCGCCTTTTTAGAAGGGTTGCTGGGCGTGCAGCCCGCACCCCAGCCCGAACCCGACGCGGCCACGCTCCCCGAACCGCCCGTCCTCCCCGCGTCCTGGCCCCTCCAGGCGCGCGAACTGCTGGACCTGCACGGCCTCTCGCTCCCCGAGGTCAGCGCCCGCCTGGGCATCCCCAGCCGCGAGCTTCAGCGGGCCGTCAGCACCACCGAGCCGCTGAGATTGCGCCACGCCAAATTCGGGGAGGGGGTCTTCCTCCAGGGCTTCGGCCAGGGCGACCGCCGCGAGGTGCTGGCGTACTTTCCCGGCGTGGGGCAGAAGCGCCTGCTGCTGAAGTTTGCGGGCCTGACGGTCATTGAAAAGGCCGCCGCCCCCGTCACCGCTCCGGGCGGTTGACCCTTTCCCCCGCACGCCGCTATACTTCACTGCGCTTC
>NZ_CP038512.1:417500-540000 GCF_004758605.1 Deinococcus metallilatus
CCCTCGCGCCCGCCGAACTGCTCGCCGCGCTGCACGCTACCGAGGCCCGGGCGGGGCGGGTGCGCCGCGAACGCTGGGAGGCGCGGACGCTGGACCTCGACCTGATCCTGTACGGCGGCCGGGTGCAGGACACGCCGGGCCTGACCCTCCCCCACCCCCGCGCCTGGGAACGGGCCTTTGTGCTGGCCCCCCTCGCGGACCTCGACCCGGAGCTGGCGCATCCTGTCTCGGGCGAGACCGTGGGTGCGGCGCTGAACCGTGTCGGCCTGGGTGGCGTCACGCGCGTCGCTACCGACTGGTGAGGGCCCTCCCGCCTGCCCGGCCACGCTATGCTGGGGCCGACATGAGCGAGTTGACCTCTTCCCAACGTCACGGCAACGTGGGCCGCACGCTGCTGTGGGTCGCCATCCTGCTGAGTGTCCTGCTGCTCGGCTTCGTGACGGCCCTGACCGTCCGGCACAATCCCTACTACAGTGACCGCGCCGCCAACGGCATCAGCAAGTTCCGGTTTCTGGAAGCCTGCAAGGAAGGGATCGGCCAGGCCGAGCAACTGACCACCCTGAAGAGTGTTCTCCAGCAGACCGGGCAGCTTCAGCCGAACCAGAACCTGCGCGCGGAGATCGCCGCCGAACCCCGCCAACTGGTGCAGAGCGTCCAGACCCTGCCGGGCGGCGGCTGGACGCTGGCCGCCCCCGCGAATATCGGCATCCGGGGGCAGACCGCCGTTCTGGGGCAGCTCGGGGCGCAGTGCGTGTACGACAAGGCGCAGGGCCGCACCGTCGCCCAGCTCCAGTTGCCGGGTCAGCAGTAAGCCCGCCTCAGACAAGACGCTGCCCGGCCAGGTTTGCCTGCCGGGCAGCGTTCCTCTTGCGTTCTCCCGGCAGTCACAACACCACGTCCAGCCCGCTCAGGCACTCTTCGGCAATCGCGCGGGCGAGGGGATCACGGGTCGAGCGCGCGTAGCTGACGCCGAGGTGCAGGTGTTCCTGTCCGGCCTCGGGGTCCATCAGGGCGAGCGTCTGGTAGAAGGCCAGGTGCGTGTGGGCCAGCAGCACGTCGCGGGTGCGTTCGGGGGGCAGCGCGCGCAGGATGGAGAGGGCCTCCTCGTAGGCGTCGAGCGCCCGGTCCTGGTCCCCCTCGACCGCCCACTCGCGCCCGAGTTGCAGGTTGCGGGCGGCGGTCAGGTAGGCGGGCCTCATGCCGGGGATTCTAGCGTGGGCCGCTATGCTCTGGGCATGGGCTGGCCGGGCATAGGGTGGTTGGGGGCGCTGCTGCTGATCGTGTCGGGCTACGGCTGGGGCAGGCGGGTGTCCAGCCGCGCCGGGTCGCCTATGCCGCTCCCGGTCACGCTGCTGCTGATCCTGGGCATGAGTGTGCTGGGCCTGGGCCTCGTCATCCGGGCCTTTCTGGACGGGCAGGATGGGCCGCTGGTCACGGGTGCGGTTGGGGCGCTGGGGGCGGCGGCTCTGGCGGTGTTCACGGCGCGGGAATAGCGAGAAGGCCGCCCCACACGGAAGCGGCCCTCTCGGATTTGCCTACTCGCGCCGTTGAGGGCGCGGTCCCCGGTCGCCCCCCGCGCGGGCGGGACGCGGTTCGCGCGGCGCGATCTTGCCCTCCAGCTCGGGACGGATCAGGTCGATCTTGCCCCGGTCGTCGATGTTGGCGATCTTGACCCGCAGCCGGTCGCCCACGTTCAGCACGTCCTCGACGGCATTCACGCGGTTCTCGCTCATCTGGCTGATGTGCAGCATCCCGTCCTGACCGGGGTACAGGTTGACAAAGGCGCCGAAGGGAGCGGTCTTCACCACCGTGCCCTCGTACTCCTCGCCCACCTTGGCGGTCTTGGTCAGGCCCTCGATCTTCTGGCGGACGGCCTCGGCCGCCGCGCCGTCCGAGCTGAAGATGCGGATGGTGCCGTCCTCCTCGATGGTGACCTGCGCGCCCATCGCTTCCAGCTCGCGCACCTGCTTGCCGCCGGGGCCGATCACCTTGCCGATCAGTTCGGGGTTGATCTTGAGGGTCAGGATGCGCGGCGCGGTGGGGGAGAGTTCGGGGCGTGGGGTGGGCAGCACTTCCGCCATCTTGCCCAGGATGTAGAGCCGTCCCTCGCGGGCCTGCGCGAGCGCCTCCCGCATGATCGCGGGCGTGACGCCGCTCACCTTGATGTCCATTTGCAGCGCGGTGACACCCTCCGCCGTGCCGCAGACCTTGAAGTCCATGTCGCCCAGCGCGTCTTCCAACCCCAGGATGTCGGTCAGGATGCGGTACTTCTCGCCCTCCATCACCAGGCCCATCGCCACGCCCGCGACAGGGGCCTGGATCGGCACGCCCGCGTCCATCAGCGACAGCGTTCCGGCGCAGACGGTCGCCATGCTGCTCGACCCGTTCGACTCCAGCACCTCGCCCACCACGCGGATCACGTAGGGGAAGTCGTCGAAGGAGGGCAGCACCGCGCGGATGGCGCGCTTGGCGAGGTTGCCGTGGCCCACCTCGCGGCGCGACTGGCCGCCGACGCGCTTGACTTCGCCGGTCGAGTAGGGCGGGAAGTTGTAGTGCAGCAGGAAGCGGTCGTTCGTCTCGCCGGTCAGGTTGTCCACCAGCAATTCGTCGCGCTCGGTGCCCAGCGTGGTCACGCCCAGCACCTGCGTCTCGCCGCGGGTGAAGATCGCGCTGCCGTGCGCGCGGGGCAGGGGCCGGACCTCGATCCAGATCGGGCGCACGGTCTTGGAGTTGCGCCCGTCGGCGCGCAGGTCTTCTTGCAGGATCAGGCGGCGCAGTTCCTGCTTCTCGACCTTGGCGAAGGCGGCCTTGAGGGCTTCCACCTGTTCCTCGTTGCCCTCGCCTTCCGGCACGCGCTCCGCGATCAGCCGGTCACGCAAGGCCTTGAGGTTCGCGCTGCGCTCCTTCTTCCTGGTGGTCAGCAGCGCGTCCCGCAGGCCCGCCGCCCGCGCCGCCTCGCTCAACTCCGGCACCAGATCGGTGCTGAGGTCGCTGTCCGCCAGGAAGTTGAACTTCTCGCGGCCCACCTCGGCGCGCATCGTCTCGATCAGGTCCAGCACGCCCTGCATCTCGCGGTGCGCGAACTCGATGGCGCCCACCAGCACTTCCTCGCTGACACCCTGCGCGCCCGCCTCGACCATGTTCACGGCGTCGCGGGGCCCCGCCACCACCAGATCGAGGCTGGAGCGCGTGAGCTGGTCGCTGGTGGGGTTGATCACGTACTCGCCGTCGACCATCCCGACGCGCACGCAGGCGGTCGGCCCGTTCCAGGGAATGTCGCTGATGGTGAGGGCCGCCGACGCGCCGATGGCGCCCAGCACGTCCGGCGCGTTCTGCTGATCCGCCGACAGGACGCTGATGATGACCTGCGTCTCCTGACGGTAGCCCTTGGGAAAGAGGGGGCGAATCTGGCGGTCGGTGATGCGGGCGCTGAGGATGGCCTGCTCGCCGGGCCGCCCCTCGCGGCGATGGAAGGAGCCGGGAATCTTCCCGACGGCGTAATGCCGTTCCTCGAACTCGACGGTCAGCGGCAGGAAGTCCAGCGTGCTTCTTTCCTCGCGCGCCTGCGCGGTCACCAGCAGCAGCGTGTCGCCGTAGCGCAGCGTGACGCTGCCGCTGACGAGTTTCGCCAGCTTGCCGGTTTCGATGCTCAGTTCACGCCCGCCGAGCATCGTGGTGTAGGTCTTTGCGATCATCGCAAGATTCTACTGTGCTGGTGAGCGGGGAAATGGATGCGCGTTGGGCTGTTTGAATAGACCCGGGTGGCCTTGACCGTTCCCCAACGCCCCGTGTGCCCTCACCCTACGAGCGGGTGGGTGACTAGACTTCCTGCATGACTGACCTTCCCCGACTGGCCGCCCCCGCCCGCCGCGCCCTGATGGCAGCAGGCATCACGCGCCTGGAAGACCTGGCGCGGCATTCCGAAGCCGACCTGCTCGCCCTGCACGGGCTGGGGCCGAACGCGCTGGAGCAGTTGCGGGCGGCGTTGGCGGCGCGGGGTCTGGAGTTCCGCCCCGCCTGAAGGTTCGGGCGTAGACTTCCCCCCATGACCGCCGCCCCCACCCGCGAAGTCCTCCTCACCTGCCCGCTCGACTGCCCGGACGCCTGCCGCCTGCGCGTGACGCTCGCGCGCGGCGAGGACGGCATGGAGCGGGCGCTGAAGCTGACGGGCGACGCCAGCCATCCTTACACCAAGGGCTTCGCCTGCGCCAAGACGGTGCATTACCCGGTGCGGCAGAATCACCCGGATCGCCCGCTGTATCCCCTCCGGCGGGTGGGCAAGAAGACCGACCCCGAACCCCGCTTCGAGCGTGTGACCTGGGACGAGGCGCTGGACGACATCGCGGCACGCCTGCGGACGCTGCTGGACCGTAACGGCCCTTCCGCCATCCTGCGCTACAACTACGCGGGCACGATGGGTCTGATGGAAGGCTCGCACGCCCACGCCCTGTGGCGCGCGCTGGGCACCCCCGAACTGGACGAGACGATCTGCGCCACGGCGGGGACGGCGGCCTGGAGCATGGGCTACGGCGCCCGCTACGGGGTGGACCCGCTGGACGTGCCCCACGCGAGATTGATCATCCTGTGGGGCATCAACTCGCTCAGCACCAACGTCCACCTCACGCCGCAGATGACGGCAGCCCGCAAGAACGGCGCGCGCATCATCCACATTGACCCTTACCGCAACCGCACCAGCCAGTACGCCGACACCCACCTCAAGCTGAAACCTGGCACCGACGCGGCCCTCGCCCTGGGCGTGATGCATGAACTCTTCGCGCACGGCTGGACCGACGAGACGTACATCGCGGAGGCAACGCAGGGGGTGGGGGAACTGCGCGAGGCGGCGCGGGAGTGGACGCCCGAACGTACCGCGGAGGTGACCGGCCTGACGGTGGAGGAGGTGCGCGACCTCGCCCACGCCATCGGCACCACGCGGCCCACCTACATCCGGGTGGGGTACGGCATGACCCGGCACGAGTACGGCGGGACGAACCTGCGCGCCGTGACGCTGATTCCCGCGCTGACCGGCGACTGGCGGCACCGGGGCGGGGGCGTGGTCCTGAGTACCAGCGGGGCCTTTCCCCTCAACCGCTCGCGGCTGGGCGGGGCACACCTGGTCCGGCCTGACGTGCCCCACGTCAACATGAACGAACTGGCGAACGCCCTCGCGCCGGAAGCCGGGCTGGGTGCTCTGGTCGTCTACAACACCAATCCCGCCGTCGTCGCGCCCGACTCGGCCCGCGTGCGTGCTGGGATGCAGCGGGACGACCTGTTGATGGTCGTGCTGGAACAGGCGATGACCGAGACGGCCCGCCTGGCGGACTACGTGCTGCCCGCGACGACCTTCATGGAACACCCGGACCTGTACACCAGCTACGGCCACCACTGGCTGGGCTACAACCCCGCCGCGCTGGAGGCCCCCGGCGAGGCCCGCCCGAATACCTGGGTCTTTCAGCAGCTCGCCCGCCGCCTGGGGGTGACCGAGCCGTCGGTGTACTGGACGATGGATGAGCTGCTGGCCGAACTCCTGAATACGGATCACCCGTACCTCTCCGGCATCACCCCGGAGCGCCTGAAGGCCGAGGGCAGCGTGCATCTGAACCTCCCCGAAGGCTTCCTGCCCTACGCACACGGGGCGGACACGCCGAGCGGCAAGGTGCAGCTCTCGCCCGCGCCGCGCTACCGTGAACCGCAAGCGGTGCTGAACGCCGACTACCCCCTGCGCCTGATCACGCCGCCCGCGCACCACTTCCTGAACAGCACGTATGGGAACCTGCCCCAACTCACCCGCGCCGAGGGCAGCGAACCCCACGTCCTGATCCACCCCGCTGACGCGGAAGCGTACGCCCTGCTTGACGGCGAATACGCGGTGATTGCCAGCGAGGTCGGGCGGGCCACCCGGCGCGTCAAGGTGACGGAGGTGGTCCAGCCCGGCGTCGCCGTCCTGGAGGGGACGTGGTGGGGTCTCAGGGCTCCCGACGGCACCAGCATCAACGCCGTCACCGCGCAGACGCTCACCGACCTGGGCGGGGGGAGTACCTTTCACAACACGCGGGTGCGGGTAGGGCGGGCCGTACCCCAGGGCTAAAAGTCAAAGTAGACCCGGAGGCCCTGGAACTTCTGTCCCCCCGCCGTTCTGACAAAGCATTCCACTCCGTAGTGGTCATCGGTGAGCAGTTTGAAGGCCGTTGCGTTCGCGGGAATGCGCCTGTAGCACTCCTCAAGCGCTGCCGCCGTGTACTGCTTGCCGAAGGAACGCTCGATCAGACGTATGAGAAAAGCACTGGCGCCAGCGTTGTCTGCCGGGGTCACGGCCTGAATGCCCATGATGGAATGGGACGGCGAGAGCGAGAGGCCCAGCTTCACGTCCAGCCTGAGGAGCTGCAAGGACTGGAAGGCCCCATCGCCTGCCGGGCTCGTGGAGAGAGCCTTGCAGCCGTACATCTGGCAGAGTTCAAAGGTCCCGAGGTCAAACTTCGCGCCCAGGTAATCGTTGGAGGAGTACATCTGGGCCAGGGCAACGCCACCCGACAACATGACGCCAGCAATGGCGGCCCGGAGCCAGGAATTCAGATTGAAGCGGCGTCCCATGGCCTCACCCCTCCAGCATCCGCGCCCAGCCCTCCGGGTCTTCCCCCACCGTCAGCACCTTGCCGCCGCGCACCAGCGGCAGCCGCAGCAGCTCCGGCGTCTCCATGATGCGGGCGATGATGCCCTCCTCGGTCGTGCGGAGGTAGGCGAGGTTGCTGCGTTCATAGGCCTTGCCCTCCAGGTCCAGCAGGGCATTCAGGCCGAATTTCTGGACAAAGCGGGTGAGTTCCCCCTTGGCGATGGGCCGCTCCTTGAGGTCCACGAACTGCACCTTCACCCGCCGCTCCTTGAAAAACCGCTCGGCGGCACGGGTGGCGGCGCTCTTTTTCAGGCCGAACATCTGGACTTGGGGGTCGGGCATGGGGAGAGTGTAGCGGTCAGCTTTCAGCGGTCAGCCGTCAGCAAGACGAAAGCCCTGGCCTGAGCCAAGGCTTGCTGAAAGCTGACCGCTGACGGCTGAAAGCTTCAGTTCGTATACAGCCCCAGATCCCCGTCCGCCGCGCCCACCGGCAGCCCCAGGTGGTCGTAGGCGTGGGCGGTGGCGACGCGGCCGCGCGGGGTGCGCTTGATGAAGCCGAGCTGGATCAGGTACGGCTCGTACACGTCTTCCAGCGTCAGCGCGTCCTCGCTGATCGCGGTGGCGAGGGTGTCCACGCCGACCGGGCCGCCCGCGAAACGGTGGATCAGGGTTTCGAGGTACTTCTTGTCGCGGTCGTCGAGTCCGGCGGCGTCCAGCCCCTGCTTGTCCAGCGCGTCATGCGCGCGCTCCAGCCGGATGGTCGTCTCGCCCGCCACGTCGGCGTAGTCGCGCACACGCCGCAGCAGCCGCTTGGCGATCCGCATGGTGCCGCGTGAACGTGCGCCAATTTCCAGCGCGGCGTCCTCCTCCAGCCCGAAGCCCAGCAGCCGGGCGTCACGCAGCAGGTTGGTGCCGATTTCCTCGGCGGTGTAGTACTCCAGATGCTCGATGATTCCGAAGCGCGACCGCATCGGGGCGGTGATCAATCCGGGCCGGGTGGTCGCCCCCACCAGCGTGAAGCGCGGCAGCGGCAGCTCGATGGTGCGGGCCGCCGGTCCCTGCCCCAGCACGATGTCCAGCTTGAAATCCTCCATCGCGGGGTAGAGGTGTTCTTCCGCCACCCTTCCCAGCCGGTGAATCTCGTCGATGAACAGCACGTCGCCTTCCTCCAGACTGTTGGTGAGGATGGCGGCCAGGTCCCCCGGTTTCTCGATGGCCGGGCCGGACGTGACGCGGATATTCACGCCCAGTTCGGCGGCGATGATGTGCGCGAGCGTGGTCTTGCCCAGGCCGGGCGGGCCGAAGAGCAGCGTGTGGTCGAGGGCTTCCTTGCGGCCCTTGGCGGCCTGGAGGTACACCCCCAGCTTTTCCTTGAGCCGCTCCTGGCCCACGTACTCCGTCAGGCTCTTGGGACGGAGGGCGGCGTCGAGAGGTTCGGTCATGTGGGTATATTACGCTATTTCCGAAATAGGAAGGCCGGGTACGGAGATCAAGCCCTGATATTCTCCCCCTTAATGAAAAGTGCCCCCTTATTCTGCTCTTGACAGAACAAGAATTGTGACTTAAGCTAAGTTGTCAGCCCACTCCGCCTCACTCCCAGGAGGGACAGCATGCCCGTTCAGACCCACCACGCCGCCGGAACATCCGCCTGGTACGATCTCACCACCGGCAAACCCGAGGAGAGTAAGCGGTTTTACAGCGACCTCTTCGGCTGGACCTTCGAGGATCAGGGGCCGGAGTTCGGCCATTACCACATGGTCCGTCAGAGCGGTCATCCGGTCGCCGGGTTCATGCCGAAAGCTCCGGAGATGGCGCAGATGCCCAGTGCCTGGACGATCTATTACGCCAGCGACGATGCCCAGGCCGACGCACAGCGCATCCGCGAGCTGGGCGGGCAGATTCTCGCCGAACCCATGCAGGTCGGTCCGCTGGGCCACATGCTGGTCGCCAGCGACCCCACCGGGGCGGTCTTCGGCCTGTGGCAGCCCCTCGCGTTTCAGGGGTCCGAACTGGAGAACGAACACGGCAGCATGACCTGGCAGGAAGTGAACACCCGTGACGCGGACCGGGCGCGTGACTTCTACACCCAGCTTTTCGGCGCGACCAGCGAACCCATGCCCGGCGACATGACCTACCACATCCTCAAGCAGGGGAACGACAACGTCGGCGGCATCATGCAGATGGACGAGGAACACTGGCCCGCCTCCGTGCCCCCGCACTGGATGCCCTACTTCGACGTGAACGACCTTCAGCGGGCCGTCCAGGTCGCCGGGGAGGGCGGCGGAAGCGTCCGCGTGCCCCCCTTCGACACGCCTTACGGCCAGATGGCCGTGCTGGCCGACCCGGACGGCGCAGTGTTCAGCGTGGTGCAGGTCGACAGGAGCTGACCTTTCAGGTGGTGGAGAAAGCCGAGCGCAACTCCACCACGCTTCTTGGGTGATGTGGCGGCGAATCACGCCCGGCTGCCGCCCCGCATCCCTGCTTTCAGGAGGTTGTTCATGCAGACCCACCCCGCCGCCGGAACCCCCACCTGGCTCGACCTGATGACCCCCGCTGCGGAGACGATCCGCCCGTTCTACGAGGCGCTGTTCGGCTGGACATTCGAGAAGCAGGGTGCCGGGGACGGCGAATACAGCGTCGCCTTTGCCAGCGGACGTCCTGTCGCCGCCGTCGTTCCGCCCTTCGAGGGGCAGAGTCTCTGGCACCTCTACTTCGCCAGTGACGACGTGTCCGCCGATGCTGCCCGCATCCGTGACCTGGGCGGGGAGGTCAACGTGGGGCCCATGTCGGTCGGTGATCACGGTCACCTGCTGATGGGCCGTGATCCGACTGGCGCCCTGTTCGGCCTGTGGCAGGCGGAACGGCAGGCGGGCATGGGCCGGACCGGCACCCCCGGGACCTTCACCTGGGCCGAGTTGCAGACCCGCGACGCCGACCGCGCCCGCGACTTTTACACCTCGCTGCTGGGCAACACCAGCCAGCCCCTCCCCGACATGGGCTACCACGTCCTCTACCAAGGCGCAGACCAGAACGCCGGAGTAATGCAGATGGACGATATCCACTGGCCGCCGGACCTGCCCTCCCACTGGATGATCTACTTCGCGGTGGAGGATACCGACCAGGCGGTGCAGACGGCTCAGGCGAACGGCGGCCAGCTCCAGGCCGGGCCGCACGCTTCCCCCTATGGCCGGATTGCCGTACTGCAAGACCCCGGAGGCGCGACCTTCTCGGTGATTCAACCCCCGCAGCCGGAAGGAGAGGAACCTTGAAACTTCTGCTCACTTCGGCTGGGATCACCAACCCCAGTCTCCAGGGCGCGCTGGTCGACCTCCTGGGCAAGCCGATCACCGACTCCAACGCCCTCTGTATCCCCACGGCGGGGTACGGGCATCCCCAGGGCAGTCCTGGTGGGGCATGGCGATTCATCAGCGGACGAGAACCCAGAACCCCCATGTGCGAGCTGGGGTGGAAGTCCTTGGGCGTGCTGGAACTCACGGCACTGCCCAGCATCGGCGAAGAGCGCTGGATTCCCTGGGTCCGGGAGACAGACGTCCTGCTGGTGAATGGCGGCGACGCCCTGTACCTGTGCCACTGGATGCGGGAGTCCGGGCTGGCGGACCTCCTGCCGTCGCTGCACGAAACCGTCTGGGTGGGGCTGAGCGCCGGGAGCATGGTGATGACTCCCCGTATCGGGGAGGACTTCGTCGGTTGGAAGGCACCCACCGGGAGCGATGAAACGCTAGGTATCGTTGATTTTTCGATCTTTCCGCATCTGGACCACAAGGATCTGCCGGAAAACACCCTGGCCGACGCGGAAAGGTGGGCGGCTGGCATCCAGGGCCCGGCCTACGCGATTGACGATCAAACCGCGATCAAAGTGCAGGGCGGTAGCAGCGAAGTTATCTCCGAGGGGCACTGGAGGCTCTTTACGCCTTAGCACCGAGAGCCTCAGTGAATTCGCCTGCGATTCAACTCTGTTCTTGGCAGCTTCTGGTAGAGCCCGATGGTAAAAAGGAGCCGAGCGAATGTCCCCACCGGATGAGGGTGGGGACGTTCGCTTCAGCTCCCATACTTCCGGATCAATCCCGGCAAATCGCGCTCCAGTTCGCCGCCGATCACCTCGGCGTTGTTGTACACCCGCACGAAGCGGCCCTGCGGGTCCACCACGCTCACCTGATCGCCGTGGATGCGGGCGGCCTCGGTGGCCCCGCCCGGCGCCTCGTCCTCATGGTTCTCGGGGTCGGCTCCCGCCCCGCCACTGTGCTGGCCCTGGTGCGCGCTGTGATCGGTCACCGGTTGCGGCTGCACGTTCGCCACGAACATCACGCGGGCAGCCTCGTCGATAGTGGCGGCGTCGCCGGTCAGGCCCGTGAACGCGGGGTCGAAGCGGTTCAGGTAGTCGCGCAGCACCGCCGGGCGGTCATGCACCGGGTCCACCGTCACCAGTTGCACCTGCACGCGCTTCCGCTGCCCCGGCGTCAGCCCCGCGTAGATGTTCTTCAGGGCCGCCAGCGTCGCCGGGCACACGTCCGGGCAGCGCACGTAGCCATAGAACATCAGCCGCAGCTTTCCGCCCGAATCGTTCAGCGCCGTTGCCTGCCCCCGGTCATTGACCAGCCGCAGCGCGGGAAGCTTCACCGGATTGTCCAGCACGGTGCCGCCCGTCGGAGCCGGGGAGACGTTCCGGTACAGCAGCAGCCCCCCCAGAACCGCCGCGAGGGCCAGCAGCGCCGCCGTGAGCCACTTCATGACGTGCAGGCTAGGGGAGGGGAGGGGGGCGGGGTGTCCCAGGAGCGTTCAGCCGTCAGCCAAAAAGAGCAGCGGGGACGCTCCTCACGTCCCCACTGCTGATTGCTGAAAGCTAACTCACCATGCGTAGAAGATCGCCACGATGAACAGCCACACCACGTCGACCAGGTGCCAGTACAGGCTGGCGGGCCCGATAGAGCCGTGGTTGTACTTGTCCAGCTTGCCGGTCATCGCCTGGTAGTAGGGCAGGGCGACGCCGGTGCCGCCGATCAGGATGTGCAGACCGTGCAGGCCGACGATGATGAAGAAGCACGACTGCCAGAGGTTCTGCTTCCAGTCGCTCTCATGGCCGAACAGCGAGAACTCGTACACCTGGAACAGCATGAACAGCGTGCCCAGCAGCAGGGTGATGAAGAGGCCCAGCCGGAACCAGGTGTAGCGCCCGTGGTGGTGGTCCTGCTCGGCCTTGTGGATCACGAAGGAGGAGCTGACCAGGATCAGGGTGTTCAGCGCGGCCAGCCAGATGTTGGGGCGCATGGCGGGCGGCTCGGCGTGGCCGCTGATGCGCAGGTACACGTACCCGGCGATCAACACGCCGAAGAGGCCGACTTCGGAGATGATGAACCAGGCCATGCCCATGAAGCCGTTGTCGTACTTGGTGAGGTGGTGGTGCTCGACAGGCACGGCGTACTCGCGCGTTCCCGCCCACTTGAACAGGCCCCACATGAAGAGGGGAATGCTGAGGTACAGCAGGATGCTGGCGAACACGTGGTTGGGGCTGGCGGCGAAGAACGGTTGCAGTCCGGCCGCCGGGGTGTAGTTGGTGAACCAGCCGAAAGCGAGGCCATAGCCCATCAGGAACATCGCCAGCGCCGTCACGAACGGCCAGATGGAATCCACCGGCAGGTGAATGCTCCGGGGGTCCACCGGCGTGAGCTTCTCGCCGCCCTTTTCCCAGTCGTACAGCGGCCGCTCAGTGGGGAAGTTGGTGGGGAACTCGTGGGCGAAGTTGTAGGCGGCGGGGGGAGAAGCCGCCGTCCACTCCAGCGTGAAGCCGCCCCAGGGGTTGGGGCTGGCGGTGATGGGCCGCCGCATGCTCTGGAGCATGTTGTAGACCCACATGATGCCGCCCACCAGCAGCGTCAGCGCGCCCAGGGTGGAGATGAAGTTCAGTTCGGTCCAGGCGAAGTTGCCTTCCGGGTAGGTGTAGTAGCGCCGGGGCATGCCCAGCAGGCCCAGGATGTACTGCGGCAGGAAGGTCATCCACGAGCCGATCATGGTCACCCAGAAGTGCCAGAGGCCCAGCCGCTCATCCAGGAAACGGCCCGTGATCTTGGGCCACCAGTAGGCGAGGCCGCCGAACACCAGGAAGGCGGTGCCGAACATCATCACGTTGTGGAAGTGCGCCACGACGTAGTAGCTCATGGTGACCTGGTAGTCGAAGGGAATCATGCCCAGCGAGACGCCGGTGATCCCGCCCACCAGGAAGTTGAAGATGAAGCCCACCAGCCAGTAGGTGGGGGTCTTCATCATGATGCGCCCGCCCCACAGGGTGCCGATCAGGTTGAAGATCTTCACGCCGGTCGGCACGGCCACGATCAGGGTGGCGACCGCGAAGGCGATCTGCCAGGCTTCGGGCAGACCCACCGCGAACATGTGGTGCGCCCACACCAGCAGGCTGACCAGCACGATGCCCAGCAGCGAGTACACCATCACGCGGTAGCCGAAGAGCGGCTTGCGGGCCATGGTGGAGGCGATCTCGGCGGCGATGCCCAGGTAGGGCAGCAGCATCACGTACACGGCGGGGTGCGAGTAGAACCAGAAGAACTGCTGCATCAAGATCGGCGTGCCGCCGATGCCCGGGTTGAACATCGAGAGGCCCAGCTTGATCTCCAGGTAGGTCACCAGCGCGGCGGCGGTCAGGCCCCCCAGGCTGACGAGCTGGAGCAGGCTGGTGGCGAAGATGCTCCAGGTAAAGATCGGCATCTTCCACAGGCCCATGCCCGGCGCGCGCATGTTCACGATGGTGGCCGCGAAGTTGGCGCTGCCCAGCAGTGACCCGATGCCGTTGAGGGCCAGCGCGACCATCATGGCGCTGATGCCCGCCTGCTGGGTGGGGTCCACCGACAGCGGATAGTAGAAGGTCCAGCCCGCGCCCGGCGTGCCGCCGTTCCACATGGAGGCGATGAAGATCACCATGCTGAAGACGAAGAGCCACACCGCGAAGGTGTTCACGCGCGGCAGCGCCACGTCGCGCACGCCGAGTTGCAGCGGCAGCAGGAAGTTCCCGAACCCGAAGAGCCCGATGGGAATCAGGAAGAAAAAGACCATCAGGGCCGCGTGCCCCGTCAGCACCTGGTTGTAGTCGTGGCCGACCAGCAGCCCCTGGTTGGGCAGCGCCAGTTGCAGCCGGATCAGGACCGCGAGGATGCCCGCGATGGCGTACGCAACGACCGACGTCACCATGTACAGGATTCCGATCTTCTTGTGATCGGTGGTCATCATGTAGTCCTTGATGACCTCCCAGGCGCCCCGGCGGGCAGCGATGGTGGTGGGGGGTGGAGCATGCTGGACCGTCACGGGTTCCCTCCTTCGGTGACGGTGTTCAGGTCAATGACCGGCACACCGCGCCAGTAGTCCGCTTCTTCCGGCAGACGCAGGCTGCGCAGGTAAGCGGCGAGATCGTCGATCTCCGCGTCGGTGAGCAGGCCAGCCTTCTGCACCTTACCGTTCACCGTGTAGCTGCTGCCGTCATAGGGGGGCATCAGGCTGCCGGGCTTGACCGCCGGGCTGTGCTTGATCCACTCGTGCAGCATCTCCCTGGCCCGCTCGTGTTCCCACATGCCCGCGCCCAGCGTCTGCCGGGTGCCGAAGAAGCTGAGGTCGGGACCGGCCGCACCCGCCGCAGGCGTGCCCTGGACCCGGTGGCAAGCGGCGCAGGCGAGCGCGCCGGTGGCGGGCTTGCCCTGCATGAACAGGGTGTAGCCGCGTTCCTCGGCGCTGCCGGTGGCGGGGGTGGGGGCGCGGTACGCCTGGGCCGCCGCCAGGAACGACTGGTAACGGGCCGGGTCGAGCGCGATCACCTTGAAGCGCATGTTGGCGTGGCTGGCCCCGCACAGCACGTTGCAGTTGCCCTGGTAGACGCCGGGGCGCTCGGTGTTGATCTGCCAGGTCTTCTGGGTGCCGGGGGTCGCGTCGCGCTGCCCGCCCAGGTTGGGCGCCCAGAAGGCGTGGATCACGTCACCGCTGGTCGCGGTCAGGGCCACCCAGCTGCGGGTGGGTATCACCATCTCGTTGCCGTTGGTGACGTGGCCGCCTGCTGCGGCCGGGGCCGCCGGGTAGCTGAAGTTCCACCAGAACTGCTTGCCCAGCACGTCCACCTTCACGGCGTTCTGCGGGGTGGGGTTCAGGCGGGCCAGCGAGCGCACCGTCAGCACGCTGAGCAGCATCACAAGCAGCATGGGCACGACCACCAAGACCGTCTCCAGGCGGTTGTTGCCGTGGAACTGCGCCGGGGGCGCGTCATTCCGGTCCTCCCGGAACTTCCGCACCGTGTAGAACAGGGCGTACGACACGCCGATGAAGATGATGATCGAGAGGATGATGGCGGGCACGCTCATCCACAGGATCTCGCGGTTGTACGCGGACGCCATGTCCCCCATGGACAGGAACTGCGCCGACTGGCAGCCGGTGAGCAGCGCCGCGGCGACGCCGAGCAGTCCGGCACGGACCAGTTGCCGCGGTCGCCCCCTGTGTGGTCCGCGCCTGTGGCGGCTATGGTTGGTGTTCAACATCACTCCTTTCCTCGCCCCCAGTCTAGAACGTTGGCCGGGGTTTTTCGCCCCCCAGATGGCCCCGCCACCCGTGTCTCCACGGGCGTTCGACCGAACGGTCAGGCTCCAGGCCATGAGAGCAGCTTGAGGGGTGGGCAAGTGTCCTGACGGGCGTGGGGGAAGGGGCTGGTGCGAAAAGAAGAAGGGCGGCCTCACGGGACCGCCCTGGCACGTCTTCCCAGCCCCTGCCTAGCCGATCAGCACCCGGTCCACCGCGCCCGCCACAAACAGCAGCGCGAGGTACAGCATCGAGTACAGGTACAGCGGCACCGCGACCCGCCGCTCGACCTGGTGGCCCGCCATCACGTGCCGGTACAGCTTCCACGACCGCTGAAGCAGCAGCCCTCCCAGGATCAGCGCCGACAGGAAGTAGAGCCAGCCGACCTCCTGCAAGAACACCGGCATCAGCGACAGCACCACGGTGTAGATCGCGTACAGGCCGATCTGCGCCACCGTCAGCCGGTCGCCGTGGACGACGGGCAGCATGGGGACCCCCACCTGGCGGTACTCCTCCTTGATCATCAGCGCCAGCGCCCAGAAGTGGACGGGCGTCCAGAAGAAGATGATGGCGAAGAGGAACCAGGCGAAGAGGTTGAGGTCACCCGTCACCGCCGCCCAGCCCACCAGCGGCGGGAAGCACCCGGCGGCCCCGCCCAGCACGATGTTGTGCCAGGTATTGCGCTTGAGCCAGAGCGTGTACACCACCACGTAGGTGAGGAAGCCCGCCAGGCTCATCCAGGCACTCAGGGGCGTGGCCCAGACCCACAGCATCACGAAGGACAGGACTTGCAGCGCGCTGCCGAAGATCGCCGCGTCGCGGGTGGAGATCAGTCCGCTGCTGGTAGGCCGCGCCGCCGTGCGCTTCATCTTCAGGTCGATATCGCGGTCGATGATCATGTTGAACACGCCCGCCGACCCCGCCGAGGCATACCCGGCCACACTGACCACGATCAGCAGCCACAGCCCCGGCCAGCCCCGCGCCGCCATGAACATCGCGGTGAGGGTGGTCCACAGCAGCAGGCTGATGACCTTGGGTTTGGTCAGCGCCAGGTAATCGCGCCAGGTCGCGCGCACGGGCCGGGCCGGGTGGCCCACGCCGGAAGGCGGCGTCATGCGGTCGACGGTCATGCCGCCACCGATTGCGGCGTCAGCGGGCGGGCGCGGCGGGGGGCCGTCAGGGCCTCATAGCTCAGCAGGACGGTCACGAGCCACATGATGCACGCCAGCAGCAGGTGCGTGAGCTGCATCCAGGCCGGTGCCCGGAGCGCCACGTTCACGAAGCCCGCCAGCACCTGGGCGCCGATCACGCCCAGCAGCACCATCCCCCAGCGCGTCACCTCCGGCGCGGGCCGCAACCGGCGCAGCGCTCCCACCAGCCAGATCAGGTACGCGCTGGTCAGGATGGCGAGCATCGGGTGAATCACGCGCAGGTTCTCGATCAGGCCAGCCGTGGTGCCGAAGTCGCGGCGCACCGTGTCGATGGGCGTGCCCGCTGCCGGAGTGAAGAGCAGGTCACCCAGCGCGGTCACCGTCCCGGCCAGGCCCACCAGCAGGGCCAGCACCAGACCCAGCGCGATCCATCCCAGCGTGCGCCCCTGCCCGCGCAGCCGCAGCGCCGGGCGGCCCGAGGCCCACAGCGCTGTGAGCAGCAGCGCCCCCAGCAGCAGGAAGGTGTTCGCCAGATGCACGCCCTGCACGAAGCCGCGCGCGGGGTCGGTCGAATCGGCAGTCAGGCCCAGCAGCACCTGCACGCCGCCCACCAGCCCCTCGGTCAGGATCAGCAGGAAGGTCAGGACCGCGCCCAGCCGCGCGGGGTGGCCTCTGCGCGTCGTGGCGAAGGCCAGCGCGATCAATCCGAGCGCCAGCAGACCGCTCGCGCCGCTGGTCAGGCGGTGGCTGAACTCGATGACGGTGTGGAGCTGCGGACTCTGCGGCACCACCACGCCGTTACACAGCGGCCAGTGGTCGCCGCAGCCCGCGCCCGCCCCGGTCAGGCGCACCACCGCGCCCCACAGGATCACCAGCACGTTGTATGCGAGGGCCGCCCAGGCCAGCCGGGGCAGCCAGGCACCCGCCCGGGACCGGGGCACCGTCAATGCGCTGCTCACTTCACTTCACCTTCCTTCCGACCGCCGGTGGCGGGTCAGGTTCATCCCCGCATTCTAGGCAGGTCGGGAGGCTGAAGATTGTCCCCTGCCTCTCCTCACCTCCGCTCCCCGGACACCTGCCCCCGCGCCCGCCGCCTAGACTGCGCCCGTGGCGGCGATCATCAATCAGTGGGCAGTCATTACCATCGTCCTGAGCGGGATCACGCTCCTGGTCGGCGTCTTTTTCATTCGGCGCGGCAACCGCGAGGCGCACATGCGCGCGATGCTGATCGCCAGCAGCCTGGCGACCATCTTTCTGGTGCTGTACCTCACCCGCCTGGGCCTGGGGTACGAGAAGAAGTACGCCGGGCCTGCCGAGTGGCGCGGGGCGTACTTCTTCCTGCTGATCAGCCACATCATCCTCGCGGCGGCGAACCTCCCGCTGGCGCTGCTGGCGCTCTGGAATGCCTGGCGGGGGCTGAAGGCGGCGGGGAACCTCGGCAACATCGACGCGCCCGCCGCCCGCCCCTGGTTCAACCGCCACCGCGCCTGGGTGCGCTGGACGGTGCCGGTGTGGCTGTACGTGGCGGTGACGGGCTGGATCATCTATCTGGTCCTGGACCGCTACGGGCAGATCATGGGGGGATAGCGGTCAGCCGTCAGCTCTCAGCCAGAAGCGGGGGCTTCAGCCAAAGCGGCCCGACGGCTGATTGCTGACGGCTGGAAGCTGATAGCTTCCCCCCATGAAACGCAGTGTCCCTGACCTCATGAACGCGCAGGAACCGCTGGTGATGGTCACCGCCTACGACTATCCCGGCGCGCGGCACGCCGAGGCGGCGGGCGTGGACCTGATCCTGGTGGGGGACAGCCTGGGGAACGTGGTGCTGGGCTACGACTCGACCGCCCCCGTCACGCTGGACGACATGATTCACCACGCGCGGGCCGTGCGGCGGGGAGCGCCGGATACCTTCCTGGTGGTGGACCTGCCCTTCGGGACGTACCACACCGGGGTCACGGACGCGATGCGGAATGCCGTGCGCGTGATTCAGCAGACGGGCGCGGACGCCGTGAAGCTGGAAGGCGCGACGCCCGAGGTGCTGGAGGTCGTGGGGGTGCTGACCCGCAACGGCATCCCCGTGATGGGGCACGTGGGCCTGCTGCCGCAGACCGCGACCGCCCAGGGTGGCCTGAAGGTGCAGGGCAAGGACGAGGCCAGCGCCCGCCGCACCCTGGAGGGGGCGCTGGCGCTCGAACAGGCCGGGGCCTTTAGCGTGGTGCTCGAAGCCATTCCCGCCCGCCTGGCCCGCCTGATCACCGGGCGGCTGCACGTGCCCACCATCGGCATCGGGGCGGGGGTGCATTGCAAAGGCCAGGTGCTGGTGTACCACGACCTGCTCGGACTGTACGAGGGCGAGGAGAAGAAGCTCGCCAAGCGGTATGCCGAACTGGGCCGTGAGGCGCGCGAGGCCATCGCCGCCTATGCCCGCGAGGTCCGCGCCCGCGAGTTCCCCACCCAGGACCAGAGCTTCGTGATGAAGGATGACGTGCTGGGGAAGTTGTATTGAGGAGGCGGTCACTTTCAGCGGTCAGCCGTCAGCGAAAGACGAAAGAAAAGGGCGTTCGCCTGTGCTCCGGCGACGCCCTTCTTGCTGAAAGCTGACCGCTGAAAGCTTCCCTCAGTTCCAGCGGCCCCCGCGCTGCTGGCGCACTTCCGGTTCGGGGGCGGCGTAGGTTTCCTCGGCGCGCGAGAGCTTCTTGCGCCCGTACAGCCCTTCGAGGATGAACTCGGCGGCGCTCGTCCGCACCGCGTCGTCACTGCTGCCCGCCACCTGGGCGGCGAGGTCGGTCAGGCCCGGCACGGTGCGCGCGGCCTTCATCGCCGCCGCGGCGTCGCCCGACTGCGGGAAGCGGAAGACGTTGCCGTCCTCGAACCACTTTTCCAGTCCGCGCGTGTCGAAGCTGGCGTAGCGGCGGGCGTACACGGCCCCCGCCGCCTTGCGGATCACCTCGCGGGCCACCACGTCGGCACCCTTGAGTTCGCCCTCGTACTCCAGTTCGAGCTTGCCGGTGATGGCGGGCAGGCCCGCGTACACGTCCGAGACGCGCACCACCGGGCCATCCCCCGACACCAGGCTGCGGCGTTCGGCGTTGGCGGAGGCGACCTCCATCAGCGAGATCGGGAGGCGCTGCGAGACGCCGCTCATCTTGTCCACCCGCCCGTCCTCGCGGGCCTGGAAGGCGATTTCCTCGATCAGTTCCGCGATGAAGTCGGGCACCACGACGCCCGGCGCCTTCACCGCTTCCTGCTCGGTGATGTCCATCCCGAGCTTCACGTCGGTCGGGTAGTGGGTGCGAATCTCGCTGCCGATGCGGTCCTTGAGCGGCGTGACGATCTTGCCCCGCGCGGTGTAGTCCTCGGGGTTGGCCGAGAAGACCAGCATCACGTCCAGTTCCAGCCGGATCGGGTAGCCCTTGATCTGCACGTCCCCTTCCTGAAGGATGTTGAAGAGGGCCACCTGCACCTTGGGCGCGAGGTCGGCCAGCTCGTTCACGGCAAAGATGCCCCGGTTGGCGCGCGGCAGCAGCCCGAAGTGCATCGAGCGGGTGTCGCCCAGCGAGGTGCCCAGGCGGGCGGCCTTGATGGGGTCCACGTCCCCGATCAGGTCGGCCACCGTCACGTCGGGCGTGGCGAGCTTTTCCACGTAGCGGTCGCCGCGCGGCAGCCAGCGGATCGGCAACTCCAGCCCGTGCGCTTCCAGCAGATGACGGCCCTCGGCGCCGATGGGGTTGAGGGGATCGTCGGGCATGTCCACGCCGTCGATGACCGGCACGTATTCGTCGAGCAGTTCCGTGATCGCGCGCAGGATGCGGCTCTTGGCCTGGCCGCGCAGCCCCAGCAGGATGAAGTTCTGGCGGGCCAGCAGGGCGTTGACCAGTTGCGGGATCACCGTCTCGTCGTAGCCGACCACGCCGGGAAAGAGTTCTTCCCCGTTGCGGAGTTTGCGCGTCAGGTTGTCCCGCACCTCGTCCTGCACGGTCCGCACCTGGCCGTCGAAGGGCGCGCGGCCCGCGTAGTCCGGCGTCTGAAGCAGTTCTCCGAGCGTCCTGGCCTTCACCTGTCCCTGTACGGCTGTCATGGTGCGCGAAAAGTAGCACGCGGGAGAGCGCGGGAATGTGCGGCTGGCTGGAGAATCAGGAGGACGCGGCAGAGCTGCTGGCCGCGTGCGCCTCGTCGTCTTCCAGCACCTTATACGCACAGACGGCGGCCAGCGCCGCCAGTTCGGGCGGCACGTCCCCGAAAGTCAGATGTACGTCCTTGCCATCGAAGGCGCCCCCGATCCGGCCCGTGAGCCGTTTCCCGTCCGCCCGCAGGTCCACGTCCTTGCCGATGATTCTTCCCGAGAAGCGCCCGGTGATGCGTTCTCCGTCGGTGACGAGGTGAACGTCGTTCCCGACCGTCTGCCCGCCCAGCCGCACGTCCACCCGCTCCGGCGTCACGTCCCCGTCCACGTCGAACCCGGCGAAGGTGCCCCCGACGCGCCCATCCACATCCCCCGCGTGCCGCGTGAGGTCCAGGTCCTTGCCCTGAATTCTCCCGCCGATGCGCCCGCGCAGATGCTGGCCGTCCCACTCGGCGTGCAGGTCGTAGCCGTAAACCGTGCCGCCGATGCGTCCATTCAGTTCGCTCATGCCTTCCGGTACGCGCCCGGCTGGCCCGGAGTTGCCAGAATGTGCCGCGTGATTCGCCCCGCCTGCCCCGCCGACGCGCCCATTATCGCCTGCCACCGTTACCCCGCCGGAGCCGACGCCGCCGAGCGTCCCGTCTACGCTGCCTGGGTCACGGAGGCGCTGGAACGCGGCGTGTACCTCGGGTTTCTCGCCGTCGCGGACGGGGGAGGGGTGGTGGCGGGCGCTGGCCTGACCTTGCTGGAATGGGGGCCAACCAGGGGCGACCCACAGCCGTACCGGGCGCGGGTGGTGAACGTCTGGACGCACCCCGACTATCGGCGCCGGGGCCTCGCCCGTGAACTCGTCACGCGCTGCCTGCAAACCGCTCAGGAACGGAGCATCACCCGCGTCAGCCTGGGCACCAGTGAGATGGGGCGGGCGCTGTATAAGGGACTGGGCTTTCAGGCGAGCGGGACGGAGATGGCGCTGCGTTTGTAACGGGCTGGAAGTCGAGGCTTTTCCTTCGCGCTCTGCTCTTCCCCCCCGCGCTAGACTCCCCCCCATGTACCGTGCCGTCATCGGGCTGGAAGTCCACCTGCAACTGCGGACGCGCTCCAAGCTCTTCAGCGCCTGCCCCGCCGACTACCACGGGGCCGAGCCGAACACCTACACCGATCCCCTCACGCTGGGGCTGCCCGGCACGCTGCCCACCCTCAACCGCGAGGCGGTGGACCTCGCGCTGATGTTCGGCCTGGCGCTCAACTGCGACGTGTCGGGCTTCACCCAGTTTCACCGCAAGAACTACTTCTACCCCGACGCGCCCAAGAACTTCCAGCTCTCGCAGTACGACCGCCCGATTGCGCGGGACGGGTATCTGGAGGTCGGCGGTGAGCGCGTCCGCATCAAACGCGCCCACCTGGAGGACGACGCGGGGAAACTCATTCACCCGACCTACGCGCCCTACAGCCTGCTGGACCTCAACCGCGCCGGGTCGCCGCTGATCGAGATGGTGACCGAGGCGGACATCACCGACGCCGAGCAGGCCCGCGCCTTTTTAGAGGCCGTGCAGGCCATCGCCCAGTCCCTCGGCGTGTCCGACGCGACGCCCGAGGAAGGCAAGATGCGCTGCGACGTGAATCTCAGCATTCACAAGCCCGGCGAACCCTGGGGGACCAAGGTGGAGGTCAAGAACCTCAACTCCTTCCGCTCGGTGGCCCGCGCCATCGAGTACGAGACGGCGCGGCAGACGCGCGTGCTGGACTCGGGCGGCCAGATCACCCAGGACACCCTGGGCTGGGACGAGGGCGGCCAGAAGACCTTCGTGATGCGGACGAAGGAAGGCGAGGCCGACTACCGTTACTTCCCCGAGCCGGACCTGCCGCCGCTGGAGATCACGCCCGAGTGGATCGGGCGCGTGCGGGCGCGGATGCCCGAACTGCCCAGGCAGAAGCGGGCGCGGTATGTGGCGGCGGGCGTGCGCGAGAGCGACGCCGAGACGCTCAGCCTGAACGTCCCCCTCAGCCGCTTCTATGACGAGGCGCTTTCGGCCCAGCCTGCCCCCGACGCGCAGAAGCTCGCCAACTGGCTCTTGACCGACGTGGCCGGGCTGCTGGCCGCGCGGGAAACCGGCATCGCGCAGGCGGACCTCCAGCCGCAGCACCTCGCCGCCCTGGTGCGCCTGATCGACGCGGGCACCATCAGCGGCAAGATTGCAAAAGACCTCCTCCCCGACGTGATGAATGGGCAGGACCCGGAGGCGCTGGTCCGCGAACGCGGCCTGACGGTCGTGACCGATACCGCCGCTATCGACGCCGCCATCGACGCCGCGATGCAGGCCGACCCCGCCACCGTGGAGAAGGTCCGCGCCGGGAACGCCAAGGCGATGAACGCCCTTTTCGGCCCGGTGATGAAGGCGACCGGCGGCAAGGCCAAGCCGGAGGTCGTGCGCGAGCGGCTTCAGGCGAAACTGGGGCTGTGAAGGCTCGCTGCGCTCGCCGTCTAACCGTCAGACCGTCGAACGGTCTAAGGGCATGGGTGTCGCAGGCCGTTCGACGGTCTGACCTTTTGACCGTTCGGCGCGCCGCAGGCGCCCCATGATGCGGTCCGCCGCCCTCGCCGCCCTGTGGGTGCAGGTCGTGGGGACGTTCGGGCTGGCGGCCTATGCCCTGTGGCGTGGGAATTTCTCCCAGGAGGCCTGGTTCTCGGGGATCGAGGCGTTTCTGGGTGGGCTGGTGCTGGCGTGGTGGACGGTCCTCCTGGGGCGCTTCACGGCGGGGCGGGTGGTGCCGCTGACGGACGGGACGCTGGTGTCATTGCGGATCGCCTTTCCCGGGCTCACGTCCTTCCGGCTGGTGCTGTGGTTCCTGACGCTGCTGGGCGTGCTGGCGGGCCTGGCCCCGGAGGCGAACACGGTCGCCCTCACCGCGCTCTTTACGGTCTGGTTCGCGGCGATCCTGGCGAGCAACGCCGTCTACGGCACCCTCGCCCGCCTGGCCCCCAATCCCGCCGACCTGACGGGCCGCCGCAGGCTGGCGGATTGGCTGAACGTCGCCGCCGCCCTCAGCCTGGGGATGACCGTGTTCAATCTGGTGCCCATCGCCGGGTTCAGCACGCTCCCAACGCTCACCGATCAGCTCGTCTACGGCCTCAGCGGCGGACTGGACGTGCTGGCGACGTTGCTGGCGCTGGGGGCGGTGCAGGCTGCGCCGTGGGCGGAGGGCTGAGGGTCAGCTTCCCTGCCCGCTGCTCCCTGTATGCTGCATGGCACGCATGATGGAACGTAAACCTCTCGTGTCGCTGGGCGACCTAGCCTGGGACGTGCTGGCTAAACCCGATACCATGCTGCTGCCGGGCGGGGACACCACCGGTCGCATGGAACTCTCCGGGGGCGGATCGGCGGCCAACCTGGCCGTCTGGGCCCGCCGGGCCGGGTATCCCGCGACCTTCGTGGGCAAGATCGGCCGCGACCGCTTCGGGGAACTGGCGACCGCCGAACTGCACGCCGAGGACGTGCGGACTGCCCTCACCCTCAGTGACGTGCACCCCACCGGCGTGATTCTCGCGCTGATCGACCGCCGCGGCCAGCGCGCGATGCTGACCGGGCAGGGCGCCGACTGGGAGCTGCTGCCCGAAGAAGTGCCGCAGGAGGTGCTGCGGGAGGCGCGGCACCTGCACCTCACCGCCTGGAGCCTCTTCCGCGATCCGCCGCGCGCCGCCGCCCTCACCGCCGCGCGCCTTGCCAAGGAGGCCGGGGCCACCCTCAGCCTCGACCCCGGGAGCTTTCAGATGATTCAGCAGATGGGCCGCGAGAACTTCCTGAAGATCGTGGACGGTGTCCCCTTCGATCTGATCTTTCCCAACGCCGACGAGGCCCGCGCCATGAGCGGCGAGGACGACCCCGGCCGCGCCCTGGACTGGCTGCGCGCCCGCTATCCGCACGCGCTGGTCGTGCTGAAGCTGGACGAGGAAGGCGCGCTGCTGGAAGGTCCCGCGCAGCCCCGCACGCACGTTCCCGCCAGCCAAGACCGCCTGATCGACGCGACCGGGGCGGGCGACGCCTTCGGTGGCGCGTTCCTGGCCGGATGGCTGGCCCACGGGGACGCCGTGCGCGCCGCGCGGCTGGCTGTGCAGGTGGGCGGCTGGGTCGTGTCGCGCTTCGGCGCGCGGCCCCCCGCCGACGCCGACCTCGAAGCGCGGCTCGCGCCATTCCGGACAGAAGGGGTGGGCGCGTGACCCGCCTGCAAGGCCGGGGGACGGCGCTGTGGGTCAAGGTGCTGCTCGCGCTGGTGGCACTGCTGCTGCTGGCGGCGCTGGGAGTCTTCCTCTATCTGCGCAGCCTCACGCAGCCCGCCGGAGGCGGCCCCTACACGCTGGAGGTCAAGCCGGGGGATACCCTGCCGCAGGTGGCCCGCACCCTGCAAGCGCACGGCATCGTGAAAAACGCCGACGCCCTGCGTTTCGTGATGCGGCAAAACGGCACGGCGGGGAGCCTCAAGGAAGGGCTGTACGACCTGAACGGCGGCATGAACGTCTATCAGGTGGCCGACAAGCTGGCCGGTCCGGCCCGCATTCCCACCGTGGACGCGACCATTCCCGAAGGCTGGCGCCTCAAGGACATTCCCCCGATCCTCGCCAAGGCCGGGTTCGACGCGGCGGCGGTGAAGGCCGCCCTGGGCGACCCCAGCCTCAGCCCCTACACGGCGGGCAAGCAGAAGAACCTCGAAGGCTTCGTGTTTCCCGCCAAGTACGAGTTCCGGGTGGGCGAGGCCCCCAAGGAGGCCGTGCGGGAGATGGTCACGCGCATGAACGAGGAATTCACGCCCGAGAACGTGGCCAAGGCCAAGGCGCTCGGCCTCAGCGTGCGGGGCTGGGTGACGCTCGCCAGCATGGTGCAGGCCGAGGCCGCCAACGACGGCGAGATGCCGGTGATCGCCGGGGTGTTCCTGAACCGCCTGAAGGACGGCATCGCGCTGGGCAGCGACCCCACCGTCGCCTACGGCCTGGGCAAGAACCTGCCGGAACTCGACCGCAGCGCCGGAGACTTCACCAGGGACACGCCCTACAACACCTACACCCGCCAGGGCCTTCCCCCCACCCCCATCAACAACCCCGGTCAGGCCGCGCTGCTGAGCGTCCTGAACCCCAAGCGGCAGATGGCCGACGGCCGCGACGCGCTGTACTTCCTGCACGGGCTGAACGGCAAGATCTACGTGAACCACGACTATGCGTCGCACCTGCGGGACGTGGCGCGTTATCGCTAGGCGCCTGGCGGCGCCGTCTAAAGGTCGAAAGTATAACGGAAGGCGGCCCTTCAGCGGTCAGACGGTTAGACCGTTAGACGGGTCAGGACCGTTAGACTCCCCCCATGCCCTCCCGTGCCTTTCTGGAACGCCGCAATGCCCTCTGGGCACGGCTGCGCTCGCTCACGCCCGGCACGCCTGACTTCGAGGCCACGCTGGAGGAACTGGCGGCGTTGACCGGCTGGAACCGCGAGCGGGTGCTGGCGGGGCTGGGCCTGACGCCTGCTGAGGCGCCCCGGCCCGGCGAGGCGCGGTAAGGGCCTTCAGCCCTGGGCCGGGACGGGCACCCACACCGGCTCGGGTTCGATGTGGTCGGCGGGTTCCTTGCCTGGTTCCAGGCCGGTGTTCTGAACAGTCTGAAGGGGCCGCAACACCATCTCGCCCCGGCACTCGATCTGGCAGGAGAGCCGGGCCTCGCCCAGCAGGCCTTTTTCCAGCAGCTTGTCGCGCTCGGCCACCGTCATCCTTTCCGGCTCGCCCTCGGTGAAGTGGACGCGGCAGGTGGTGCAGCGGGCGTGGCCGCCGCAGCGGTGCAGGATGTCCACCCCGCCGCGCTCCAGCGCCAGCACCAGCCGCTCCCCCTCCTGGGCGTCAATGACTCCGTATCTCTCCGCGGTGATTCTCGGCATGCAGGGAGGATGGCATGAAATCCTCTCAGATGGACAGGAATCCCAGCAGGAGATTGTTCACCCGCACCGGCTCATCCCGCATCACCCAGTGGCTGGCGCGGGGGAAACGCACCACCCGCAGGTCCGGCACCCAGCGTTCGAGTCCGTCCGCCAGTTCGGGCAGCAGCGCCACGTCCCGCTCACCCCACAGCACCAGCGTAGGCACCCGCACCTCATTTTCCTTCACATTGCCGAAGCGGGGCAGGGCGCGGTAGTAGTTGATCATGGCGGTGGCGGCACCGGGCTGTTCCCAGGCCCGCTGGTACAGCTCGCGGTCGTGGGGGGTGTAGGCGGCCGGGTTCGTTCCCCGCAGCATCTTCCGCCCCGAACGCAACAGGAACCGCTCGGGCAGCCAGGGAAGCTGAAAAAAGAGGATGTACCAGGAGCGGAGCCACTGCCGGGGCATCCGCAGCATCCGGCGGGCGGCGGCGGGGTGCGGCGCGTTGAGGATCACCAGGCGGTCCACCACCTCCGGCTGCCGGATCGCCAGCGCCCAGGCGATGATGCCGCCCCAGTCGTGCCCGACGACATGCGCGCGCTCGTAGCCCAGGGCGTGAATCAGGGCGGCCACGTCCTCCCGCAGCCTGCTCAGGCGGTAGGCGGGGACCCCCGGCGGCTTCTCGCTGAGGTCATAGCCGCGCAGGTCCGGCGCGACCACCCGGAAGCCCGCGCGGGCCAGCGGGCCGATCTGCCGCTCCCAGGCCCGCCAGAACTCGGGAAACCCGTGCAGCAAGACCACCAGCGGCCCGTCCACCGGTCCCGCCTCGACGACGTGCAGACGGACGCCGTTCACCACCAGCTCTCTCCCGGCCAGGTCCGCCATCTTCAGTTCTCCGTTCCGGCGGGCACGCGCCCTGCGGGCAGAAGCTGCCAGGCCTGCACGTCCAGCAGCCCGCGCGGCGTGAGCTTGAGGGCCGGAATCACGCTCAGGCCCAGGAAACTCAGGGTGGTGACCGGGTAGGGGAGGGTGCAGCCCAGCGCCCGCGCCGCCGCCGTCACCTGCGAGAGGCGCGCGGCGACTTCCTGCGGGGGGCGGTCGCTCATCAGGCCCGCGTAGGGGAGGGGGAGACTGGCGCGCACCTCGCCCCCCGCCACCACGACCACGCCGCCGCCCAGCGCCTCCAGTGCCCGGCCCGCCGCCCGCACGTCCGCGTCGGTACCGCCCAGCACCGCGACGTTGTGCGCGTCGTGCAGGATGCTGATCGCCAGCGCACCCCCGGTCATCCCGGTGCCAGAGGTCCAGCAGGCGGCATAGTCCCCCCGGCCGTAGCGGTCCGCGACGACCAGCCGCGCGTCTCCCGTTCCCGGCGCGCCCACGCCGGTCGTGATCTGGTCGGGCCGGACCTGCATTACCGGCCAGTGGGCGGGCACGTCGAACGTCGCCGTGTCCCAGCCTGGCCCCAGGTTCACGCTGTCTCCCGGGAGAGGGGGCGTGACGGTGCCCGCCCGGGCTTCCACACCGCCCACAAAGGTTTCCAGCACCTCGAACCCGCTGAGGTCGCGCAGCAGCACGAAATCCGCCTGGTAGCCCGGCGCGACCAGGCCCAGGTCGTGCAGGCCCCAGTACTCGGCGGGGTTGCAGGTCACCAGCGCGACCGCGTCGGCGGGGTGCAGGCCACCCGCCACGCAGGCCCGCAGCAGCCGGTCGAGGTGCCCCAGCGAGAGCAGTTCGTCCACGCTCACGTCGTCGCTGACCAGCAGCGCGCGGCGGGGACGCTCGCGCAGGACGGGCAGCAGGGCCTCCAGGTTCCGCGCCGCCGATCCCTCACGCACCATCAGCCAGAGGCCCGCGCGCAGGCGCTCCCGGGCTTCCTCCGGGGTGGTTGCCTCGTGGTCGGAGTGGGGGCCCGCCGCCGCGTAGGCCTGGAGGTCGCGGCCCGCCACACCCGCCGCGTGCCCGTCGATCCGGCCTCCGCGTCCGGCCTCCAGCACGTCCCACACGCCCGGGTCTTCATTCAGCACACCCGGGTAATTCATCAGCTCGGCCAGGCCCAGCACGCCGGGCAGACGCAGGGCCGCCGCCACCTCCGCCGCGTCCAGCACCGCGCCCCCCCGCTCGAAGGGGCTGGCGGGCACCGAGGACGGCACCGAGCCGAAGACCCGCAGGCCGGATGTCCGCCCCGCCTCCAGCATCCACGTCAGGCCGCGCACGCCCAGCACGTTCACCACCTCGTGCGGCTCGGCCACCACCGCCGTCGTGCCGCGCGGCAACACCGCCGCCGCGAAGCGCGCGGGCGTCAGCAGGCTCGACTCGATATGCACGTGGGCGTCCATGAACCCCGGCGCGAGGAAGGCGCCGCGCGCCTCCACGGTCCGCGCCGCCCGCACGCCCGCCCCGGCGCCGACCAGCGCCGCGACCCGGCCCCCGGCGACCAGCACGTCGGCCCCGAACACCTCGCGCGTGACGGGCTGCACCACCTGCGCGCCGCGCACCAGCAGATCACCGTCCTCCAGGCCCCGCGCGACGCGCACCAGCCGCTGCCTCGCCGCCCGCTCTTTCGCTGCCTCTCCCGCTGTCATGGCGCAGTCTAGCGGGGCGCATCGGCCGCGGGCTACCGCCCCTTGAACACGTCTAGCCCCGGCCCCCGCTCGGCCAGCGCCCGCGCGAAGGCCTGCGCGTCGTTCAGGGGAGGGGCGGTCTTGCCGGGCACCGCCGCCTTGTCCCCCGGCGGTCCCCCGAAGCGCCGGGCGCGGAACATGCCCGGATGCTCCTCGAACACCGCCGTCACCCCTTCCGGCAGGGTCGCCAGATGGGCGGCGAAGGCCTGCTCCTGGGCCAGTTCCGCGTGCGCCGTGCTCCCGCCCAGCTCGGTCAGCAGACGGTCAATCAGGGCGAATACCTGCGCCGCGTAGGCTTCCACCTCCTCCCGGCGCGGCAGGTAGCCGCGGTGAACGACGCGGTTGCGGAAGTCGGCGCCCAGCGCCCTGGGGGTCAGGAAGTCCGGGGCGCGGCCCTCGCGCAGCAGGTACGCCAGCGCCAGCATCCCCACCTGGCGCTCCGACTGGCTGGCGACATGCCGCCAGGTGCCCTCCAGCGCGGCGAGGGCCTCCGTGAAGTCCCCCTCCGCCCCCGCCGCCCGCTCCAGCGCGAACGACCGCACGTAGAACTCGAAAAACCGCTCCAGCGCCGCCGCGAAGCTCGCCACGGCCTCGCGGGCGTAGCCGTCCATCAGCGCCCGCGTCCCCAGGTCGAACAGCACCTCGAACTTGTGCTTGCGGACGAACACCACGTACCGCGCCCCGCAGGCCGGGCAGATCACGTCATGAACCGCGCTGTCCGCGAACTCCACCGGCACCTCACGGGCGCAGGCGGGGCAGGTGGTGGGGAAGTGCATGGGCAGGAGTCTAACCGTCTGACCGTCTCACCGCCTGGAAGTTCCAGTTGGCAGGGTTTTGAGCGGCTCGACAGGTAGACCTTCAGACCGTTAGGCGGCAGACCACCCCTCAGGGCAGCTTCGCCCCCGGCGGCGTGATCACGTAACTCAGGCCGCCCGAGTGCGTGAGCCACTGCCGCTCGAAGGCCGCGCGGGGATAGGTGCGGCGCACACCCGCTTCGTTGGGCGCGGCGGGATCGTTCAGCACCGGGTTGCCCTGGGCGTCGAAGCCCACCAGGACCATCAGGTGACCGTCACTGTAGGTGAGGGGGGCGCCGGGCAACTCGCCTTTGTTCCAGCCCAGGCTGACAGCCAGCGGCAGGCCCGCCGCCGTGTACCGCTCGGCCTCCGCGAGACTGGGTAGCCGGGTGACGAAGGCCCGCAGGCCCAGCGCCCCCGCGTAGGCGGTGTTGAAGGGCCAGTTGCCGGTGCCGTTGTAGGCGCGGTCGAAGGTGCCGCTGGCGGCCTGCGGGACGGTCACGTTCAGGCCATGCTGCGCCAGGATCATCGAGACGCTGGTGGGACTGCACCAGACCTCGCCGCCGCCCGGGTAAAGCATCTGCGAACGCTGCGGCACGTTCACGACCTTGCCCCAGTGGCCCCGGTCGCCCGGCTGCCCCAACCCCGCCGTGCGCCGGGCGCGGTCAGCCGTGTTGAAGGCCAGCAGCCGCACGTTCGTCCCCGCGCCGCGCAGTGTCACCCGGTACTGATACGCGCTGGCCTTCGCGTTCAGGCGCAGGGTGTCGGTCAACACCTGTCCCGCCGCGTCCTTTTGCCCGTTCAGGCTGCTGCGGCCCTCGCTGCTCTGCCAGGTGCCGAAGGAGAACCAGCGGCTCCAGCCCGCGCCGGTCTGCGCGCGCACCTCCACCGTCACGCTGCCCGCGCCGGGCGTGACCGCGTTCCACGACGGGACCAGCTCGTCGAAGGGGGCGACTTTCAAGGGCTGGCTCGTCAGGGTGCCGGATGCGGCCCCCGGTGCCAGGGCCAACGTGTCCCCCTGCACCTGCACGCCCTTCAGCTCCGCGCCTGCCCAGTCGCCCGCGCGCTCGTGAATCACCGTCGTCGAATGGGGATATGTCATGGTCAGGGCCTCGGCACCGCCCGCGAGGGCCAGCGCCATCAGGAAGGCGGCACGCATGGAGGGGATTTTGCCGTGAAGGCGGGGCGGGTGGGTGAGACGGGAGGGGGCGCGGGAAAGGCTCTGCCTGCGCCCCGCCTCCCCTCACCCCCCCTGCATGTACAGGAACGCTTCGGGCAACGCCTCCCGCCAGGTCACCCAGTTGTGGCCGCTGGGATATTCGCGGTACTGGTGCAGCAGGCCCGTGTCGGCCAAGGCGCCCGCCATCCGCCGGTTCGGGCCAGTCAGCCATTCGAGCGTGCCGGTGTCCAGACTGATCTTGAGGTGGCGGGGCGGCTCAGCCGTGAGCTGTTCGCGCAGCCACTCGCCCGCCGTCGTCGTGTTGATGGTGCCGTCCGGATCGGTCGCGCCGGGCCGGGCAATAAAGGCCCCGGAGTGGCTAACCACCCGCGAGAACAGCTCCGGGTGCTGACTGCCCAGATACATCGAGATCAGGCCGCCCAGCGAGGCCCCCCACAGCCCCCGCTCGCTGACCGTCACGAACTCGCCCTCCACGCGCGGGAACACCTCTTCGCGCAGGAAGTCGAGGTAACGGTCATTCAGGTAGTACTCCGCGCTGCGGTCCCCCGGCTCCACGAAGACCAGCACTGCGCCGGAGGCCAGCCCCGCCTCCACCGCCCGGTCCATCACCTCGCCCAGCTTGCCGGTGCGGTAAAAGGCCACGCCGTCCTGCACGTAGTACACCGGGGTGGGACGGCCTGGATCATGCCCGTATGGCGTGTAGACGACAGCGCGGCGGGTGCCGGGAAAGACATGGCCCTGCCAGGTCAGGCGGTGGGCCGTGCCCTTCCGGGTGGCGTCGGGCAGCCGCCACAGCGGATGGCGGAGGTACTCGCCGACGACGACCGCGCGGGGGTAGGGCCACCAGGGGTTCAGCGACCGTTGCGGGTTGTCGGGGTCCGCGAAAGGCTCCCCCGCCGCGTCCAGCCAGGCATATTCCACCCAGGCGCCACGCGGCAGCGTCAGCGTGATGGGCTGGCCGTCCTGAACGGGGATGGCCGGTTTTTTCTTCCAGTCGGTCATGTCGCCCACAAGAGCAACGGCGCCCGCCGGGGGAGAGAAGGTGACCTGCTGTCCCTGCACTGAAACGGCCATGAGGGGGATTGTACGGGGCGGGGGAGCTTTCAGCCGTCAGCGGTCAGCTTTGAGCCGTGAGCTATGGACAAGAGGGGGATGCTCTCCCCCTTGCGGGGACTGGCGCAGCTTTGCAAGCAACTCTACGAGTCCGAAGGAGAGGGGGGTGGTAAGCGTTAGCTTGCCCTCACCGCGTCGCCTGAAAAGAGGGCGTGACCCTTCCGACTGGCCTTCGACGCCCGGCCCGTTCACCCCGTCCCGGCCTCCCCCCTCAAGGGGGAGGGGCTTTTTTAGCGTTCTACAACCCCCACTACTCCCCCCGTTCCGGTGCCGCCGTCGCCCCCACGCCGCCCGCGCTCCCGTAGCCCCGGTACTGCTCGCGCAGTTCGCGTTTCAGGAACTTGCCGGTCGCGCCGATGGGAATGCTCTCGGCCACGACGGTCGCGTCGGGGAGCCACCACTTGGCGAACTTGGGGGCGAGGAAGTCGCGCAGTTCCTCGTGGGTGACGGTCTGGCCGGGCTTGAGGGTGATCACCGCCAGGGGCCGCTCGTCCCACTTGGGGTCGTCCATCGCGATGACGGCGGCCTGGGCGACGGCGGGGTGGGCCATGAGCGCGTTTTCGAGGTCCACCGAGCTGATCCACTCGCCGCCCGACTTGATCAGGTCCTTGGCGCGGTCCTGAATGTGCATGAAGCCGCGCTCGTCCAGCGTGGCGATGTCGCCAGTGTCGAACCACAGCTCGCCGTCCAGATCGAGGAAATTCTGCTGTCCCTCGCCCCCGTAGTAGCTGCCCGCGATCCAGGGGCCGCGCGTGATCAGGCGGCCCATCGTCTTGCCGTCGTGTGGCAGGCGCTCGCCTTCCTCCGAGAGGAGGTCGAGGAACACCAGGGGCAGGGCGCGGCCCTGCTTGGCCCGCAGGGTGTACCCCTCGTCGCTGCGCTCGTCCACGCCGGGCGGCATGGTGCTGACGGTCCCGAGCGGGTGCGTCTCGGTCATGCCCCAGCCCTGTGCCAGGTGCAGGCCGTGCCGGGCCTCGAAGACGCGGATCAGGCTCTCGGGCAGGGCGCTGCCGCCGACCAGCACGCGCTGGAGGCAGTGCAAGTCGTAGGGCTGGCCCGCGGCCTTCGCGCGGTCGAGTTCGGCCAGCAGGCCCATCCAGATGGTCGGCACGCCCGCCGTCAGCGTAACCTCCTCGTCCTGCATGAGCCGGGCGAGGGTGGGACCATCGGTGAAGGGACCGGCGTACACCTGTTTGGCGCCGTACATCGCGCAGGTGTACGGGATGCCCCAGGCGTTCACGTGGAACATCGGCACGATGGGCAGCACGCTGTCCCGTTCCCCGATATTCAGCGCGTCCTTGTGGGCGGTGGCGAGCGAGTGCAGGATGGTCGAGCGGTGGGTGTACAGCACGCCCTTGGGGTTGCCGGTGGTGCCGCTGGTGTAGCACATGCCCGCCGCCTCATCTTCGTCCAGTTGCGGGTAGCGGCTCAAAGGTTCCTGACTCGTCACCCAGGTGTCGTAATCCTCGGCGCCCTCGATAGGCGTGGGTGTCGGCCCGAACACGAACACCCGTTCGAGCTGCGGGCAGGCCGCGCGCAGGGCCGGGATCAGGGGCGCGAAGAGGTTCTCCACGAGCAGCACCCGGTCCCCGGCGTCGTTCAGAATCCAGGCGATCTGCTCGGGGTGCAACCGGATATTCACCGTATGCACCACGAAGCCCGCCGACGGGATGCCCAGGTACGCCTCCAGGTGCCGGTAGGAGTTCACGGCCAGCGTCGCCACCCGGTCGCCGCGGTTCAGGCCCAGGGCCTGCAACCCGGCCCCCAGCCGCAGCGCGCGGTCGGCCACCTCGCCGTAGGTGATGCGGTGCTTCTGCGGCACCGGCTGTCCCGCCTCGTCCCGCCCGCCGACCACCAGACTCACGACCTCGCGCTCCGCGTACTGCGTGCGGACGCGCTCCAGAATGAAGGGGAGGGTGAGGGGAACGTCCATCATGTTGCCTTGCATCGCTGACCTCCGGTGAGCTGGGCGAGGGGGGGCGCGGGGCCTGCCGCGTGGGCGGACCGCTGAAGCTGAACCTGCGTGTGCGAGCATTCTAGCCGCAAGCTGAACCGGGTCCAGAGAGTTGGCTGCGCGGTCAGCGGCGGGCCGGTTCCCGTTCGCCCGGCGGCCTGGCCTGCGCGCCGCCGCGCCGGGGATACGGCCCGACCGGAACGGGGACACCCAGCCCTTCATCCTCGTCGTCATCCTCGGGGCGCCGCACGCTGTTCGCGGTTCGGAGGGGAGGTCCGAGGCCGCCCAGCCACTCCAGCCAGCGCCAGAACCGGCTTGTCATCCCCGAGTTGCGGTTCATGCTCCAGCGTACCCGCTCGGGGACCGGGAAGCGCAGGCCCGCCACCGCTTTCTCCCGCTGCTTCCAACGAAACAACGAAAAGCACCCCGCTGGGGGGTGCCTTCCGGAAAGAGGGGGTTACTGGTTGACGACGCTGGTGGGTTCGCTGGACGCACCACCAGCGGTCTGCCCGTCGTTGACGCCACGGCCCGTCCAGTTGAAGCCGCTGTAGTACTGGCGGGGGGCCGTACCTGCCGGGACCGTCACCGTGTGGCGGAGGAACAGCACGCCGCCGGGCTGGATCGCGAAGCCGGAGGTCAGGTTGACCGTCTGGGTACCCTGGGCCGCGCCAGAGAGGGTGTAATCGGTGCCTTCGGTCAGGCGCTGGCTGCTGCTGTGGGTGTAGTCGCTGTTCACCGCGCCGGTCTGCGGGTCACGAACGGGGGTGGGGTCGTAGTACAGCTCAGTGGCCGCCACGTTGAACACACCGGGCGTGAGGGCGCGGGGGTCGGTCGAGCCGAAGTTGAAGGCGACCATGTTGTTGTTGACGCCCTCGTTCGACTGCGGCTCCACGATGAGCGAGCTGGTCAGGACCGTGGAGTCCGTCCCGTTGGCGTTGATGGGGTCGTTGGCGTCCACCATCTGCGTCTGGGTCGAGACGAAGTTCACCACGTTGACGCAGTCCTGCGCCTGGCCGTTGCCGCCGTTGCCGCTGGTGTAGCTCGCCACGTCGCAGTACGTCCCGGCGGGGGCGCCAGCAGGGATGGTGCTGGTCAGCGTCAGCGTGAGGGTCTGGCCGGGGTTCAGGGTGAGGCTGGCGGGAACGGTGGTGACCGTGTTGTTGGCGAAGGTCACGCTGCCGGTCTGGTCGGTGCCGCTAATGCTGTAGCGGCCGCTGCCGAAGTTCACGTACTGCGTGCCGGTCTGGAGCTTGCCCAGGATGTCCTGCACCGCCAGCGTGGTCGCGGCGCCCGTCCCAGTGTTGCGGACCGTGATAACGCTCTGGTAGCTGCTGCCGGGGTACAGGTTGTTGACCGGCGTGGTGCCGTTGAGGTTCTGGTTGACCTTGGTGATGCTCAGGTTGGGGCTGACGACCTCGAAGCAGGCCTGCTGGCTGGTGCCGTTCAGCGCCTGGCCGTTGTTGCTGGTCGCCGTGAAGCTGCCGGTGTCGCAGTAGGTGCCGTCCTGCGTGCCCACCGCGCCGAAGCGGAAGGTCCGGGTTTCACCGGGCGCCAGGGTGAAGGGGTCGCTGGTGAAGCCGTCGTCCCCGTTGGCCGTGGTGCCCTGGGCCTGGGTACGGATCGCGTAGCTGGCCGCCGCGCCGCTGATCAGGTTGTCGGTCACGACCACGTTGGTCGCGGGGGCGCTGCCGCCGTTGCGGACGGTGATCGCCGCGAAGACTTCCTGGTTGGGGCCGACCTGCTGGCCGCTGGGGATCGGGTTGTTGTTGGCGTCCACCAGGCTCTTGGTGATCGTCAGCTCGGGCGCCTGGACCGTGAGGCAGGCGTCGTCATTCAGGTTGCTGCTGACCACGCCGAACGCGCCGTTGGTGTACTGCGTGACCGTGGCCGTGTCGCAGAACACGCCGACCGCGCTGCTGCGGGCGGGGAAGGTGAAGGTGCGGGCCTCGCCGGGCGCGAGGTCGAAGGTCGAGTTGAAGCCGCTGTCGCCCTGGGCGGTGGTGGTCGCCGCGCCGTTCGCCGTGACGGCCCCGATGCTGTAGGTGTCGTCCGAGCCGCTGGTCAGGCGGTCCTGAAGCTGGATGCCGGTGGCGGGACCCTGGCCGACGTTGCGGACCGTGACCGTGAAGCTGCCGTCCTGGTTGAGGCCGACCGTCTGGTTGGCTTCCTTGACGATCTCCAGCTTGGCGCTGGGCGCGAAGGTCTTGTCGAGGAACCGCTTGGTGATCTCAGTCCCGTTCACGGAGGCGATGGCGCGCACGCGGGCGGTGGCCGCGTTGAACTTGGGATCGTGGTTGAGCGCCGTCCACGTGAAGCCGGTGATGTCGGGCGTGTTCACGCCGGTCACGTTGTACAGCGGGTACTCACGGCTGGAGGGGAAGCGCACGTTGTTGCCGCCCGCGCTGTTGGTGTAGGTGTTGGCGCTGAGGGCGTTGTCGTTGATGTCCTGCTTGCTGATGGGCGCGCCCGAAGCCTGGGTCCCGTCATCCGCCGCCGAGAAGCGGACGCTTCCCGTCTGCTCCAGAATGTCCCACTTCACGTTGGCTCCCACGATGGGGTACACCTGGCCGTCGGCGGCCCGGTAGCCCACGTACCCCGCCGCGAGGTTCTGGGTGTTGAGGGGAGCGACTTCCTGCATCTCGGCGGCGGTGGGCATCCCGGCGTCGGTATTGCCGCCCACCTTGCTGGGATCGATGCCGCCGTCCTTGTTCTCCAGCCAGGCATAGAACACGAAGCGGGTGCCCGCGTTGTCCAGGTCGTCCTTGGTGATCGCGACCTGCTTGCCGTTGGCGTCGATGTAGAAGGCGCCGCTGGGGGTGGTGGGCGTGACAGCGACCAGCGTGGGCGCGACCAGCGAGACGCTCTGACCAGCGGTCACAGTGAAGGTCTGCGTCTGGCTGACGTACCCTTCCTTGCTGTAGGTGACGGTGTACGTGCCGGGCTTCAGGTTGCCGTACTGGTCGCTGGTGACCGTGTTGCCGCCCGCATCCTTGATGACGACCATGTAGCCGTTGGGGTTCTGCACGCTGACGGTGCCGACCGTCGCCCCCACGGGCAGCAGCGTGGGCACCACCAGGTTGGTCGTCTGACCGGCGGTGACGGTGAAGGTCTGGGTCTGGGAGATGTAGCCTTCTTTGCTGTAGGTGGCGGTGTAGGTGCCGGGCTTCAGTTTGTTGTAGTCGCTGCTGGGAATCACGTTCCCGTTGGCGTCCTTGATGACCACCGTATAGCCGGTGGACGTGGGAACACTGACAGAGCCTTCCGTCGCAGCAACGGGCGCGGGATTCCCACCGCAGGCTGCGAGCAGAAGAACACTGGTGAGAGCGATGATGCCGATTTTTGCGTTCATAGAAGCCTCCTGAAAGATGCTCGGTCGTTGTGTCGATTGACTGCCCTAAAAACCCCAGTCACACCCGGACAAAGACAGGCTATGTGCACAGTTCTGAAGCAAACCCCTGGTCGGAGCTCCTCAATGTGATCACATTTGCTTCTCAGAGACAATCCCAAAATGCGTCATGACCGTTTAGTTTCGATTAGGAGATTTCTCAGGGGCCGTAAGAATGCCGTGCAGGAGTGTAAAAAATTTCACGCCCTTCTCAAGAAGAAAATGAAACGTATGAGGGTACAGTAAAACGCCTGTTTGCATGGAGTTTGAATTGGCGGATGTGGCTTGAATTTAGTGGAGCTTCATTTTTAGGGGTCACTGATGGGGGCATACCCTTGTGGTCCGTCGGCCGATTCGGCCTGCTGGCCGGACAAGCGGGAGACTGCTGCACGGGGCAGTTCCTCGGCTGGTTTTTCCGTCCGGCTCAGGGCTGGCCCAGCAGATACAGCTCCAGAATCTGCACCGCCGCCGCCTCGTCCTCGTCGCGGGCGCCCAGGGCGCGGGCACGCTGCGTGGTGAAACGTTCGTCCTGGTAGGCGACGCGGTAGCCCTTGTCCGTGAGGACCTTTCCAAAGGCCCGCACGCGGTCGGCACTCGGGCTGTGGGCGCCGTCGGTGCGGAGGGGCAGCCCCAGCAGCAGCAGTTCGGCGCCCGTCTCCGCGACCTTCAGCCGCACCGCCTTGAGGTCCAGCGGGAGCCGTTTGCGGTCCACGCTGCCCCGCCCGAAGGCCAGCCGCCCGGCACTCACCGCGAACCCGATGCGCGATTTGCTCACGTCCAGCGCCAGGACGACGGGGGAAGGGGAGTCAGTCATCGGGGCGAGTGTAGCGGAGGGGGAAGGGGCTGACAGCCTGGCGGTCGTGGCTTGTGGAAAAAGCGGTGGCCGCCTCGGCAGGCCGCAGGCCACCCGCCCGGACACGCTACGCTGCCCCCATGACCAGCGAACCTGTGATTCTGGCCGAAACCCGCGCGGGCGTCCGTACCCTGACCCTCAACCGCCCCGACCGGCTGAACGCCGCGAACGACGCGCTGCTCCTCGCGCTGACGGAGGAACTGAAGGCGGCCAGAGCCGACGCGGCCGTGCGGGTGGTCGTCGTGACGGGCGCGGGCCGGGGATTCTGCGCCGGGCAGGACCTGGGGGGCGTGTCGGGGCGGAACCTGAGCTTCACGGAACATCTCCAGCGCACCTATAACCCATTGATTCGCACGATTCGCGGGCTGGGCAAGCCGGTGATCACCGCCGTGAACGGGGTCGCGGCGGGAGCGGGGGCCAGCCTGGCGCTGTCGGGGGACATCCGGCTGTGGGCGCAGTCGGCCACACTGATCGAGGTCTTTTCCAATATCGCGCTGGTGCCGGACTCGGGGAGCACCTGGTTCCTGCCGCGCGCCGTCGGCTATAACCGGGCCTTTGAGCTGATGGCCCTGGCCGAGCGGGTGAGCGCCGAGGACGGGCTGCGCCTGGGCCTGTGCGAGCAAGTCTACCCTGACGAAACCTTCCGCGAGGACGTGCAGGCCTACGCCGAACGGCTGGCGGCCCGGCCCGCGCACGCGCTGAAGCTCACCAAGCAGGCGCTGACGGCGGCGATGACCAGCACGCTGGACGAGGCCCTCGACCGCGAGGCCGAGTTGCAGCAACTCGCCGGGGACCACTGGGAACACGAGGAAGGGGTGACGGCGTTCAAGCAGAAGCGGGCGCCGGAGTTCGTGCGGGAAGAGTAGGGGGAGCCGTTAACCCGCCCCCTGCAAAATGCTTGATGTGCGATAGAAAACTCATCGTCCCAGACAGGTCTTTTTCTCCCTCTCCCCCTGCGGGAGGCTCGTAGAGCTGCTTGCAGAGGGCTGGAGAGAGGGGTGGCGGGCGAAGCTCGCCCTCGTGCCAGCCGAGGAAAACACCTCGTCACCCTAAACACGATCCTGTAATGCACATCAAGCGTGTAAAGGAGAGGGCAGGGGGGCGTGGGCGGCGGCTGACATGGCAGCGAGAAACTCTCGCCTCCGCCTTTCCAGAAGAGGATTTTTCGTCACCGGGCGAATACCCGCCTGCATAAGTTGACTTCCCCTGCATCCCAAGCTATCTTTTTTTTATCACCGCCCGAGAGGCGGCTTTTTTATTGCCTGCGCCTCGCCTCCCTTCCTGTAACCCCTCCCACCGTCGTGCCTCCGCGCGTGGAGCAGCATCGTGCATGTTGACCAGAACGTGCCTGTTGAGAAAGGGGGCGACGGGTGCCTTGCTCGCCGGGCTGGGGGTGGCGCTGGCCCATTACGCGCCCCCGCTGCCGGAGAGCGTGATCGCCAAACCCGCGCGGCAGTTCGGGTTGCCGTTCGCGGGCGCGCCGGGGCCGGACACCTGGTTGCTGGGCCAGGGGTACGGGAACACGACGGGGGCGTACCGGCAGCGGCGCAGCACGTACGGGAACCTCCAGGGGTTGCACGCGGGCCTGGATTTCAGCGCCCCGTGTGGTACACCCGTCCGCGCCATTGGGGACGGGGTGGTGGCCGAGGTGGACGGCCCGCACGGCAGCCCGCCGCATAACGTGGTCATTGACCACCCGGGGAACCTCAGCAGCCTGTACGGGCACCTGCTGAAGCGGGCGTCCGTGCGGGTGGGGCAAAGGGTGACGCGGGGGCAGGTGATCGCGGAGAGCGGCGACTCGCAGCTGACCTGCATCAGCGCGCCGCACCTGCATCTGGAAATCCGCGACCGCTCGCACCAGCGCCTCTTCAACCCGGTGCCGTACATCGCGGCCGACTGGGAGTCGCTGGCGTTGGCGGGCAGCTTCGGGCGCGGGTACGAGTATGACCTCTCGGCCCCCCGCAAGTGGCAGACGCCCGAATCCCAGCCGGAGGTGCGGCGGGGCGGCCCCCTGCTGAACGACTTTGCCCGGCCCTGGCCACCCGCGCCGGGAGGTGCGCGGTGAAGCGGTTGCTGACATGGGGGGTCCTGACGCTGATCATCGCCCTGGGGGCGTTTGCCCTCGCGGCCACCTTGCCGTCGAAGGCGGTGCTGAGCGGCACCTGCTGTCCGGGGGCGGAGTGGACCCCCGACTCGCAGGCGCTCCTCTTTCTGGACGGCCCGCCCGCGCGGGGTAGCACGGGTATCTATCAGGTTCCGGCAGAAGGTGGACCGGTCACCCGCCGTTTTTCCAGCGTGGCCTTCTACTCGCCCCGCCTGCTGTGGGCGGTGCGGCCCGGCACGGGCGTGAACACGACGCTGGAGCGTCTGGCGGACGGCCGGAAATTCACGCTGCCGACCTATGGCGCGGACGTGACCTGGAACCGCGCCGAGACGCGGCTGGCCTATACGCGCGGTGACACGACCGGGAACTACGACCGCCGCGCGACCCGCGTGTTCGTGGCGGACGTGTTCGGTACGCCCCGGCAGGTCGCCACGGTGTACGGCGGGGACGTCGTGGGGTGGCTGAACGACAGCACACTTCTGCTGACCGGGAAGCGGAATCCCACCGACCGCGACCGCGAACTCTTCACGCTGGACACCCGCACCGGGGCGCGGCGCACGCTCGCCTCCGCGCTGGCCTTCCGGGGCGTCAGCCTCAGCCCCGATGGCGCCCAGGTCGTGTATTACGTCGCCTTCGACTCGCCTACCCGGAACGGCCTTTGGCTCCAGCCCACGGGGGGCGGGACAGCGCGCAAGCTCGACGCCTTCGGCGCCTACCGTTGGCGCGACGCGGACCACCTGCTCCTGATTCCCCTGCAACCTGGCGGCGGTCCCCACGTCCTGCGCGAGTACGACCTGCGGACGAACGTCTGGCGGACGCTGGGCGACCTGGGCGACCAGGTGCGGCAGGGCGACTGGTCCGTCAGCCCCGATGGGCGCAGGCTCGCCTACCTGAGCGCGCGGGACGGGAATGTGCGGGTGGTGGAGCTGCCGGAGGGAGGAGGGAGGGATTAGGAGTCAGGGTTTTTCCTAACGCCTTCACGTCAAAAACAGCCGATACGCCGCGTTCCCTGTCATGTCCTCTGCCGGATACCCCAGCTCACCCAGAAAGGCGGCGAAGTCGCCCAGGTCGGCGTCCGGCACCTGAATTCCGGCCAGCACGCGGCCGTGGGCGCTGCCGTGGTTGCGGTAGTGGAAGAGGCTGATATTCCAGCGGGCGTGGAGATGGGTCAGGAATTCCAGCAGGGCGCCGGGGCGCTCGGGAAAGGTGAAGGAATAGACGCGCTCGTCTACGGCCTCGGGGGCGCGTCCGCCGACCATGTGCCGCACGTGGACCTTCGCCAGTTCGTCGTCGGTGAGGTCGGTGACGGCGTAGCCCCGCGCGGTGAGGGCGCCTGCCAGTTCCGCCCGCTCCGCTGGGTGCGTGAGTTGTACGCCCACGAAGATGCGGGCGTCGGCACGCGGCGCGTAGCGGTAGTTGAACTCGGTGATGGCGCGCGGGCCAATCACCTCGATGAACTGACGGAAGGCGCCGGGCCGCTCGGGGATGGTGACGGCCAGGATCGCCTCGCGCCGTTCGCCGATCTCGGCGCGTTCGGCCACGTGGCGCAGGCGGTCGAAGTTCACGTTCGCGCCACCGGTCAGGGCCACCAGCGTTTCCCCCTTCAGGCCCCGCTCCTGGGCGTACTGCTTCAGACCCGCCACCGCGAGCGCCCCGGCAGGTTCCATCACCGCGCGGGTGTCGTCGAACACATCCTTGATCGCCGCGCACACCTCGTCGGTGGTCACCCGCACCCAGTCGTCCACGTAGCGCCGGGTGAGGTCGAAGGTGTAGGCCCCCACCTGCTTCACCGCCACGCCGTCCACGAAGATGCCGACCTGATCGAGCCGCACCCGTTCCCCGGCCTGAAGGCTCCGGTACATCGCGTCGCTGTCGTCCGGCTCCACGCCCACGATCCGCACGTCGGGCCGCAGCGCCTTGAGCACCCCCGCCACGCCCGCGATCAGGCCGCCGCCGCCCACCGGGACGAACAGCGTGTACCCCTGGGGCGCCTCCACCTGCCGCAGCAGTTCCAGCGCCACGGTGCCCTGCCCGGCCAGCACGAGCGGATCGTCGTAGGGATGTACGAAGGTCAGGCCCCCCCCCTGCTGGAGGGCGTAGGCGTGCGTCTCCGCGTCGCTGAAGGAGTCGCCATAGAGCACCACTTCCGCGCCGCGTTGGCGACACGCCTGCACCTTGATCTCGGGCGTGGTCGCGGGCATCACGATCACCGCGCGGAGGACGAGCTGCTGCGCGGCGTAAGCCACCCCCTGCGCGTGGTTCCCCGCCGAGGCGCAGATCACGCCGCGGGCGGCCTCCTCCGGCGTGAGCTGGCTCATCTTGTTGTAGGCCCCGCGCAGCTTGAAGGAAAAGATCGGCTGCTGGTCCTCGCGTTTGAGCCATACCGCGTTCCCGGTGCGGGCGCTGAGGCCGGGGGCGGCGCTGAGGGGTGTTTCCACCGCCGCGCCGTACACCTTGCTGGTGAGCGCGAGGCGCAGCACGTCCTGCGCGTCCAGCGTCCCCGGCTTGAAGTCCTGCGTCTGCGTCATCTGTCTCCCCGAAAAGAAAAATCCCCCGCTACGGTTGCGGGGGAAACGTGCAGCGCGTGGGCCGGAAGCGTTATTCCCCGAACCTGCCAATAATTCGCGCCGCCTTCATAGGGGCAGCATAGGGGTGGGGTGGAGGGGAGGGGGCGGGAGGGGTAGACAAGCAGGCCCCGGAGCATTGGTCAAAAAGACTCCCGCACCCCTTGCTTCGCCAGGCCCTCTCTGCTTCGCAATCGTCGTGAACGGACGCCCCTGGGGATGCCACTCCTCAGCTTTGCAAGTCCCACCAGGGGAGAGGGTCAAAAACAAAGGCATCTTTACGACAAAGGCTCTAGAATGCGGTGAGGTTTCTGAAAATCAAACACGCCAGAAAGTCATTGAGGCAGTGATCCAGTTTTGCTCCCCAGACTGGCCTCAATCCCCGCGTTCAGTGAAGGCGGCGAGGTTTTCGAGGCTCGCCCTCAAGCCCTCATCGTGATCTTCCTGCCGTATTCCGGTCGGTACATTTTCACAGCGGAAAATTACTTCTGTCCCTCCTGAAACATGCCTCAAGGCCCAGGTCATGGTCATTGTCCCGGCGAAGGCTGGGTCATCGGACTCGAACTCGACGAGTTGCACGATTCGCTCGTCGGGAACCAGTTGCAAGAATTTCCCCCGGATCACATCGGTGTGCTCCGAACTTTTGCCGGGCGCGCCGTGGTCTGCCTCCTGATAAGTGAGCGCCATCCGGTACATCCCGCCTTCTCGGGGATCGAATGCATCAAGGTGGCCTCGCATCCCCTTTGGGGGAAGCCACGTCATCAGGGCCTGAGGGTCTGTCCAGGCCTGATAGATGACGGGCGGTGGCGCCTTGATGACGCGTGCAGCGGTGTCAATTCTCTTCTCTCCGGACGCGCTCTTCATGACACACTTCTCCCTCTCTCTCTACTGGCGTCAGTCCTGAGTTCATGGCTCACGGCCCCCCTCACTCCCACGGCCTCCCCTCCACCCCCGCCACCGCCCCTGCCAGGTCATAGGCCACCGCGAGGCCGAGCGTGTCCGCCAGGGGACCGCCCAGGAGGAGGTGAACGCCGTCCGTGAGGCGCTGGTGGGTGGGTGGGGCACCCACGCGGCCCTGGGGGAGCGCGAGCCACGCGCCTGGCACGTCCGCGAGGCTGTGGCCGACCTCCAGGGCGTCCGTTGACAGTGGGGGCAGGGCGTCCATCAGGCGGATCAGGTCTTCGAGCGTCTCGCGGCGCACGCCGACGGGCACACTGGTCAGGCGGCCCCCGGTGGGCCGGTAGCCGTGCGGGTCGCGGTGATGGATGGGCGGAACCAGGGTGAAGCCGCCGTGCTGGGGGCGCAGGGTCAGGCCGCCCGCACGGAGGGTAGGGGTCTGGTCGGTGCTGGGCGTGTTCAGGCGCGGCAGTTGGCGGTACGCGCGCCCGTGGGCCGTGTGAAGGCCGAGATCATGTTCGGCGGCGTGCGGCCCGTCCGCCCCCATCGCCACCACGACCACGCCCGCCCCCAGCCCGTGCGTCTCGTGGGTGACGATCTGATGGGTGTTGGTGACGGTCAGGCGGTCCAGCCTCACCCCGCCCGGAGTGAGGTGCGCGTGCGTGTTCAGCAGCAGGTCCGCCCCCGCCCGCACCGCGCCCTGCCCGCAGGCGAGGGCGACCGCGCCGGGGCGATAGGTCGCGGCCTGCTCGTCCACTTGCCCGCAGGGGAGGGCCGTGGGACCGAACAGCCCGGCGGCGGCCGGAAAGCGTGCGAGGAGGTCCGTGCTGGGGACGCGGCCCGTCCCCTCCGCCCGGTGGAGGTCCAGCAGGGGGCGGGGCTGAAACTGCACATTTCCGAAGTCGTGTTCCAGGGCCGAACGCACCCACGCCGCTTCCCGTTCGCGGCCCCCCGGCACGTCCAGCGCGGTCCAGACCCCCGGCGCGAGGATCGTCGCCCCCTCCTCGTTGGGGAGGCCGCCCCGCTCGACGATCAACAGGCGCAGGTGCGGCGCAAGTTGCCGCAGGAACAGCGCGCAGGCGGTGCCCATGCGGCCCGCGCCCACCACCACCACGTCGTAGGCCGTCTCCGCGAACGCCTGCCCGACGTGGGCCCAGACCCGCCCTGCCGCTCCCGCCCCGCCTGTTCCCGAACTGCCCGCCATGCTGCCCATGATGCCGTCTGCCGGGGCAGGGCTGGGTCTGGGGGCGAGAGAGGTTGCTCCATCTCACGTTCCTGTCAGACCGCGCACAGAGGGCGCCCCGTATACTCCCGGGACAGATGCGCTCCTTGATGCTTACGCTGGCGCTCGGTTCGGGTGCCCTTTCGGCCGCGCAGGCACTGAATGTGCGGGTGCTGGTGGCCAGCGGCCCGCAGCTCACCGTGCGCCTGCCAGTCACGGCCGCGCCCGACCCCGCCTCCTCCCTCGCGGCGGCCCCGGTCCCCGAGAATGCCTGGACCGTGAGCGCGGGCGGGGCCAACCTGCGGCTGAACGGCCAGGACGCGGGCAGCCCCACGCTGTACCTGCCGCCCGCGCCGGGGAGTCTGGTCACCGTCGCGGGGCAGACCTACCGGGGCGGCGTGCTGCTGCGGGCCGAGCGGGGCGGCGTGCAGGCCATCAACGTGCTGGACGTGGAGGACTACCTGCGCGGCGTGGTGCCCGCCGAGATGCCGCCCGGCTGGCCCGCCGCCGCCCTGGCCGCCCAGGCGGTGATCGCCCGCACCTACGTCTCGGCGCGCATCAACCCGGCGCTGCCCTACGACACCTGCGCGACCGAGAGTTGCCAGGTCTACCGGGGCGTGGCCGCCGAGAAGGTCAGCACCGACGCCGCGGTCCGGGCGACCGCCGGGCAGGTCGTCGCGTTCGGGGGGCGGCCCGCCAGCACCTACTTTTCCAGCGACTCCGGGGGCTTCACCGCCTCCAGCGCCGAGGTCTGGGGCAGGGACCTGCCGTACCTGATCGCCCAGGCCGACCCGTACTCGGTGGGTGGGCCGCGGGCCCACTGGCGGCTGGAGGTCAGCGCCGCGCAGGTGGCGCAGGCGGCGGCGGCCTATCGGGTCCGGGTGGGGACGCTGCGGGACGTGCGCGTGACCCGTGCCAGCGAGTCGGGCCGCGCGCAGGAGGTCACCCTCACCGGGACGGCGGGAGTGGCCCGCCTGAACGGGGCTGACGCGGGCGGCTTCGTGCGGGCGCTGGGGGCGGCCAGCAGCCGCGCGGTCCTCAGCGGTCCGGTCGGCCCGGACACGCCGCTGGTCGTGGAGGGGTCGGGGTCGGGGCACGGCGTCGGCCTCTCGCAGTACGGGGCGCGGGGGCTGGCGCAGCAGGGCCAGGACCACCTGCGTATCCTGGGCTTCTACTATCCCGGCACCGCCTTGAGCCAGCTCGCCGCCGTGCCGGGCACCGGCCGTGCGGTGCTGGCCCAGGTCCGGCCGCTGCCCGCCCTGCTTCCCCCGGCTCCGCTCGCGCTGACCTCCTCACATGGCGAATAAGGCGCCCCGGAAGCGGACCCGGCGGCTGAGGCGGGGGGCACTGGTCGCCCTGACCTCGCTGCTGGGCCTGTTCGCGCTGGGGGAGGCGGGCGCGCGCACGGTGCGGATCGTGCAGGCGCAGACGCTGGAACTGCGCCGCCTGGACGACCAGGAAATCGTGATCATCGGCGGGGGCGAGAACGGCGGTCTGGTGGAGTTGCGGGTGGACGACGACGTGGTGCGGGCCACGCGCGTCGAGTACAACCGCACCCGCCGCACCCTGACCCTGATCGGGGCGGCCACCTACCACACCGCCAGCGACGGCCAGGACCTCAGCGGCGAGAACCTGGTGGTGGACCTGGCCCAGGAGCAGCTCACCGGCGAGGACGTGCTGATCAGCGACGCCGACATCGAGATTCGCGGGCAGGAGGTCGAGCGCATTCCGGGGCAGCTCCGCGCCACCGGCGGGTACTTCACCCCCTGCGCCAAGTGCGGGCGCACCCCCAACGACTACGCCTTCCGCGCCGAGCGGCTGCTCCTGTATCCCGGGGACCGCCTGGTCGCCTACCGCGCGCAGCTCCTGCTGGCCGACTACCCGGTGCTGTACCTGCCGGTCGTGGTGATCCCGCTGAACGACCCCGAGCGCCAGCCTCGCCTGGCGGTGGGGAGCGGCGCCCCCGACGGCGTGACGGTCGAGGCCGACCTGCCCTTCAGCATCGGCGCGAACACGCTGGGGACCACCCTGGTCCGGTACTACCAGAACCGCGATCCCAGCTTGGGCCTGGGCGTCAGCCTGCGGTCCTACACGCCGCTGCCCTTCGTGGACCGCCTGGACCTCTACACCCTGGCGAATCCCAAGCCCTTCGCGGCGGACGGCACCCGGCAGGTCGGCTACGACGTGGACCTGGACTTCAGCGTGCGGGGCCGGATTCCCCTGGCGCTCGCGGTGCGTGACCTGGACTACAGCCTCAACGTGGTGCGGCGCGACATCGGACGCACGGAAACCGACCCCGAACGCGGCGTGACCCGCGTCGCCTTTACCGCGAACGTCGAGTACCCCAGCTTTGCCGCGCAGTTCAACTACGTGGACCGCTTCGGTCCCGAACCCACCACCGCCCTGACCCTGCCCCTCAAGCAGCCGGAGATCGTGGTGGACCCCAAGCCGTACACGCAGGGCAACTTCAGCGCCGACACGCGGTTCACGGCGGGCCGCTACACGGCGCAGAGTAACCCCCTCTCACGCAGCGCCTCGGCGCAGGGAATCAACATCAGCACCACCCGGCTGGAAGAACAGCACAGCCTGAGCTACACCGCCCAGCCCTGGAAGAACGCGGACCTGGCGCTGCAAAACACCTTTACCGGCCGCTACTACGGGACCGGGGCCAGGACCGTGCAGCTCGACGTGGGCGGGCAGCTCACCCAGCGCTTCAACGTGACGAACACCGTCACCGCCCGCTACCACTACATCCGCATCGAGGGCACCAGCCCGTTCGCCTTCGACGCGCTGTATGGCCGCCAGCTCAGCGCCCCGCTGACCATCGACCTGAACACCGTGCCGGTGAAGGACGTTTCCTTTGGCGTGACCTACACCCGCGACCTGTTCCTGCCCTGGTTCCAGCAGCCCCCCACCACCTTCCGCCTGAACGTGAACCGCGCTCCGCTGAACCTCAGCTACAACCTGGCCCACAACTTCGCGACCGGGGAACTGGAGAGCAGCAACTTCAGTCTCACGCTGGGGGACAGCGGCTCCGCCTTCACCCCGCTGCCGCCGCGTCCGGGCGAGCCGCGGCCTTTCCGCGCGGTCTGGCCCGCCCCCAGCCTCACCCTGACGGCCAGCGGCGGCTACACCCGCACGAGCGGTTATCAGCCGTTCACGGTGCGCGCCACCGTCACCGGGGACAACCGGGCGAACAGCTTCAGCGTGTACGCCACGCACGACATCCAGACGCCGCGCCTGAGTGCGGTGGGGGCGGAGTTCAGCGGCGTGACCCGGCAGGACACGGTGCTCAACCCGGTCAGCTTCAATGGGCGCGAGAACCTGAACCTGCTCACGCCGCGCATCACCGGCAGTTACAGCCTGACCTGGCGCGGCACGTACACCGTCGCCACCGCGCACGACCTGGCGCTGGAGCAGCCCGAGAACGTCCGGGAGAGCGGCACCGTAAGTTTCAGCGTGGGCACCGCGCCCGGCCTCGCCACCAACTGGCAGCTCATCTACGGCGGCCCCTACGACCTGCGGCGGGGCGGTTTCACCCGGCCCACCGTGACCGGCACCCTCAGCGCCACCCGCCCGGGGCAGCGGCTGGGCCTGGCGGCGGTCGTGAACACGCCGGGGCTGGACCAGCCGCGGACCGAACTGGTGCGCGCCGACGTGAACGCCGACTGGCAGTTCGGCACGCGGGTGGCGCTGTCGGGCCGCGCCGTCTACACCCGCTTCCGCACCGGCATCTACCCCGACGACATCCCCACCGACACCCTGATCCTCGACCCCGTCCGGGTGGCGGTCGCTCTGGGCAACGGCCCGAAGCCCGGCGCGTACCTGACCGCCAGCCTGCGGCAGACCTTCACCTGGCAAAACGGCGTGCGGCAGAACCCCGCGCCCCTGGCCCCGGTGATCGGCCTGACCATCGACCGCTGCTGCTGGGCCCTCCAGGCCGAGATCGACATGAGCCTGCGCCGCTACCGCCTGGGCATCAGCCTGCCCGGCAGCACCAGCTATCCGCTGTTCGAGTACGGGACGGAAGGCTTGAACGTGCCGCTGCTGCCGCTGAATCCCAGCACACCCTAGCCTTTCTCGCGGCCCCGTCCCGCTTTTCCCGGAGGTGTTCCCCGTGAACCGCACCCTGCTTCTGCCCCTCACCGCGCTGCTGCTGGCCGCCTGCACCGGCACCGAGGAGGCGGCCCCGCCCCTGCGCCTCGCCGTGCTGACCGACGGGGGCGGGACGGTCCGCACCGTCACCACCGGCAGCAGCGGCGTCACCCCCGCTCCCGCCGAACCCAGCGTCAGCGTGCAGGGGGGCGTAACCCTCGACACGCTGCCGGGCGGCAAACGCCTGGCCCTGACGCTGGCGGCGGGCCTGGAGAGCCGGGACGTGAACCTGGGGGACGTGCAGCCCTTCGCGCCGCCCTTCGACGTTCCCGGCTTCACGCCCCCCTGCCTGACGGCGACCGTGCTGAACGCGCAGCGTGACCGCCTGTTGACCCTCAGCCAGTGCGGGAGCGGGGGCACGGCCAACGGGACGCAGCAACTCGCGCTGTACCGCACCGACGGCTCGCTGGTGTGGCGCGCGGCCCTGCCGACCTACACGCCGCCCCCGCCCACCCTGGACGTGCCGCCCACCCGGCTGGCCCTGGTGCGCGAGAACGGGGTGGACGTAGGCATCGTGGCCCGCGCGGCGCTGAGTGGCGGCAGCGAGGTGATGCGGGCGGCCGTCACCACGACCGGTGCCGACCGTGCCGACGTGAGCACGCCCGTCCCCACGCCCGCCATCCGCGACCTGGCCCCGGCTCCCGCAGGTGGCGTGGTGTACGCCGCGACCGATACCGGCGTGCAGCCGCTGCGGGGCACCGGCATCCCCGACGCCAGCGCCACGCTGACGGCCTTCGGGACCAGCCGGGTGGACCGGCTGTGGACGGCGGCGGGCAGTGGTGTCAGTGGGAACCTGATCGCCGCGTGGCGGGACACGTCCCTCAGCGGCAACCCCACCGAACCGCTGCGCCTCTGGGACGGGGTCCGCAGCAGCGCCGCGAACGTGGACTTTCTCACCGATCTGCGGGACGTGACCTTCGCGCTCGACGGGAACCTCTACGCCCTGACCCGCACGTCCCTCGTGAGCTACGACGTTCTCTTCGGCCTCAGTCAGAACAACTGGCGCGCGACCACGCTGCTGAGCGGTCTGAACGATGCGCGGGCGGTGACCTGGCTGGTGCCGTAGGAAGCTCTGGGGGGCTGGTGGAGAAAGCGGCTGCTCTGTTAGGGCGGTTGAGTTGGAAGGCATTCCCCCCACCCCCCAGCCCCCTACCTCCCACCGGAGGGCAGGGGGAGCTTTCCGCTGCGCTCGGCAACGGGAGACTCGTTCAGCGGCGGAGATGTTTGGGGCGTGGACGGTTCCTGCCTGGAAGTTGCTGATTTCCACCTGGCGGCTGCGGGCCTGCGGCCCGAAAGCTCCTCTGCTCTGCCTGCCCATTTGAAAGGTGGAACTTGGCCGTCGCCTCCAGAATTTTGAAAAGACAAAAGACAGGGGCTTCAGCTTAGGACTTGCGCGATTGGGAAGGAGAGAGCGTGTAGAGCGGCTTCTTACTCCTCCCCCCTTGTGGGGGAGGCCGGGAGGGGGGAGGACGGCGCAGCCGTCCCAGTGTGGGAAACCGAGATTTCCCTCTGCCGCCGAGAACCGCGTTTCGCGGAAGTCCCAAGACTCTCAGCGGTCAGCTTTCGGGCCACTCAGCATGGCCAGCAGTGCTCCCGGCACCGCCCCCCTCACGCCCAGCAGCGGCAGGCCGCCGCGCACGAGCAGGGTCACCACCGCGCCGTCTGCGGGGCGGAAGCCGAGGGCGGTGCGGGTGCCGCGCGCCACGCCGTCGTGCCACCACACTTCGCGGGTCTGGAACCAGCCGGGGGCCACGCCGGTCAGGTGGGGGGGCAGGCCGGGGGGCCTGATCACGCTCCGCCACGCCTCGCCCGCACGTCCGTCCAGCTCCGCCGCGCCAAAGGCCAGGAGGTCCGCCGCCGTGCCGAACAGGCCGCCCGCCCCGACCAGCGGTCCGAAGCCCGTCACGCCCTCGCCCAGCAGGGTCGCGGTGGGCGTGACGAGCCGCGCGGGGTGCGGGGTCAGGGCCACGCTGTCCAGGTCCAGCGGCCCGGTCACGTACCGCGAAAGGGCCCGTCCGTAGCCTGCCGCGCTGACCTCCTCGCTGGCGGCGTAGGCGAGGGCCAAGGCCAGCGCGCCCGCGCCCAGGTTGGAATAGGCGAAGCGGCCCGCCACGCGGGGACTGGCCCAGCGCCGCGCACTCGCCAGGGCGTCCCGCGCACTCATGCTGCCGTAGGGGTCCTGAAAGCGGGTGAAGCTGGTCACCAGTGCCCGCGCCGGGTGCGGGGGCAGGCCCGCCGTATGGGTCGCCAGCGCCCGCGCAGTCACGAAGGGGGGAAAGCCCCGCAGCGGTCCCCCCAGCCGCGAGAGCGGCGCGTCCCACCCCAGCCGCCCCTCCTGCACCAGCCGGGCCGCCAGCGCCGCCGTGAAGGGCTTGGTCACGCTGGCGAGTTCAAAGACGCCGTCACGCGGCACCCCGCCCAGACCGGCCAGGACCACCCGGCCCTCCCGCGCCGCTCCCAGCACACCGCCGCGCCGCAGGGCCAGCCGGAGGAGGGGCAGGGCAGCCCGCAGGTCCTGGCCCAGCACCTCCTCCACCCCCGAGAGGGCGGCGCGGAGGGGGTCACGGCGAAACATGCGGCCAGGGTAGCGTCCCTGGTACGCTCGGGCATGACCGTCACCCCACCGCGCGCCACGAAGAAGCACCTCACCCATGAGCTGCACGGCGAGCCCCGCCCCGACGACTACCACTGGCTGAAGACGCAGGGCAAGGCTGACCCGGAGGTCCTGGCCTACCTGCACGCCGAGAACGCCTGGCTGGACGAGGTGATGGCGCCCCTGCGCGGCACCCAGCAGGCCATCTACCAGGAACTCCTCTCGCATGTGCAGGAGCGCGACGACCAGCCGCCCGTGCCGGAAGGCGACTTCGCCTACTTCACCCGTACCGAGGAGGGCAGGGCGCACCCGATGTTCCTGCGCCGTCCGCTCGGCGGAGGAGAGGAGGAGGTGCTGCTCGACCTGAACGCCCTGAAGGAGCGCGAAGGCCACGCGAACGTCTGGGTGTATGCCACCCGCCCCAGCCCGGACGGACGGTACTGGGCCTACCTGCTCGACACGACCGGGCAGGAGGTCTTCGAGTTGCGCGTGCTGGACACCCGGACCGGCGAACTGGCCGAAGCTCCCCTGACCGGCGTCGGCGGTTGGACGCTCGCCTGGGGCGCGGACAGTTCCCACCTGTACTATGTCCGCGACGACGCCACGCAGCGGCCCTACCAGCTCTGGCGGCACACCCTGGGCCAGCCGCAGGACACGGACGAGTTGCTGTACCAGGAGGATGACCCGACCTTCCGCGTGGGGGCCTTTCTCTCCGAGAACGGGGACACGCTGCTGCTCGCCAGCGAGGCCGGGGTCACCTCCGAGTGGCACGCGCTGGACGCGCACGATCCGCAAGCGCGCCCCCAGCTCATCCTGCCCCGTGAGCGCGGCACCGAGTATTCGGTCACGGACGGTGGCGACCACTGGCTCGCCCTGACGAATCAGGGAGGCGCGTCCGAGTTCCGGCTGGTCACCCTGCCCAAACAGGCGGGGCTGACCTGGGCCGACGCGACGGACGTGCTGCCCCACGATCCGGAGCGTTACCTGACCGGGATGCACCTCTTCCGCTCGCACCTGCTCGTCTCAGGCCGTGAAGGTGGCTTTACCCGCCTGTGGGTGCTGCCCCGCCTCGCCGAAGGCTACGGCGCGGCCCGCCGGGTCGAGTTTCCCGAGGCGAGCTACACCGTCAAGATCGGCCCGAACCACGTGTTCGAGACGACTTCCGCCCGCATCCTGTACACCAGCCTCACCCGACCCCCCGAACACCTCGACCTCGACCTGAACACCCTGGAGACAGTGCTGATCAAGGTCACGCCGGTTCCCAACTACCATCCGGCGCTGTACGTCAGCGAGCAGGCCTGGGCGGTCGCCCCCGATGGCGAGCGGGTCCCCGTCAGCCTGGTCCGCCGCCGGGACACGCCCCTCCCCGCGCCGACGCTGCTATACGGCTACGGCAGCTACGGCTTTCCCATTGACCCGGAGTTCCGCTCTGTGCGCCTGCCGCTGCTGGACCGGGGCTGGGTGTGGGCCATCGCCCATATCCGGGGCGGCAGCGAGCTGGGCCGCCGCTGGTACGACGCGGGCAGGCTCGCGCACAAGATGAACACTTTCACCGACTTCATCGCCGCCGCCGAACATCTCCGGGCGAGCGGTGTGGCGACCGACCTCGTGGCGATGGGCCGCAGTGCGGGCGGCCTGCTGATGGGCGCCGTGCTGAACCTGCGCCCCGACCTCTTCCGCGCGGCCTTTGTGGGCGTGCCCTTCGTGGACGTGCTGTCCACCATGCTCGACGAGTCCATCCCCCTCACCACCGGCGAGTACGACGAGTGGGGCAACCCGAATGAAGCGGAGGCCTACGCTGGCATGCGCGCCTACAGCCCCTACGACAACCTGAAGGCGGTGACCTACCCGCACCTGTTCGTCTCGACCGGCCTGAATGACCCCCGCGTGGCCTACTGGGAACCCGCCAAGTACGTTGCCCGCCTGCGTGACCTGCGGCAGCCGGGCAGCGGCGAACTGGTGCTGAAGACGAACCTGGGGGCCGGACACGGCGGCTCCAGCGGAAGGTACGACGCCCTGCAAGAGATCGCGGAGGAATACGCCTTCGCGCTGGCCGCAGTGGAGGGGGAGCTGGACGCGGAAGGACAATAAAAAAGCCGCCTTTTGGGCGGTGATGAAACAAGCATAGCGTGGAATGCAGGGGAAGTCAACTTATGCAGCCGACTTCGCACCCCTCAGGCCCACTTCAGCGGCACCTCCACCTCCACCGTCCCCACCTCCCGACCCGCCCAGTTGTGCAGCGTGGCGGGGGCGAGGGCGCGCGTCTCCTCCGTGACGGGCAAGCCCAGCGCCCCCAGCACGGCGAGGGCGACGTGGGGCCGCGCCCGCTCGCCGCCGTCCTGCACCTTGAACGCGATGCCCAGCGGGCCGTGGGGTGTCTCGCGCAGGGCCATGCCGTAAAAGGCTTCCGCGCCCATCTTGGCCGCGAGGCCGGGAACCAGCGGCATCAGGGTGGTGTCCAGCCGTCCGGGTCCGGCGACCAGGAAGGGATGGGTGGTCATCGCCTGAAACACCCGCTCCAGCGCCGGGGCGAGGGGTCCGGAGGGGGCCGCCAACCGCGCGAAGAGGCGGGCCATGCCATGCAGCGGCAGGGCGAAGGCGGGCACACTGCATCCGTCGGTGCCCGCGTGAACATGGTTCAGCGTCACGCTGCCCAGTTCCGCGTGCAGTTCCCGGATGCAGACCTGGAGCGGATGGGCGTGTTCCGTGTACCCCTCGCGCGGCCAGCCGTTCAGGACGCAGGCGAGCAGCATCCCGGCGTGCTTCCCCGAGCAGTTGTGATGCAGCGGCGTGGGAGCCTCGTTGTGGCGGATCAGGTCGGCCGCCGCCGCAGGGTCGAAAGGCGGATGCGTGCCGCAGCGCAGGTCGGCGGCCGTACTGCCCGAACGCGCCAGCAACCGCTCCACCACCGCCAGATGCTCGGGCGTCCCCGCGTGGCTGGCACATGCGATGGCGAGTTCATCCCCCGGCAACTCCGGCGCGGCCAGGGCCAGCGGGAGCGCCTGCACCGGCTTGCTGCTGCTGCGCGGGAAGGTCACGAGGTCCGCGTCCCCACAGGACGCCACCTGCTGCCCGCCCCCGTCCACCACCGCGACGTGAACCATGTGGATGCTCTCCGGCAACCCCCCGCGCATGAAGATGACCCGTCCGGCCTGCCCCGTTTCCCGCTGCCCTGTCATGCCGCTCAGGGTAGCGCGGCTTGACTTCCTGCGCCCGGCCCTTTAATCTTCTGTCCGCTGGCCTCCGCCAGTGTTGGTCCGGTAGTTCTGGTCCGGTAGTGTAGCGGTTAGCATAACTGCCTGTCACGCAGTAGGTCGCGGGTTCAAATCCCGTCCGGACCGCCAGAGAGGGGAGCGAGGTGAAGAGCCTCGCTCTTTTTGTTTTTAAGCGGCCAGCCGCCAGCCAGAACATTCTTTGCTGGTCGATGGAAGCTGGTCGCTCAATTGCCATCCATGCCCCCACCCTCCGCCGCGCCTTGCCGTATCATGCGCGGCGGTTTCGCACGGCGTCCGTGAGCGGCTTCCGCAAGGCAGGCACCCTCAAGGCCCCGCGCACGGCGAGCCTACCTTACCCATGGAGGACGCCTGAATTGACGACTTCACCCTCTTTTTCTGTTGCTGACGCCGCCGAACTGTACCAGGTGCCCAACTGGAGCGGCGGCTGGTTTCGTGTGAACGACAAGGGTCAGGTCGAAGTGACCCCCGCGCCCGGCCTGCACGCCCCGCTGCGCCCGATGATCGACGAGATCGTGGAGCGCGGCGAGAGCTTGCCGGTGATCCTGCGTTTTCCGCAGGTGATCGCGGGCCGCGTCAAACATCTGAACGAGGCTTTCCGCAATGCCATTGCCGAATATGGGTACAACGGGCATTACCAGGGCGTGTTTCCGATCAAGGTCAACCAGCGCCGGGTGGTGGTCGAAACCATCGCCGCCGCCGGGTACGAGTACGCGCACGGGCTGGAGGCCGGGAGCAAGGCCGAACTCGCGCTGTGCCTGGCGCAGAAACTCAACCCCAATGCCCTGCTGTGCTGCAACGGCTTCAAGGACGACGGCTTCATCAAGCTCGCGCTGTGGGGCCGGACCCTCGGCAAGAACGTGGTCATCACCATCGAGAAGTACAGCGAGCTGGACCGCATCCTCAAGCAGGCCCGCGCGCTGGGCGTGAAGCCCGCCATCGGCGTGCGCTTCAAGCTGCATGCGCGCGGCTCCGGCCAGTGGGAGGAATCCGGCGGCGACCAGGCCAAGTTCGGGCTGAACGCCTACGAACTCCTGCGCGTGGTGGAGCGGCTGCGCGAGGAGAACATGCTCGACTCGCTGGTGATGCTGCACACCCACATCGGCTCGCAGATCACCGACATCCGCCGCATCAAGGTGGCGGTGCGCGAGGCCACCCAGACCTACGCGGGCCTGATCGCGGCGGGCGCGCAGCTCAAGTACCTCAACGTGGGCGGCGGCCTGGGCGTGGACTACGACGGCTCCAAGACCACCTTCTACGCCTCCATGAACTACACCGTGGGCGAGTACGCCGCCGACGTGGTGTACACCGTGCAGGAGGTCTGCAAGGCGCGCGAGGTGCCCGAACCTACCATCGTCTCCGAGTCGGGCCGCGCGCTGACCGCCCACCACGCCGTGCTGGTGATGCCAGTGGTGGACGTGACCGGCCCCACCCGCGACCTCGAAGAACTGGCCGCGCCGAACGAGGACAGCCACCAGATCGTCAAGGACCTGGAAGAAATCCTGGTCAACATCAGCGCCCGCAACTACCGCGAGATGTACAACGACGCGGTGGGCGACAAGCAGACGCTGCACAACCTCTTCGACCTGGGCTACGTCACCCTGAACGACCGCGCGCGCGGCGAGGCGCTCTTCAACGCGATCCTCCGCAAGATCGCCAAGCTGATCCAGGGCGAGAAGTACGTGCCCGACGAGCTGGAAGACCTCCAGAAAGTCCTGGCCGACAAGTACATCTGCAACTTCTCGCTGTTCCAGAGCCTGCCGGACAACTGGGCGATTCAGGCGCTCTTTCCGATTGTGCCGCTCGACCGCCTCAATGAGCGCCCCACCCGCCAGGGCACGCTGGTGGACATCACCTGCGACTCGGACGGCAAGATCGAGAAGTTCATCGACCTGCGCGACGTGAAGGCCACGCTGCCGCTGCACGAACCCGGCAACCGGCCCTATTACCTGGGGGCGTTCCTGATGGGCGCGTATCAGGACGTGCTGGGCAGCGCCCACAACCTCTTCGGCAAGGTCAGCGAGGCGCACGTGACCATCCGCCCCGGCGGCAAGTTCCACATTGACCTCTTCGTGCGCGGCCAGAAGGCCCGCCGCATGATCGAGTCGATGGGCTACGAGGAACCCATGCTGCGCGACTCCATCGAGGACCAGGCCGACGAGGCCCTGGAGGCGGGCACCCTGACCACCGAGCAGGAAAACGAGCTGCTGGAGGACTACGGCGAGGAGTTGCTGGGCTACACGTACCTGGAGTACGAGGAAGGCTGAGGAGTGCCCGCCCCCGGGGCAACGTGAACAGGCCCGCCACGCTCGCCTTCTTCGGCGATGTGGCGGGCCTGCTCTCTGGCCGCCTTAGTGGTTGTCCTGCTGGGTCGTGGTCGTGGTGGTCGTGCCCTGTTGCTGGCCGGTGGAATCGAAGGTCTTGGTGGTGGTCGTGCTGGTGCTGCTGTCGGTCTGGGTCTTGTTGTCGCAGGCGGCCAGCAGCAGGACGGCGCACAGCAGGGTCAGAGCCTTTTTCATGGTTTCACTGTCGCGGCGCGGCGCTGATAGCAGATGAAAGGACCTGGCAGGCGGCCTTTACATTCCGGGGAGACGCCTTCGGTCGATCCAGATGCGTCGCCGGGACAGGGGGTTATGGCAACGGCCGAAGTGCCGAGTCTCAACGCTTCCCCGCCGGACCTGCGATTCTCTCACCGTCGCGCCAGCCATGATCCGGGCATGAATCCCTTCCTGAAATCCGCCCTCGCCGGTTGCGCCGCCACCCTGCCCATGTCGGTCTGGATGCTGGCGGCGCAACACTTCCTGCTGCCCCGGCGCGAGCGGTATCCCCTGCCGCCTGAGCAGATCACCGAACATGCGGCGGAGGCGGCCGGACTGGACGCGGTGGCCGAGAATGAGCCGGTGCTCAAGGCGGCGACTGTCCTCAACCACTTCGCCTACGGGGCGGCCACGGGTGCCCTGTACGCGCCCCTGCGCGAACTGCCCGGCTCTCCCGTCCTGAAGGGGATGGGCCTGGGCCTCGGCGTCTGGACGGGCAGTTACCTGGGCCTGCTGCCCGCGACCGGCCTGCTGAGTTCCGCCACCGAACACCCCGCCCGCCGCAACGCGCTGATGATCGCGGCGCACCTGATCTGGGGCGGATGTACCGGGGTTCTGGCGGAGCGGAAGGGGTAGGCAGGGGCTAAAGGGCGGGAGGGGGCTGACCTCTCCTCACCCCTCCGGGCCGTTCTGCCCCCCTCGCTGTCCCGTGCGGCCCTGATAGGCGCGGCTGGGCAGCCAGTAGCGCACGGCCCAGCGTTGCAGCAGCAGGGCGACCGGCGTGGCAAGCAGCGCGCCCCACACACCCGCCAGCCCCAGGCCGATCAGCACCGCGACCATCAGGGCGGCCGGGTTGATGTGGGTGGTGCGGCCCATCACCATCGGGCCGAGGACATTGCCGCCCACCTGGTTGAGGATGAAGTACAGGACGGCCACCAGCGCCAGGGTGGTGGTGCCCTGCGGGATGGCCTGGAGCAGCGGGGGGATGGTCGCCAGGACCATGCCGACGTAGGGCACCAGATACAGCACGGCGGTCAGCAGGCCCAGCGCCAGCGGGTTGGGCACCTTGAGCAGCAGCAGCCCCAGCCCCGCGAGGATGCCCACGCCCAGCCCCGTCAGGAGCTGGCCCCGGATGGAGCGGCCAAAGGAGACGCTGACATCTTCCGAGAGGCGCGCCAGGGTCGGCTGCCAGTCCCGCGGGAACACCTTCAGGACGCCGCGCCCGAAGCGGGCATAGTCCAGGGCGAAGTACAGGGCCAGTGTCAGCACCAGCCCCGCCTGCCCCAGCCAGCCCAGGATGCCGGTCAGCCTCCCCAGCAGCGAGGGGCCGGAGAACAGCACCTGGTCGAGAATCGGGCCGATGTTCTGGGTGATCTCGTGCGCCTTGGTCTGCACGTAGAGGGCCAGGCGGTACTGGAGGTCGGCCATCATTGACCCGCCATCGGTACGGCTCAGCGCGGCGTTCAGAAGCTGGGTGAGCTGGTCCGCCAGGGCAGGCAGGCTGTTCACGAAACTGCTGACCTGGGTCACCAGCCGCCAGAACAGCAGCGCCACCAGGCCCAGGACCAGCACCAGCAGCAGCAGCACGCCCCAGCCCCGTCCGATCCCGCGTGCCTCCAGCCAGCGCAGCAGGGGGTTGGCGAGGTAGGCCAGGCCGTATGCCACGGCGACCATCACCAGGACGCTCGACAGCCGCCGCGCCAGGACGTACAGCAGCACCAGCAGCAGCGCATAGACCAGCAGCCGGACCGGCGGTCTGGACCACCAGCCCTCCAGCATTTCAGGTACGGTCCATTTTCGGTTCAAGGCGGCTCCTTGAGATTGACTTTAATTCACAGGCAAGGGCAGCGTGCGGCGTCCCCCCCCGCGCACCAACAGGCCGTCCCCGCCGCGCTACCCTGTCCCCCGTATGCCTGAAGCCCTGATCACGCTGGAAATCGAGAAACTCGTCGCCGGAGGGCTGGGCCTCGCGCGGGATGAGTCCGGCGTGGTGCTGGTGCGCGGCGCGCTGCCGGGCGAGCGGGTGGAGGCGGCGGTCAGGCCGGGCCGCGGCGTGCGCCAGGGCGTGACCCGGGAGGTGCTGCGCGCGAGCCCCGACCGGGTGGAAGCCCCCGACCTCCCCACGCTGGACCTTGCCCACGCGGCCTACCCCGCGCAACTGGTCTACAAGCGCGGCTTCGTGGAAGAGGCCCTCTCGCGCATTGCCAAGCTGCGGCATCCGGTGGCCGGGACGGTACCCAGCCCGCACGAGTGGCACTACCGCAACACGGCGCAGTACCTCGTGACGCCCCGGGGCCTGGCCTACCGCGAACGGCGGGGCCGCGAGCCGCTGGTGGTCGGCCAGGACCCGCTGGTGATGGAACAGATTCAGGCCGTGATGGACCGCCTGGACCCGCAGCACCTCGACCCCGCCACGGAGGTCGCCTTCCGCGCCAGCCGCCTGACCGGCGAGGTGGTGGCGGCGCTGATCGGCGCGGGCGAGCCGAGGAACTTCCTGCGCGCCAGCGACCACCTGCTCGACGCCGGGGTGGTCGGCGTGAGCCTGGCCCAGCCCGCCGGAAGACGCTTCGGCGCGGGCGTGCGCCTGATCGCGGGCGAGGCCGAGATTCAGGAGCAGTTCGGGCGCGTGCGGGTGGGCGTGACCGCGACCGGCTTCGCGCAGGTGAACCCGGAGGCGGCGGGCCTGGCGTACCTCCACGCGGCGGAACTGGCCGGGAGCGGGCTGCACGCGGTGGACCTGTACGGCGGTGCGGGCGCCATCGGTCGCCACCTCGCCCCCCACTTCGACCGGGTCACGGTCCTCGACACGGCGGCGGAGGCCCTGTCGCGTGGTCGGCAGGCGGTGGCCCTCAGCGGTGAGCGCAACGTCACCTACCGCAGCGGCGACGCGGCCCGCTTCAGCGAGCTGGGCACCGACGTGATCGTGGTCGATCCCCCCCGCGCCGGGCTGGATGAGGGCGCCCGCGACCACATCCACGCCAGCACCGCCGACCGCCTGGTGTACGTGAGCTGCGACCCCGCGACCTGGGCACGCGACGTGGGCGACCTGACGCGGCGCGGCTGGAAGCTGGGCGAAGTCACGCCGCACGACTTCTACCCCCAGACCAGCCACGTGGAAGTGGTCAGCGTCCTCAACCGCTGAGAGGCGCCGCTCAGAGCCTCTTTGAAAGGGGGGTGGGGCGTCACGAGGCGCGACATCCCCTGACGCTCCCAAAGCGGAAGCTCCCCTGTCTTTAGGACTTCCGCGAAACGTGGTTCTCGGCGGCAGAGAGAAATCTCGGTTTCCCACACTGGGACGGCGGCGCCGTCCACCCCCCTCTGCAAGCAGCTCTGCGAGTCCCAACCTCTCGCGGTGCGAGCTGTACCAGTCCCCCGCAAGGGGGGAGGAGTAAAAGCTGCTCTACAGGCTCTCTCCTTCTGAATCGCGTAAGTCCTAAACCGAAGCCCCCCTAATCTTTTGTCTTTTCAAAATTCTGGAGGGGACGGCCAGGTTCCACCTTGCAACTGGGCAGGCTTAGCAGAGGAGCTTTCGGGCCGCAGGCCCGCAGCCGCCAGGTGGAGATCAATACGTTCCAGGCAGGAACCGCTACCGCCCCAAGCACCTCCATCGCTTAACGGGACACCCTTTGCCGAGCGCAGCGGAAAGCTCCCCCTGCCCCCGGCGGGGGGGAGGGGGCTGGGGGGTGGGGGAACGCCTTCCAACGCCACCGCCCCACCAGAGCAACCTTCCCAACCCGCCGCACAGAGGAGAGCGCCTCCGCCCTTGAGGGTTCTCTCACGCCCTGCGAGATGGGGAGAGGAAGGAGTTAGCCTGCTCGTATGAAGCGGGCCGCCCCCCCCCTCCTGCTGCTGGCCGGGCTGCTGAGCAGCTGCCAGGACCGGGAAGCGCGCGCGGAGAACGCCCGGCTGGCCGCCCGCGTCACGGCGCTGGAGGCCCAGGTGAGAGCCCTGGCGGCCCGCTCCGACACCGGCGCCATCGTCAGCCAGGCCGCCGCCCAGAACTGCGCGAACGACCTGGCGCGGTTTCTGGAAACCACGCGCCAGGACGGCGGCCGCTACCCGGCCATCCAGCTCGTGACGCTGCCCGACTCGTGCATGGACCTGCGGGTGAACTGGCACACGCTGAAGCCGAACGCCTACGCCTTCGACGTGACCGATCTCGGCGGGCACACCCTCGCCAGGCAGAGCGGCCCCTGACCGCCTGGCCTGCTAGGCTCGGCCCATGCTGGACGTTCTGGTGGTGGGCGCGGGGCTGGCGGGCCTGACGGCGGCGCGCGTGCTGACGCGGGCGGGGCGGCGCGTGCGGGTGCTGGAGGCGGCCGAGCAGATCGGCGGGCGCGTGACGACGCGCGAGGTGGACGGCTTCACGCTGGACGACGGGTATCAGGTGCTGTTCCCGGCCTATCCGGCAGTGAGGCGGCAGCTCGACCTGAACGCGCTGGACCTGGTGCCGGTGCCGTCCGCGGCCGTGGTGCGGCAGGGCACGCGGGCGCAGGTGCTGGGCGACCCCCTCCGCGACCCGGCCAGCCTGCCGGGCACCCTGACCGCCCGGGCGCTGACGCTGGGCGACAAGCTGCGGGTGGCCCGGCTGGCGGCCAGTCTGCGCGCGCCTGCTCCCCACACCCTGCTGAACGGCCCGGATGAAACCACCGAGGCATATTTACGCCGTCAGGGGTTCAGCGAGGCGGCGCTCGACCACTTCTTCCGCCCCTTCTTCGGGGGAATCTTTCTGCGGCGTGACCTGCACACCAGCGCGCGGCTCTTCCGCTACGTCTTCCGCATGCTGATGGACGGCGGCGCGGCGCTGCCCCGCGCGGGCATGGCCGCGATTCCCGCCCAGCTCGCGCGCGACGTGGACGTGAAGACCGGCGTGCGCGTCATGCGCCTGCTGCCGCACGGCCAGACGCCGGGCAGCGGCCCGGTGACCGCCGTCACCTCGGCCGGGGACCTTGACGCCCGCTCGGTGATCGTCGCCACCGACCCTCACACCGCGCAGGCCCTGACAGGCGAACCGGTCGCGCGCGGCAGCCTGGACAGCACTTCTCTCTCCTACGCCGCGCCCCGCGCGCTCGACCACCAGCCCCGCCTCCTGCTGAATGCGGAGGGCGGCCTGATCAACACCGCGCAGTGGCTCAGCGAGGTCCTGCCGGAGCGGGTGCCTGCCGGGCAGCACCTCCTGACCGTGTCGGTCCTGGGCCTGCCCGACCTGGATGACGCGGCGCTAGACGCGCGCGTGCGCGGCGAACTGAGCCGCTGGTACGGCGCAGGCGTGGACACCCTCCGGACCCTGGGCATCTGGCGCATCCGCCACGCGCAGTACCCGCAGCCGCCCGAGTACGCCGCCACGCTCCCCGGCCACGCCACCGGCCTGCCCGGCGTGCTCCTCGCCTCCGAGGTCACCTCCATGAGCAGCATCCAGGGCGCGGTGGAAAGCGGTGAAAAGGCCGCCGCCATCCTGCTGGGCGACCTGGCAGGCATGAGCCGCCCGCGCGGGGCCTGAGCCTGGCGGTAGAAGCCGGATCAGTCCCGGTCACGTGCCGCCGCCACCACGGCCGGAAAATGCCCGGTGCAAGGCCACTCACGCTCCCAGCCCGGCCAACTGTGCCCCAGCCGCAGCGGCGGGAGGAGATGGGCGGGGACTTCCAGCCCGCGCACCCCGGCCATCGCCCCCACCACACAGGCCACCGTGTCACTGTCGTCGCCGCGCAGCACGGCGGGTTCCACGCAGGCCAGCCAGTTTGCGGCCCCCGCGTGGGCCACCGCCGCCTCCAGCGTGTCCAGCACGAAGCCGCTCTGGGAGGTCAGTTGCCCCTCCAGCCCGGCGCGGACGCGGGCGCGCACCTGGGCGCGGGCCTGGCGCTCCCGTTCGCGGAAGGCGTCGTGCGCCGCCCGCGTGGTCAGGCCGAGGATTCCGGCATCCAGCAGGACGCGGCGGGCGTCCAGACCGTCCATCACGCGCAGGGCCGCCTCTGCCGCGTTCCGGTAAGGCTGCCCGGCGTGCAGGGCTTCCAGAAACGCGGTCAGGAAGACGCTCGCATAGACGCAGCGTGGGTCAGCGTGCGTGAGGGCCGTGACCGTGGCCGATTCGCGGGCCAGGACCTCCCCCCGGCAACCGGCCACCCAGACCGCCGCAATTCGCATCAGGCCACCGTTTCCAGCACTCTGAAACCCGCTTTCGGCCCAGGCCCGCACGCCGCCATCAAGTGCGCTGGACCTCAGAGCTGCGCGGGTCAGGCCGCCCACGTCCGGAGGTCCAGTCTCCAGCCACGCGCGCAGAGCAGCCAGGACGCTCTCCAGTCCCCCGCCTCGCCCGTAGCCCAGCAGGGTCGCCACCGTCATCTGGCTGTCGTCGGTGCCCTCGCCGGGCGCGAAGCCGAACACGCTCCCCGGCTGGTAGTCGGTAATGCTCTCGCCGTAGCGGGCGCGGATCACTGAAGGCGTCTTGAACTCGGTCGCCGCGCCCAGTGCGTCGGCGGCGGTCAGGGAGAGGAGGGTCTGGAGGTGGGGGTCGGGCATGGGGGCAGGGTACCGGGTGGCGGGGAGCCGAGGGCTTTTAGCCTTCTGCCTTCTCCTCCAGCCACGGAAAACCCCAGGGGTCACTTTGCGAGAGGGCGTCCACCTGCGCCGCATCATGCACGCGTACGGGCAGTGGAAAGTCAGCGGGCGTGACGGGGACACGCAGGACGGGCTGTACCGGATTCGGATTGACCCAGTGTGGTTCGCGCACCGTTCCCAGACTGGGCCAGCCGTATGGCGGCATCTGCTCGAAGCCATTCGGCGGCAGCACGTACACATAGCCGGGGGCGAGGAGCCTGCGTCCGTCCGTCACGGCTGGGTCACGCGGGGCGAGCGACAGGAAGTAGCGCATGGGGGACCAGGCCCCGTCCGGTTCCTGCACCTGAAGGGCCATGTTGAGCATCCGGCGTACGCGCGGGCGGTTGAGGAGGGCGTACATCATCGCCCACAGCCCATCGGAGGCGGCAAATACGCCCGGCTGCTTGCTGAAGTCGTCCGGGCTGAGGTCGTGCGGCGTACGCGGTTCAAACTCGGTCAGGTCACCCCGCGCCGAGCCGTGCAGCAGCCAGCCTTCGCGCGCCAGCCACTCCAGAAACAGCCAGCGGGGGACGCCTTCCGGGAACAGGTCCACATCTCCCGCATTCAGCGATGCCTGAAAGGCCAGGACCGCCGCTTCCGGCAGCTTCACGGATGGGGCTTCGAGCATCCAGGGGTGCAGAGAGCTAGCCGTTCCCCACCACCTCCTCCAGCAGATACTGGAGCCGCATCTGCGCGTTCTCCTGGCTCCCGTACACGCTCCGCAGCAGTTCGCCGCCCGGTGCGAAGGCCAGCCAGTGCGGCGTGCCCTCCGTCTCCCACGATCGGGCGAGGTCCCCGGACAGGTCCAGCGCGACGGGGAAGGGGAGCCGCGCGTAGTCCCGCGCGAACTTCACCAGCGTCGGCTCCACGTCCCCGCGCGGCAGCAGGCGGTGGCCCCGGCTGGTGTGCAGGGCCAGCAGGTTGACCCGTTCCCCGAATTCGGAGTGCAGCCGCTTGAGAAAGGGAATCCCGCGTGAGACGCAACCGGGACACTCCAGGTTGAAGAACATCACCAAACCGGGCCGTTCCCACGCGGTCGGCGGCGGGAGGGGGTCGCCGTGAACGAACTCCTCGGGAGCGGGCCAGTCCATGCAGGTCAGCGTACCTTCCGGCGGGGCCGCGCCTATGCTGAAGGCATGAAGCGTTCCCTGCTGGTGCTGTCCGCGCTGCTCCTCACCTCGGTTTCGCTCGCCGCGACAGTGGCGGAGGTCAAGAAAAAGGGCGTGCTGGTGCTGGGCACCGACCCCACCTTCGCGCCCTTCGAGTTCGCGGGGCCGGGCGGGCAGGTGCAGGGCTTCGACATCGACATTGCCCGCGCCGTTGCCAAAGACCTGGGTGTGCGGCTGGAGGTGCGTCCGGTGGGCTTCGGCGCGCTGATGCCGCAGGCGGTCACGTCGGGGCGGGTGGACATGGCGATGAGCGGCATCACCATCACGCCCGAGCGGGCGAAGGTGGTCAGCTTCAGCCAGCCGTACTACCGCAGCGCGCAGGTCTTCATTGTGCGGGGCGGTAACCCCGGCAAGTTCGCCTGGCCCGCCGACGTGAAAGGCAAGGTGATCGGCGTGCAGGCGAACACCACCGGGCAGTACGCGGCGAATGACACCCTCAAGCCGAAGGGGGCCACCATCAAGGTCTACGACGACTTCGCGGCGGGCCTCGCGGACGTACGGGCGGGCCGCATCGCCGCCCTGATCGGGGACGCGCCCACCGTGGCGGACCTGAAAAAACGCCTCCCCGGCCAGTTCGAGCAGGCCGGAAAGCCCCTCGTCGCGGAGGATTACGGTATGGCCTTCCAGAAGGGCAGCGACCTCGCCGCCGCCGCGAACCGCACCCTGGCGCGGCTGAAGGCCAGCGGCGAATATCAGAAGCTGCTGAACAAGTGGATCGTGCAGAAGTGAACTCCCGCAAGCGGGAGGGTCGAACTGTCTAAAGGTCCAATGGTCTAACCGCTCAGAACCTCGCCTGCTCCGGGTTTCTGGGCGGTTAGACAGTTCGACCCGTTCTCGCCTGAAGTACACTCGGGACGCCCAGTGACGGGCGGGCAGCATGACAAGCGGGGAACGCTGGGGCGTCAAGTCAGCCCACGACCTTCACCTCTCAAGGAAAGGAAGTGGCCGGACGCCCTGTAGCGAGGTCGTCCGGCCCGGTAATGCTATGCCCAAGACACAGCATACCAGAAAGCGCCCCAAGACCCGCAGGAAGGCCAGGAAGCAACGGAAACGGGTGACCCCGTGGAAGGAGCTGATCGGCCTCGCCTCGCTGATCTGGAGCGTCTTCCGGTTTCTATGGGAGCATGGTCATCGGGGCAGTCCCTGACTGCTCTGAACTGGGTTTAAGCCTCTCGCGCCCCGCCTGATTGCCCGCCGCCCCCACTGGGCGGCCCTTTTTTTCGGCACTCTTGTTTGGGCACTAGACTGACCCGTCATGGCCGACCTGCTGACCGGTTTCCGCACCATCCTGACGGGCGAGTACGCGGCGCTGCTGCTGGCCGGGCTGCGCCTCACGCTGGCCGTGAGCCTGTGCGCGCTGGGCGTGTCGGTGGTGGTGGGGACGGCGCTGGGGGTGGCGCGGGTGTTTCGCCTGCCCCTGCTGGGGCCGTTTGGCAATGCCTACGTGGAGGTGGTGCGCGGCATTCCGCTGATCGTGCTGCTGAGCGTCGTGTACTACGGGTTGCCCGCGCTGGGCCTCACGCTGGCGAGCTTTCCGGCGGCGGTGCTGGCGCTGGGCCTGTACTCGGCGGCGTACACCAGCGAGATCGTGCGCGGGGGCCTCAGCAGTGTCCCCACCGGGCAGATCGAGGCGGCGCGCAGCCTGGGCCTCAGCCGGGCCGGGGCGCTGCGGTACGTGGTGCTGCCGCAGGCATGGCGGGTGGCCCTGCCCGCCCTCGGCAACGAGTTCGTCAGCCTGATCCTGGGCAGCAGCCTCGCCAGCGCCGTCACCTTGCAGGAACTCTTCGCGCAGGGCAAGTACATCACCGGCGTCACCTACCGCCAGTTCGAGGTCTACGCCGTGCTGGCCCTGATCTACTTCCTGCTGACTTTTACCCTGACGCGGCTGGTGCGCCTGCTGGAACGCCGCCTCAGCCGGGGGGAGACGCTGGCGGCGCGGCGGGTAATTTAGGGCGGTCAGCCATCAGCTTAGGACTGACGCGATTGGGAAGAAGAAAGCGTGTGGGACGCTGTTTTTTCTCCTCCCCCTTGAGGGGGGACTGGTACGGCTCGCACCGCGAGAGGCTGGGACTTGCAAAGCTGCGAAGCAGAGGGGGTGAATGGGCCCGGCGTCCCAGTGCCACGTTTTCTCAACTCCCCGATATTCCAATCCAGAGTTTCGCGTCAGTCCTAAGCTCTCAGCCCTCAGGGCTGCCCCCCTTCCGCCAGATGCAGCACCGCCACGCTGCCCAGAATCAGGGCCAGGCCCGCCCAGGCGCGGGGCGTGAAGCGCAGGCCTTCCAGATGGCGGCTCAGCAGCGCCGCGCCGACGATGCCCAGACCCCCCCACACCGCGTAGGCCACGCTTAGCGGCACGGCCCGCAGGCTCAGGCCCAGCAGGCCGAAGGCGCACAGCACCAGCGCGAGTGCCGCCAGGCCCGGCAGCGGACGGCGGAATCCATCGGACGCCTTGAGCAGCAGGTTGGCGAGGATGTCCAGCAGGGCCGCGCCCGCCAGACACAGCAGGGCGAGTGCGGCGGTCATGCTTCACTCCTCGCTCGTGTGCCGCCGTGCAGCAGCCACGCCCCCAGCAGCAGCCCGCCCAGCGCCAACAGTTGCAGCTTTGTCAGGTGATCGCCCAGCAGCCACACGCCCAGCAGCGTGACAGCGGCGAGGCCCACGGCTTCCCAGACGGCAAAGGCCACCGCTACGGGAATGCGGCGGAAGGCGAGGGACAGCAGCAGGTACGAGAGAACGATCAGACTGCCCGTGACGGCGACAGCCAGCCAGGGCGTCTGCAAGCCAAACAGTTTGAGGGCCAGCGTGCCCGTGACTTCACAGGCAATGGCCGAGAACAGCGCGATCCAGGCGCGCATAAAAAAACACCTTCCTTATGCTTTCAGGTCAATGCAAGTGATGGACAAAAAAAGATTGAAGAATTTCAAAAACACCTACGTCCAGCTTCGGACGTAGAGGGTATCTATGAGCAACTCAAGGACGGTTGCGTTTCGACACGCATCTCTGCGCATTTGCGTTTCACCCGGCGCCTTCAGGAATGCGGGCCACATCCGGCCCGTGCGAAGCCCCTGCCCCGGCTGGGTGGACGGCTTCGACCTGAACCCAGTCTAGCCGGGCGCGGCGCCGCGAAAGTCAGACTGGCTCACCTTCAGGGCTAGACTGGGCGGCGAATGGTTGAACCGCTCCGGGCACGCCGCCTGCTCCTGATTGCTCCACGCACGTTCGCCTGGGAGGAAGTGACCCTGCCCCCACCCGCGCCCGGTGAGGTGCGGGTGCGAACCCGGTTGAGCGCCGTGAGCGTCGGCTCCGAACTGGGAGCCGTGGAGGGCCGGGTGCCCGGTTGGGCGTACCCCGGCAGGCTCGGCTATCAGACGCTCGGTGTGGTCGAGGCGGTGGGGGAGGACGTGCCCCTCGCATCCGGCACGCGGGTGGTGACCACGCTCGGGCACGCGAGCGCGGGCCTTCACCAGGCCTCCAGCGTGTTGCCCGTTCCTGCCGGGATTCCCGACCGGGTGGCCCTCGCCGCGATTCTGGGCGAGGAGACGCAGAAGGGCATTCGCAAGGTCGTGCCCCGGCCCGATGAGCGGGTGCTGGTGGCCGGGGCGGGCTTGCTGGGCCTGCTGACGGTGTTCAACCTGACGCGCCGGGGCGTGCGTGACGTGACCGTGCTGGAGCCGGAAGCGGAGCGCCGCGCCCTGGCCCGTGAAGTCGGGGCGGTGTCGGCCCTGTCCCCGGGCAGCCTGCCGCAAGACGCCTTCGACGTGGGCTTCGAGTGCAGCGCCTCCCCGGACGGCTTCGCGGAACTGCTGGAACATCTGCGGCCCGGTGGACGGGTCTGTGTGCTGTCGGATGGCAACTGGGGCACGTTGCGTCTGCCGCCCGCCTTCCACACCCGGGAGCTGTCCGTCACCGCGTCCAGCGACGGTGAGGACTACGCCGCCTACGCCCGCTGGCTCTGGCAGCACACGGACCCGGTGCTGGGGCGGCTTTTTGAGGGCACGGTCACCCCGGATGACCTGCCCGCCGCCTTTGGAACGCTGCTCACCCTGCCCCGCCCGGTGTCCCCGGTGGCCGAGTGGATGGGGGAGGAGGCGTGACCCCCTTCTGGCCCGCGTTCTGGCGGGGCTTCCGGGCGCTGGTGCCGCTGTGGCTGGGCGTGATTCCCTTCGCGGTCGCCTACGCGGTTACGGCGCGGGCGGCGGGGTTGAGCGTCCGGGAAACGCAACTGATGAGCCTCACCGTTTTTGCGGGGGCGAGCCAGTTTGCGGCGGCGGGCCTGTTTGCCGGGAGTGCGTCCGCCTGGGGCATCGTCGCCACCACCTTTCTGCTGAACGCGCGGCACGTGCTGTACGGCCTGAGTCTGGCACGGCAGGTGCCCCTCACCCGCCCGCAGCGCGTGCTGGCGGCGCAGTTCCTGACCGACGAGGCGTACGGCGTGGCGGTGGTGAATGGGGTCCGCGAGCCGGGCGGCCTCTCCTTCGGCTTCCTGCTGGGGGCGGAACTCAGCCTGTACGCGGTGTGGAACGTGGCGACGTTCGCCGGGGCGCTGGCGGGCGGCGTGCTGCCGGACCCCGCCGCGCTGGGGGTGGGCGTGATTTTCCCGCTGGCCTTTCTGGGCCTGCTGGTGCCGCTCCTCATTGACCGCAAGGCGGTGCTCGTCGCGCTCGCCTCCGGGCTGGGGGCGTGGGGCCTCGCGCGCGTGTTGCCGGGCGGACTGGTGGTGTTGCTCGCCGGGGTGGGCGGGGCGCTGCTGGGGGCCTGGCTGGTCACGCGGAAGGAGCGGGCGTGAGCGTCCTTCCCGTCATCCTGCTGATGTGGGCGGTCACGTACCCGGCGCGCCTGCTGGGCCTCAGCCTGGGGCGCCTGAAGCTGCCGCCCTTCTGGCTGGCCTTTTTGCGCTTCGTGCCCGTCAGCGTCTTTGCCGCCCTGATCGTGCCGGACGTGCTGGGCAGCCCGGAGTGGCCCCGCCGCCTCATCGGCTGCGCGGTCGGGGCGGGGCTGATCTGGCGCACCCGGAACCTCGCCCTGGGCATCCTGGGAGGCTTCGCGGCGTACTGGGCGGCACGGCTGGCGGGCCTGTGAGGGGTGTGGGCGCTTCAGCGGAGGCCAGGAGCTTCAGCTTGCCTCCAATCTCCGGCCCACACCCCACCTCCCCTTCCCGCGCTATGCTGGGCGGCGCATGACGGGTCAGGCGGCGGTCATCGACGGGAAATACCAGGTCGTGCGGGAACTCGCGCGCGAGGGGCACGTGACCCTCAGCGAGGTTCGCGCGGGCGAGGGCGTGACGCGCCGCGTCGCGTGGTTCGATGTCACCTCACCCCCCGCGCGGCAGGGCTTCCATGCCTACCGGGCGGTCCTGCGCGCGATCAGCCCGGCGGGCCTGACCGACGTGGTCGCGCGCCCCGGGGCCTACTACGCGGTATGGCAGCCGGTCGCCGGGACGCCGCTCTCGGAGGTCGCCGCGCAGCCCAAGAAGCAGGAAGAAACCGTCCGGGCGGTGCAAGCCCTGGCCGCGCGGCTGGCCGAACACGGCTACGCCCTCCCCGACGCGGACGTGGTGGTGGACGGCCGGGATGTCCGGGTGGCCTACCTGCGTCCCGCCCCCGAGGGCCGTACCCCCGAGGAGGTCGCCCGCCTGAACGCGGCGGCACTCGCGCCCTTCACGGGCGTGCCCGTGAGACGCCAGCGGCGGCCGGGCGCGTGGCTGACCTTCGTACCGGGGCTGTTCTTCCTGGGCGGCGCGGTCTACCTGGGGATGCAGGCCACGCAGATCTACCTGAACCCCCCCATCCACGAGGTGCTGGCGGTGACCGGCCAGCCCGCGCCGCAGGCCGCGCAGAAACTCACGGCGGCGGGCTTCCAGGTGGACTATGCCAAGGGGGACGCGACCGGCCTCCCCATCGGGGCGGTGATCCGCCAGGACCCCGCGGCGGGCACCAACCTGCCGGTGGGCCGCCTGGTGACCCTGACGGTCAACAATCCGCCCTCTCTGTCCGTGCCCAAGCTGGAGGAACTTACGGTGGATCAGGCCCGCGGCGCCTTGCGGGACAGCGCGCTGAGCCTGGGGAACATCATCCGGGCGGACGGCACCCTCACCAAGACCCCGGAAGGCCGCGTGATCGCGCAGGTGCCGGAAGCGGGCGCGAACCTCCAGCGTGGGCAACCGGTGCAGCTCATGGTGTCGACCGGCGTGCGCGGCAAGGAAACCTGGATCGCGGACCTGACCGGGCTGACCTTCGAGGCGGCCCGCGAGCACGCCCGTATCGCGGGGCTGGTCGTGAACCGCGTGGTCCAGCAGCCCAGCGACGCCCCGGAAAACACGGTGCTGGAGCAGAAGCCCGCCCCCTACGTGCGGGTGCCGGTGGGCAGCCCCGTCACGCTGACGGTCGCGGCCGCCCGCTACAGCGCGCCCAGCCGCCCGGCGGGCAGCCTCCCCCTCCCGCCGCCCCCGCCCGGCCAGACGCCCTCCGACGAGCAGGCCCCGGCCGACCAGAACGGGACGGATCAGAGCGGTGCCGGGCAAGGCGGGACCGAGCCGCCCGCTGCGCCCGCCACACCTTCCACCCCGCCCGAAGGGACCACGGCTCCCCCGACCACCCCCCAGGACATCCCCGCCACCCCGGCTTCCGGCGCGGCCACGACCCCCGAGGCGGCCTCGCGGTCGGTCCACTTCCGCTACGCATTTCCCGGCGACCTGCCTGCGGGCAGCTACACCATCGTGGTGCGCGACGCCGACGGCGAACGCGAGGTTCAGGGCGCCACCGACAGTGCCCAGCTCGCCGGAGCCGTGGCCGAGGGCGACGTGCTGGTGCGCGGCGACGCGCTGTTCGTCATCCGGCAGAACGGCAACGAGTACGCGACCGTCACGCCGTAGGGCGTGTGGGAAAAGGCCACCCCACGCCTGCCCGTGCGTGCCGCCGAATTGAAGGGGGTCACCTGCTTCACCCCCCTCCGACACCCCACAGCCATGATCTACCTCGACTACGCCGCTACCCATCCCATGACCCCCGAGGCGCTGGCCGCCTACGTGGAGGCCGCCGCGCTGCCCGGCAATCCGGCCAGCGTCCACTCGGCGGGCCAGGCCGCCCGCGAACGGCTGGAGGAGGGCCGCGCCCGCGTCGCCGCTGCCCTGCGGGTGGATGCCCGCACGCTGATCGCCAATGGCGGCGGCACCGAGGGAGATAACCACGTGCTGTTGGGCGTGGCCCACGCCTGGGAGGAGACGCACGGGCGGCCCGGCCACCTCGTCACCACCCTCACCGAGCATTCCGCCGTGCTGGCGCCCGCGCGCTGGCTGGGCGTGCAGGGCTGGGCGGTGACCCTCCTGCCGCCTGACGCGCAGGGGCGGTACCACCCCGGGCAACTCGCGGAGGCGCTGCGGGACGATACGGCGCTCGTCTCCATCCACCACGCGAACAACGAACTTGGGACGGTGCAGGACACGGCTGCACTGGCTGCTGTCGCCGCCGTCCGGGGCATTCCCTACCACAGCGACGCGGTGCAGGCACCCGGCGTGCTGCCCCTGGACCTGAACGGCTGGGGCGTGACGTTTGCCACCTTCAGCGCGCACAAGTGGGGCGGGCCGCGCGGGGTGGGCTTCCTGTACGTGAAACGCGGGACCCTCCTGCCCGCCGTCACGCTGGGGGGCGGGCAGGAGGGCGGCCTGCGCCCCGGCACCCAGAACACGGCGGGTGTGTACGCGGCGGGCGTGGCGCTGACCCACGCGGAGGCGGCGCGGGAGGAGACGTTCGCCCACCTCACCCGCCTCCGCGAACGCTTTCTGCAAGGGGTCGCCCCCATCCCCGGCCTGCGCGTGAACCATCCGCCTGACGCCAGCCCCAAGGTCGCCTCCGTCACCCTGCCCGGCGCGGACGGCGAGGCGCTGCTGATGAACCTCGACCTGCTGGGGGTTTCGGCCAGCGCGGGGAGCGCCTGCGCCGCCGGAACGATGCAGCCCAGCCACGTTTTGACCGCCATCGGCCTCAGCGAAGCGGACGCCCGTTCGACCCTGCGCTTCAGCTTCGGGCGGGCCACCACCGGGGCCGAGGTGGACGCGGCGTCGGATGCGCTGCGGCAGGCGGCGGAATGGAGCCGGGGATGACTGCGGGCCTCCCTGACCCCGCGACCGCCGAACGCCTGCTGCGGGAGGCGGAGGCGCTGAACCCCGGTGGCTGGGTGGCCCACTCCAGAAACGTGGCGCAGGCCGCCCGGTTGATCGCGGAGCGGCACCCGGCGCTCGACCCGGTGCGGGCCCACACGCTGGGCCTGCTGCACGACCTGGGGCGGCGAACCGGGCCGAACCGCGACCGGCACATTCTGGACGGGCATGACGTTCTGCTCTCGCTGGGTTACCCGGACGCGGCCCGCATCGCCCTGACGCATTCCTTCGTTATTCCGGACCTCGCGACGTTGCAGGGCGAGTGGGACGGCACCCCCGCCGAATGGGCGCGTCTCGGCGAACTGTTGGCCGCCGCGCGCATGACGGACGAGGACCGGTTGCTGCAACTGTGCGACACGCTCGCGCTCGCGGACGGCTTCTGCACGGTGCAGGAGCGGATCGTGGACGTGGCCCTGCGCTACAGCGTGAACGAGAGGACGCCCGAGAAGTGGCGGGCGAAACTCGCGCTGAAGGCCGCGTTTGACCGGGAATGTGGCGTCAACATCTACCGTCTGCTCCCGGGGTTGTGTGAGCGTCTGCTCGCGTAAAGGGCCTGCTCGTCTGCCGTCGGCGGTTCGTACCAGCCCAGCCACTCCTCCAGTTCTTCCCGGGTGACCGGGAACGTGCCGGGCGGAAGGTGCCTGTTGCGTTCCTCCAGCCGCCGCCACAACTCCCCGGGCGGCACGTCCAGCAGGTGCAGTTCGGCCCGTACCCCCAGCGCCTTCGCCCGCTCGCGGTACAGCTCGCGTTCCTCACGCGACCACAGGCCGTAATCCAGCACCACACTCAAGCCGAGGCTCAGGGCACGCGCCGCGACCCCCCACAGCAACTCATGTTCCAGAATGGCTCGCCTGTTCCCCGACTCGCCCGCGCCGAAGAGGGGCAGCATCCACTCGTCGGGTGTCAGGCGCAGCGCCGCGTGTTCCTGTTCCAGCCGCTGCGCCAGCGTGGTCTTGCCGGAACCGGGCAGGCCGACGAGGAGGTGGAGGTGGAGGGTGGGCGGCATCCACCTCAGCCTAGAGCAGTTGTCGTAAAGATGAGTTTGTTTTTGACTCTCTCCCCCGGTGGGACTTGCAAAGCTGCGAAGCAGAGAATTCCGGTGTTGGAGGAAAGGCAACTTCAACACCGGAATTCGGACAAATGCTCTAGGCTGGTCGACGGGATTCCCGTTTCCGCCAGCACCTTCTGAAGAGCCTGCTCGAAGCGGCGCACCGTCCCCTCCACGTCCGCCAGCTTGTCCAGGCCGAACAGGCCGACGCGGAAGGTCTTGAAGTCCTGCGGCTCGCCCACCTGGAGCGGCACGCCCGCGGCGATCTGCACCCCCGCCCACGCGAAGGCCTGGCCGGTGTGGATGGCGTCCGCGTCGGTGTAATAGACCACCACGCCGGGAGCCTCGTAGCCGGGGGCGGCCACGCTGACGAACCCTGCCTCCTCCAGCACCCGGCGGACACGCCCGCCGAGGTCCCACTGCGCCGCCTTCGCCCGCTCGAACCCGAACGTCTTCACCTCCAGCACCGCGTCCCGGAACTGGCGCAGGCCGTCCGTTGGCAGGGTGGCGTGGTACGCGAAGCCGCCCCCCTCATAAGCCCGCATGATGCTCAGCCACTTTTTCAGGTCCAGGGTGAAGCTCACCGAGTCGGTCGCCTCCACCCGCCCCACGGCTGCCTCGCGCAGCAGCACCACCCCGGCGCAGGGTGTGCTGCTCCAGCCCTTCTGCGGCGCGGTGACCAGAATGTCGATGCCCAGCGCCTGCATGTCCAGCCACACGGCCCCGGAGGCGATGGCGTCAATCACCAGCAGCCCCCCGACCTCGTGCGTCGCTTCCGCGAGTTGGCGAATGTAGTCCTCCGGCAGAATGAGCCCCGCCGACGTTTCCACGTGCGGCGCGAACACCAGCGCGGGTTGCTCGCGCCGGATGGCGGCCACCGCCTCCTCGATGGGATAGGGCGCGAAGGGCAGGTGGCGGCCCGTACCCTGCTCCTCGGCCTTCAGCACGGTCACCTCTTCCGGCACGCGGCTCATCTCGAAAATCTGTGACCAGCGGTAGCTGAACCAGCCGTTGCGGATCACCAGGCAGCGCTGGCCCGGCGCGAGCTGGTCCACCACCGCTTCCATCGCGGAGGTGCCCGACCCCGGAATGATCGCTGCGGCGTCGGCGTGATAGACCGCCTTCAGTTCAGTGGAGAGGTCGCGCATCACCTCCTGAAAGGCGGCGGACATGTGGTTGAGTGAGCGGTCGGTGTAGACCACCGAGTATTCGAGCAGGCCGTCGGGATCGATATCGGGTCGCAGGGCAGGCATGGGGACTCCTTGGGGTCAGGAAGGGAGAGCGGCGGGCGCTCCGGCTGAGGCGGGGCGGGAGAAGGAGTTAGGGGTGAGTCGTCAGGCATCAGGGGAAGGTGCTGAGGCGTAAGCTGGCGCTCCTCACCCCTCAGAACTGCGCCAGCACCGCCTCCAGCCGCTCCTTCTGCGCCCCGAAGTCCTGCACCCGGCGGCGTTCTTCTTCCACCACCTCGGCGGGGGCGCGGGCCACGAACCCGGCGTTGCCGAGCTTGCCCTGCGCCTGCTTGATCTGCTTGTCGAGTTCCGCGAGGCGCTTTTTCTGCTTGCCCAGCCAGTCCGCGATGTCCACGGTGCCTTCCAGCGGCGCGCGCACGGTCACGCCCTGCTCGACGGCAGAGAGGGTGCGGCCTTCGAGCGCGGGCACCAGCGTCACGCGGGCGATGCTCTCGACCACGCGGGCGTTTTCCTGCACGATGCCCGCCAGATCGCCCTCCACGGCCACGTTCAGGCGGTCCTGCGGCGACAGGCCCAGTTCGTTCTTCAGGCTGCGGGCGGCGCTCACGGCGGCGCGCAGGGCATCGAAGGCGCGGGTGGCCCCCTCGTCGTGCAGCCTGGCGCCAAACTGCGGCCAGGTGTGCAGCGCGAGCTGGCGGCGGTGGCCCAGCGAGGCGTACAGCTCGGAGGTGATGAAGGGCATGAAGGGGTGCAGCAGCTTGAGGATGTGCTCCAACGTGGCCTTGAGGGTGGCGAGCGTGCCCAGTTGTCCGGCGGCGAGGGCGGGTTTGGCCGCCTCGATGTACCAGTCGCAGAACTCGTCCCAGGTGAAGGCGTACAGCGTGCGAATCGCCGCGCCGATGTCGTACTCGTCGAGCTGCGCGCTCACCTCCGCCGTCACCGCGTTCAGGCGGCTGATGATCCAGCGGTCGGCCAGCGTGAGGTCCCCCCGCGTGGAAAGCTGGGCGAGAACCTCACCGCTCCGCAGGGGTGGGTGATCGGCCGCGTTCACGGCGCTGCGGACATAGCGGGTCAGGTCGTCCTCGCCCGTGAGCCCCGGCGCGGCTTCCGCGAGGCGCAGCAGCGCGAAACGGGCCGCGTTCCAGAGCTTGTTGGCAAAGTTGCGCCCCTGCTCGAAGCGCCGGGGGTCGTGCCGGATGTCCTGCCCACCCGTCGCCAGGCTGGTAAAGGCGAAGCGGCAGGCGTCCACGCCATACTGGTCGAAGAGTTCGAGGGGATCGATGCCGTTCCCCTTGCTCTTGGACATCTTCTGGCCCTTGGCGTCGAGGTACAGGCCGTGCAGCATCACTGTGCTGAAGGGGGCCTGTCCGGTCATCGCGTATCCGGCCATCTCCATGCGCGCCACCCAGAAGAACAGGATGTCGTAGCCGGTCACCAGCACCTGCGTCGGGTAGAACTTGCGGTAGTCCTCGCAGTCGGTGTCGGGCCAGCCCAGCGTCGAGAAGGGCCACAGATTCGAGGAGAACCAGGTATCGAACACGTCCGGGTCACGCCGCAGGTTCAGATGCGCGTAGCGGGGGTCCTGGTCGCAGTCGAGGTCGGGGTTGCCCGGGTCGGGCACGTAGACGTTCCCCTCCTCGTCGTACCACGCGGGAATCTGGTGGCCCCACCAGAGCTGGCGCGAGATGTTCCAGTCGCGGATATTCTCCAGCCAGTCGCGGTTGACCTTGCCATACCGCTCCGGCGTCAGCGTGATCTCGCCCGCGTCCAGCCCCGCCAGCACGCGCTCGGCCATCGGCTTCACGTGGACGAACCACTGCGTACTCACGATGGGTTCCACCGGCACCTTCGTCCGCTCGCTGAGGCCGATGGCGGTGTCGTGGTCCTGTTCCTCGATCAGATCGCCGGATTCGGTCAGCGCCTTCACCACCGCCTTGCGCGCGGCGAAGCGTTCCAGGCCCCGGAACTGTTCCGGCACGAGGTCGGACGTGAGGTGGCCTTGCAGGTCGATCACGCTGGGGCGCGCGAGGCCGTGCCGCTCACCCACCTCGAAGTCGGTCGGGTCGTGGGCGGGCGTGATCTTCAGGGCGCCCACGCCGAACTCCCGTTCCACCGCCTCGTCGGCAATGATCGGAATGAGGCGGTCGGTGAGGGGAATACGCGCCTTTTTGCCGATCAGATGCTGGAAACGCCCGTCCTCGGGATGCACGGCAATCGCCTGGTCCGCGAAGATGGTTTCGGGCCGCACGGTGGCGATGCGAATCTCGCCCGGCGCGCCGTTGCTGGCCGGGGTGCTGGCGTCCTCCAGCTTGTACGAGAGGGTATACATCTTGCCCTTGCGGACCTCGCGGTCGATCTCCAGGTCAGAGAGGGTGGTCTGCGAGGCCGGGTCCCAGTTCACGATGCGCTCGCCCCGGTAGGCCAGGCCCTCGTGGTACAGCTTCACGAACTGGTAGCGCACGGCTTTGGAGAGGCCCTCGTCCATCGTGAACCGCTCGCGGGTCCAGTCGGCGCTCACGCCCAGGCGGGTGAGCTGGTTCAGGATGATGCCGCCGGACTCGGCCTTCCACTCCCAGACCTGATCCAGAAACTTCTCGCGGCCCAGCATGTGGCGGGACACGCCCTGCTCGCGGAGTTGCCGCTCCACCACCACCTGCGTGCTGATGCCCGCGTGGTCGGTGCCGGGCAGGTACAGCGCCTCGAAGCCCGCCATGCGCTTGTAACGGATCAGGGTGTCGATCAGCGTGTTGTCCAGCGCGTGCCCCAGGTGCAGGTTGCCGGTCACGTTGGGCGGCGGAATCACGATGGTGAAGGGCGGCTTGCCGCTGCTCGCGTCGGCGCGGAACGGCTCATTGCGCCAGCGGGCCGCCCAGGCGGGTTCGATGGCGGCGGGGTCGAAGGCCTTGTCGAGGGCCACCGCGCTGGCGGCCTCCTGCGGGAGATCGGGCGTGGCCGTGTCGGTCGTGGGTGTGTCCGTCATGTGGAGGCTCCTGTCAAGCCGGGGAAGTCGTAGTCAGGTACGGTAAAGCGGCGTCCATCTCCCAGTCGAGGCCGGGTTGCTCCAGCCTGGCCCAGCGGAACGCGAACGGGTGGCCGTCCGCCTGCCTGTTCCAGGTGGTGGGCAGGTGGGATGGGCTGGCGAAGGCAAAAGCGTGGCAGACCTGCCGCGTGAACCGCTCAGGCAGTTGCGCTTCCCAGCGGTACGAGATGACATGCTGGGGACCGCTGAGGTTCAGGCCGGATTCCTCGCGCAGTTCACGGACGGCGGCTTCGGCGGGCGTTTCCCCCGGCTCGACGCCTCCCGCCGGAAGCTGCATGCCTGCCTCCGGCGCGTCCTCATGTTCAAAGACCAGTACCCGTGGGCCGTCCACAACGACGCAGACGACCTTTTCCCGCAGCCCCCGCTGCGCCGCGTCGGCCCGCGCTTCCGCCTGACTGCTGTAGAACGTTACCATTCCTTGCCTCCTGCCGGGAAAACAAAACGCCTCGCCCGCCGGAGCCTGAACTCCGAATGCGGACGAGACGAGGCGTTCTCTGCGCTGTCCCGCGGTACCACCGCCGTTCCGCGTCCCCCTGGGCGCGGCACTCCCCTCGCGCTGTGTCGGGCGCAACCCGGAAGGCTCTACTGGGCCTGCAATCAGGCCGTTCTGCCCTCGCGCTCGCGGGCGACCTTCCCCGGCGGCCTTCCCGTTCCGGCTCTCAATCCAGGCCAGAACTCCCTGTGGGTGCCGCTTCCGGGTACTCCTCCCGGTCACTGCCTGGACAGTATACGGCGGCGCGGCAGCGAATGCATGCACCCGCTGGGGATCAGCCCACCTCGACCAGCCCCGCCGTCACGAAGGGCCGCAGCGTTTCGAGCGTGGCGCGCGGCGGCTGGCCGGTGCGTTCCAGCAGCGTCTTGAGCGGCAGGCCCTCGGGAATCAGGCTGAGGGCCACGTACTGCGGGCGGGTCACGGGTTGCGCCTCGGTCCAGCGGGCGGTGAAGCGCAGGGGGCGGTTCCAGTCGGGGAACACCCGCAGCAGGCCGCCCCAGGCGTCACCTTCCTCGATCAGGCGGCGCAGGGCCGCGTCCCGCCGCAGCGCCAGCGTCCGCTCGCCGGGCACCACGTCCGGCGCGAACGCGAATTGCCCGCCGTCCAGGCTGCTCAGCACTTGCAGCGCCGCGTCCCCGCTCAGCGCCCCCACCCGCGCGTGAACGATCTCGCCCGGCTCGAACCACAGCTCGCCCCCCCGCGCGTGGGCCACGCTCAGCCGACCCGCCCGCCCACTGGAGAGCAGCATCTGCATGACAGGCATAAAGGGGAAGACCGCCAGATCACCGCGCACCATATGGAAGCAGTCTAAGGGCCAGCCCATTCAAGGGTCTGACAGACCACCGGGGGAAAAGAAAAGGAGAGCCACGCGGGACGCGGCTCCCCTTAGACCGTTAGACCTTTTGACGGTGAGACAGGCGTGCGGGCGCCTCACTCAATGCTGGCCCGCCAGCGCCATTCCGAGGCGCGCTTCATCACGTGGGCGAGGCCGCCAGTGATGGCGAGCTTCTGGTTCCAGGGGAGCTTCATCCAGCCGACCGCCATCAGGCCGCCCAAGCTGACGAACTCGCCCAGGGTGGACGGCTCGTAGGGTTCCAGCGGCTCGCCCTTGGCCAGACGCATCAGGTTCTTGCCGGTCAGGCGGCCCTGCTGCCCGGCGTGCTGGGCGGTGGTGGGCACCGGCTTGCCTTCCTGGTTCAGCGCCAGGGCCATGTCACCGATCACGAACACGTCGGGGTAGTTCTTGGCACGTAGGTACTCGTCCACCGCGATGCGCCCACCGGGGCCTTTTTCCAGGTGCTCGCCCTTCACGATGTCGCGGGCCTGGATGCCGCCCGTCCAGATGATCTTCCCGGCGGGAATGACCTGCTGCTGGCCTTCAGCGGTCTGCACGGTCACGCTGTCGGCGGTGGCACCCGTGATGCGGTGGCCCACCAGGATGTGGATGCCGTAGTCGCGCAGGGTCTTCTCGGCCTTGGCGCGCAGCGCGTCGTCGAGGACCGGCAGAATCTTGGGACCGGCTTCGACCAGGTAGATCTGGACCGGCGGCAGGCCGCGCTCCCGGCTGAGCACTTCGGAACGCTGCGCGAGTTCGGTGACCAGTTCCACGCCGGTCAGGCCCGCGCCCCCCACCACGATGTCGCGGTGGCCCTGGTAGTCCCCGCTGTAGACGCGGTTGATGAAGTTGAAGATCTCGTCGGCGTCGCTGAGCTGCTTGAGTTCGGCGGCGTTCTCGGCCAGACCGGGAATGCGGTAGAAGTTGGTGACCGAGCCGAGGCCCACGACCAGCTTGTCGTAGGTGAGGACCCGGCCATCTTTGAGGGTGACCTCGCGCTCGTCGAGGTTGACGCCCTCGACCTGGGCCTGCTCCAGGTGCACGCCGGTGCCGCGCAGCAGCGGCGCGAGGGGCAGGGTCACCGGCGTGTTGTGCGCGGCGGCCTCGTGCAGGCGGGTTTCGAAGGTATGGAAGCTGTTCTGCTCGACCAGCAGGGCTTCCAGCCCGGGCGTGGGTTTCAGTTTGGTGGCCACCGCGAGGCCCGCGTAGCCAGCACCGAGGATGAGGGTCTTCATGCAAATGCTCCTGTGAACGAATTCACGAGTAGGGTCCAGGGCAAGACCTGCCCATGGCAACCCCCCGGAGTGGCCCTCCGGTCGTGGTCACAGTGTACACCCTACACCAACGCGCCGGGGTTGTTTCCCACCCTGAAGGGACCGTGAGCACCGGCTCCAACCTCATCCCAACCTTCGCCCGGGGCAGGCGGTTTCGTGCTTGAATAGGGAGGTACACACAATCCACGCGGAGGCCCGGCCCGCCCCGAGCGCGTGCAGGACCCGTTCCAGCCCCACACCTCGCCGCACACCCGCACCCCGGAGGTGGACCATGCAGGAGAGTAGCCGCCGTACCCGTACACGAGGTCAGCCATGAACATCACCGTGAACGTCAATGGCCTTCCCTATACCCGCGACGTGGAGCCCCGCACCCTGCTGGTGCATTTCCTGCGCGAAGACCTGGGTCTGACCGGCACGCACGTCGGCTGCGACACCAGCCAGTGCGGCGCCTGCACGGTTCACCTGAACGGCGACGCGGTCAAGAGCTGCACCGTGCTGGCGGTGCAGGCCGACGGGATGGAGGTCCTCACCATTGAGGGCATGGGCACGCCCGCCGACCTCCACCCCCTCCAGGCGGGCTTCTGGGAGAAACACGGCCTCCAGTGCGGCTTCTGCACCCCCGGCATGATCATGAGCGCCGCCGAACTCCTCAAGCACAACCCCCACCCCAGCGAGGAAGAAATCCGCCACCACCTCGAAGGCAACTACTGCCGCTGCACCGGCTACCACAACATCGTCCTGGCCGTGGAGCACGCGGCGCAGGCGATCCGGGAGGCGACGGCGGCGGCGGGGGAGCAGGCGGCGGACGACTGAAGGGCGTCTCAAGGTCTAACCGTCTGACTGTCTAACGGCCAAAAGAGGCGCTGCCGTTCGACGGTTGGACCGTTGGACCGTTAGACGCCGACCAACGGGAGGCAACCCAATGACCGAGCGAACCGACAAATACATGGGCCAGGCCCTCAAGCGCAAGGAAGACCCGCGCTTTATCACCGGGACCGGGCACTACACCGACGACTTCACGCTGCCGGGGACGCTGCACGCGGCGATGGTCCGCAGCCCCTACGCGCACGCGCGGATCACGAACATCGACAGGAGCAGCGTGGAGGGGCTGCCCGGCGTGGTGGCCGTGCTGACGGGCGAGGATGTGGAGGCGGCGGGCGTCGGCCCCATCCCGGTCGGGTGGCTGCTGCCCGACCTGAAGGTGCCCGCCCACCACGCCATCGCGCGGGGCGAGGTGAACCACGTCGGGGACATCGTGGCGGCGGTGATCGCCGAGACGCGGGCACAGGCGGAGGACGCCGCCGCGCTGCTGGCCGTGGAGTATGAAGCCCTTCCCTCCGTGGCGCTGGGCAGTGCGGCCCTGGAGCAGGGATCGCCGCAGGTTCACGACGATGTCCCCGGCAATGTCGCCTTCCGGTGGGAGATCGGGGACGAGGCGGCGCTGAACGAGGCCTTCAACCGGGCGTACAAGACGGTGAAGGTGAAGCTCAGGAATCACCGCCTGATCCCCAACGCCATCGAGCCGCGCGCCTCACTGGCGCAGTTCACGCCCGCCAGCGGGGAATACCTGCTCTACACCACCTCCCAGAACCCGCATATCCACCGCCTGATCCTGGCGGCCTTCGTGATGGGCATCCCCGAACACAAGCTGCGGGTGATCAGCCCGGACGTGGGCGGGGGCTTCGGCTCCAAGATCTTCCAGTACCAGGAAGAAGTGATCGTGATGCTGGCTTCGCAGAAGCTCGGCAAGCCGGTCAAGTGGGCCGCGCGGCGCAGCGAGAGCTTCGTCAGCGACATGCAGGGCCGTGACCACGAGTCCGAAGCTGAGCTGGCGGTGGACGAGAACGGCAAGATGCTGGGCCTGCGCGTGAACACGGTCGCCAACCTGGGCGCGTACCTGACCCTCTTCGCGCCCGCCGTGCCGACCTACCTGTACGGCACACTGCTCAACGGCGTGTACAAGTTCCCGGCCATTCACGCGAAGGTCACGGGTGTGGTCACCAACACCATCCCGGTGGACGCCTACCGGGGCGCGGGCCGTCCGGAAGCGACGTACCTGCTCGAGCGCACCGTGGACGTGATGGCCCACGAACTCGGGATGGACCCCGCCGAGTTCCGCCGCATCAACTTCATCCAGCCCGGCGAGTTCCCGTACCAGACGCCGGTCGCGCTGGTCTACGACTCCGGCAACTACGAACCCGCGCTCGACAAGGCGCTGGAGATGATGCACTACCGCGAGCTGCGCGAGGAGCAGGAGCGGCGCAAGGGGACAAACAACATCCTGGGCGTGGGCCTGATTTCCTTCCTGGAAGCCTGCGGCCTGGCGCCCTCCGCGCTGGTCGGGCAACTGGGGGCGCAGGCGGGGCAGTGGGAAAGCTCGCTGGTGCGTGTCCACCCGACCGGCAAGGTGGAGCTGTACACCGGCTCGCATAGCCACGGGCAGGGCCATGAAACCGCCTTCCCGCAGATCGCCGCCGACGAACTCCAGATTCCCATCGAGGACATCGAGCTGATCCACGGCGACACCGGCCGGATGCCCTACGGCTGGGGTACCTACGGCAGCCGCTCGGCGGCGGTCGGCGGCAGCGCCCTGAAAGTGGCCCTGGGCAAGGTCAAGGCCAAGGCCAAGAAGATCGCCGCGCACCTGCTCGAAGTCTCCGAGGAGGACATCGAACATGAAGGCGGCGTGTTCCGGGTGAAGGGGGCGCCCTCCCAGCAGAAGACCTTCTTCGACGTGGCCCTGATGGCGTACCTCGCTCACAGCCTGCCCGACGGGATGGAGCCGGGGCTGGAAGCGACCGCCTTCTACGATCCCAAGAACTTCGTGTATCCCTTTGGAACGCATATCGCGGTGGTCGAGATCGACACCGACACCGGCAAGGTGAAGCTGCGCGGCTACGGCTCCGTGGACGACTGTGGCCCCCTGATCAACCCGCTGATCGTTGAGGGACAGGTGCACGGCGGTATCGCGCAGGGCGCCGGGCAGGCCCTCTGGGAAGAGGCCGCCTACGACGACGACGGCAACCTCCTGGCCGGGACGTTCATGGAATACGCCGTGCCCCGTGCCGACGACCTCCCCAACTTCCAGACGGGGCACACCGTCACCCCCAGCCCCCACAATCCCCTCGGCGTGAAGGGCATCGGGGAGGCGGGCACCATTGCCAGCACCGCCGCCGTCGCCAACGCCGTGATGGACGCCCTCTGGCACGAGTACGGCATCAAGCACCTCGACATGCCCTACACCAGCGAGAAGGTCTGGCGCGCGATTCGGGAAGCGCGCGGGGGGATGGGGCAGGCGGCGGACGATTGAAGAGGATCTAGACGGTCAAACGGTCTAACCGTCGAACGGCAGCGCCTCTTTTGGCCGTTAGACCGTCAGACGGTTAGACGCCGACCGAAGGGAGGCACACATGTACCCAGCCAATTTCGACTATCAGAAGGCTACCAGCGTCGCTGAGGCGCTGGCGATGATGGCGGCCAATCCCGATGTGAAGGTGATCGCGGGGGGCCACTCGCTGCTCCCGGCCATGAAGCTGCGGCTGGCGCAGCCGCCCGCTCTGCTCGACGTGTGGGGCATCGAGGAACTGAAGGGCATCCGGCGCGAGGGGGACTGGTTCGTGGTGGGCGCGATGACCACGCACGCGGACGTATTGCGTTCTGACCTGCCGCTCTTTCCCGAGGTGGCCTACGAGGTCGGGGACCCGATGGTCCGCAACCGGGGCACCATCGGCGGGTCGCTGGCGCACGCCGACCCCAGCGCGGACTACCCGGCGGCGGCCCTCGCCCTTGGCGCGGAGTTCGTGATCCGTGGGCCACAGGGCGAGCGCGTCGTCCCCGCCGATCAGATGTTCCTGGGCATGTTCGAGAGCGCGGTGCAGCCTGGCGAACTCCTGACCCACATCCGCATTCCGGCCACGGTCCAGGCGAGCGCCTACGAGAAGTTCAAGCACCCGGCCAGCCACTACGCGATTGTCGGCGTGGCCGTCGTCCGGGACGCGAACGGCCAGATTCGCGCCGCCTACACTGGGGCGGGCGAGAAGGCCGAGCGCCTGCCCACGCTGGAAGAACGCCTCAACAGCGGTCAGCCGGTCGGAACGGGACTGGTGGACCCGGGCAATCTCCTCGGTGACCGCTTCGCCAGCCCCGAGTACCGCGCCCATCTGGTGGACGTGCTGGCGGAGCGGGCAGCGGCGCGGGTGTAGGGGAGCGTTCAACTATCAGCCAAAAAAGAAGGTGGGGCACTCTGGCTGGAGTAGCCCACCTTCCTCTTTTTCCACGAACGCCTAACCACTCACCCCTTCACTCGTGCTCGTGCATCCCCGCCGCGTGCGCGTGCCCGTGTTCCAGTTCCTCGGGCGTGGCGTCGCGGACGTTCCGCACGGTCACGTCGAAGTTGAGGACCTGTCCGGCCAGCGGGGGGTTGAAGTCCACCTGCACCTGGTCACCCTCGACGCCCACGACGGTGAAGGGCAGCACGCTGCCGTCTTCGGCCTGGGCGTAGTAGGTGGCGCCCACCTCCACCTCGTCGTCGAAGTCGCTGCGGTCTAGGGTTTCGACGTTGTCCTCGTCGCGCTCGCCGTAGCCGTCCTCGGGCTGGACGGTCACGTGCAGGCTGTCCCCGGCCTTCTTGCCTTCCAGAGCGCGTTCCAGGCCCGGGATGATGTTGCTGTGGCCGTGCAGGTAGACGAGGGGATCGCCCGGCTCGCTGCGGTCCACGACCTCGCCGTCCACCTTGAGCACGTAATCGAGTTCGACGACCTTGTCCTGGGTGATGTTCATGTGCGTTCTCCGTTCCTTGAGGGCTTCGGGAAATCTCGGGCTTGCCCTAGGAGTCTACCCTCTCATCTGCCGGTAAGCGGGATGCCACGCCTGACCCAACGCTTAACCGATGGAGCTGTCCCGCCTGGGCCTATGCTGCCCCTATGACCTCCATCCGCCCCGACTTCCCCATGCACGTCAGCGTTCAGCAGGCGCGCGCGCTGCTGGCCGCGCTGCTGCCCGACCCCGGGACCGAAACCGTACCGCTGGCCCGGGCACGCGGGCGAACCCTGGCCGCCGACCTTCAGGCCCTCGTCAGCCACCCCAGTGCCACCGAGAGTGCTCTCGACGGCATCGCCACCCGGGAGGCGGATACGCTGACCGCCACGCCCGGCGCACCCGTCCGGCTCCGGGTGGTGGGGGAGAGCCGGGCGGGCGTGCCCTTCGTGGGGACGGTCGGCTCCGGCGAGTGCGTCCGGATTTACACAGGTGCGCCCCTCCCGAGCGGCACGGACGCCATCGGTCCGGTCGAGCAGCTCAGGGATGACGGCCCGGACCATGTCCTGCTCGCCCGGCCCGCCAGTGCGGCGGACGTGCGGCAGGAGGGCGGCGATTTCCGGGTGGGGGAGGCCGTGCTGCGGCCGGGTGTCCTGCTGACTCCAGCTCGTGTGGCGCTGGCGGCAGCCCTCGGTCACGCTGAGGTTCCGGTCCGCCGCCGCCCGCGGGTCGCGCTCCTCTCCACGGGAGACGAGGTGATCGAACCCGGGCGGCCTCTCCGGCCCGGCCAGGTGTACGACAGCAACCGCTACGGGCTGCACGCGATGCTGGAAGAGTGCGGCTGTGAGGTGCTGCCCCTCGGCCACGCGCCAGACAGCCCGGAGGCACTCGCGCGGGCCATCGAGGCGGCGGGAGGGGCGGACGTACTACTCACCAGCGGGGGCGTGAGCATGGGCCGCTATGACTTCATGCGGGATCTGCTCTTGGAGCGGGGCCGGGTCGCCTTCTGGAAGGTGCGGATGCGGCCCGGCGGACCCGCGCTGCTGGGCGGCTGGAATGGCCTCCCCGTGTTCGGCCTGCCGGGCAATCCGGTCAGCAGCCTGGTCGTGTTTCAGGTGATCGTCCGCCCGGCGCTGACGGGGCAACCGGTGCAGACGCTCCGGCTGCGTGCGGCCACACCCTTTCGCGGCCTGCCGGACAAGACCGCCTTCTGGCGCGGGGTTCTGCGCGAGGGGCAGGTGTATGACTACGGGAAGCAGGGGAGCGGGGTGCTGCGGTCGCTGAGTGACGCGAATGCGCTGGTGGTGGTGCCGGAGGGGGGAGCGGTGCAGGCGGGGGAGGAGGTGGAGGTGATCCTGCTGTAGGAGCTTTCAGCCGTCAGCCGTAGGGGACATGAGCTTTGAGGCTGAGCCGGATGGCGAGCACAAATGCTCTGGTGTTCTGATGGATTCAGACCTCAGAGGTTATGGCTCCAAGCCCTCCTTGCTGACGGCTGATTGCTGAAAGCTGACCGCTCCCTACAACAGCGCCCGGTGGTCTGCCAGCATGCAGCGGTCCTGAATCACGTCGATGCCGTGCTGGGTGAGGGTGCGGGCGGTGGCCTCGTCGCGGATGCCCAGTTGCATCCACACGACTTTCGGCGGGGGGCGCATGTTCAGGATGTCGTTCAGGTGGTCGCGCACCTTGTCGCTGCGGCGGAAAATCTCCACCACGTCTACGGGCACGGTGATCTCGGCCAGAGTGGCCACCGCCCTGTGGCCGAAGAAGCTCTGGCCGCGGGCCGCCAGCGCCGGGTTCACGGGGATGATGGTGTAGCCCTGACGGTGCATGTACTCCGGCACGTAATAGGCGGGCTTCATCGGGTCGTGGTGAAAGCCGACCACCGCGATGACCTTGTTCTCCTTCAGGACACGAACCACGTCTCGGGACTGCTGAAGCTGCGTCATGCGTTTCCTCCCAGGTAGGCATAAGCGGTATGGGCGGCGTCCAGCGTCGCGTTCAGTTCCGCGCCGGTATGGGCGGCACTGACGAAAATGCTCTCGAATTGAGAGGGCGCCCAGTAGATGCCCTGACCAAGCATCTGCTGGAACCAGGCGGCAAAGGCCCCGGTATCGCTGCGCGCCGCGTCCGTATAGGTGCGGATGGAGCCGTCCGGTGCTTCCTGATGAAAGGCCGTCAGCATCGAACCGATCTGGTTCACGCTGAGGGGCACGCCCGCTCTCTGCGCCGCTGCCTTCAGGCCCGCGGCCAGTTCCGCCGTGTAGGCTTCCAGCCGCGTGTAGATGCCGGGGTCACCCTCCAGCACCTCCAGCGTGGCGAGGCCCGCCGCCATCGCCAGGGGGTTCCCGCTCAGGGTGCCCGCCTGGTACACCGGCCCCTGGGGCGAGACGAAGTCCATCACGTCCGCGCGCCCACCGTAGGCGCCCACCGGCAGGCCGCCGCCGATGATCTTGCCCCAGCAGGTCAGGTCGGGCGTCAGGCCCAGCAGGCCCGTCGCGCCGCGCAGCGAGAGGCGGAAGCCGGTCATCACCTCGTCCACGATCAGGAGGGCGCCCCGGTCGCGGACACGGTGCAGGGCGGCCAGGAATTCCGGCGTGGGAATCAGCACGCCCGCATTGCCCACCACCGGCTCGAAGATCACCGCCGCGATCTCGTGGCCGCGCTCCGCCAGCAGGGCGTCCAGCGCCGCAGGGGCGTTGTACTCGCTGACCAGCGTCAGCCGGGCGTATTCCTCGGGCACACCCGCGCTGCTGGGGGCGGCCTGGCCCAGCGTCCCTTCCGTGTTCGTCAGCAGGCCGCTGCCTGCCTCCACCAGCAGGCCGTCGGCGTGGCCGTGGTAGTTGCCGCGGAACTTCACGATGTACTTGCGTCCGGTAAAGCCCCGGGCCAGCCGCAGGGCGCTCATGGTGGCCTCGGTGCCGCTGTTCACGAAGCGCACGCGGTCCACCCCGGTTAGGCGCGTGACCGTCTCGGCCAGGCGCACCTCGCCATCACTGGGGGCGCCGAAGCTGGTGCCGCGCGTGAGGGCCGCCGCGACCGCCTCCCGCACCGCCGGGTGATCGTGGCCCAGGATCATCGGTCCCCAGGAGCCGATGTAGTCCAGCAGGCGGTTGCCGTCCACGTCCGTCAGGTACGCGCCGTGGGCCTCGCGGATGAAGCGCGGGGTGCCGCCCACGCTCTTGAAGGCGCGGACCGGGCTGTTCACGCCGCCGGGGGTCACGGCCTTGGCGCGGGCGAACAGCGCCTCGGACCGGGTGGTGGAAGGAAGGGACTGCGTCGTCATGCCGCCCACCTTACGGCAACCTGATGAGGGCACGCGGGGAGGGAAGCGACACTTTGGGTGGGTGCCGAGGTGAAAGGCCTGACCCCCGCTGAGGACGCCTGCTCCGCTGACGTATCCGGCTTCGCTGCCCTGCCTGCCCTACTCGAAGGCCCCGGGGTCGCGGCCCGGAAGACTGACACGAGAAAAGCAGGGAAAGCCCCAGCGTTCGCGTTCCCTGCGGATGGCTGCCCCTAGAGCCCCAGCAGCCCCAACGCCGCCGTCTCGGTCAACTCGGTGCGGTAAGGCGCGACCAGGGCGCGTTCTTCGGGGGTGGCGGTCTGGACGGTGGTGTTCAGGTCGGGGAAGCGGCCCTGCTGGAGCGCCTCGGCGGCGCGGGCGAAGTCCACATTGGGGACGCCCAGGGCACGGTTCACGGTGCTGCGGATGACCGCGTAGCGTTCGGGGCTGAGGCCTTCGCGGGCCAGGGCGGCGGCCTCGGCCTGACGGGCGCGGCCAATGGCGCTGCCCGCGTCGCGCAGCACACCGACGACCGTCAGGACATTGGGCGTTTGCCCGTTCTGGATTTCGGTCCAGACCTGCTGGAGGCCCGTGAAACTATCTCCCAGCGCGGTCCGGATATCGCGGCGCACTCGCACGAACCGCTGCACGTCCGCCTGGGTGACCGGCGCGTTCACGTTGCCGGTGGGCGTGGGCGGGGTGACGGTGCCGTTGCCGGGCAGAGTGGGTGACGCTGTGCCTGTCCCGCTGCCTGTCTGGGTCTGCGTTTGCGTCTGCGTCTGGGCGGGCGTGCGCCAGGACTCCAGAAAGGCCCGGGCGGGCTGGATCACCAGGAACCACGCCAGCGCCCCCAGCACCACCAGCACCAGCAGGGTGCCGCCCCCACACCCCAGGCAACCGCAACCCGTTCCACGTCGTCTCATGCCTCCAGAGTACGAGGGGAGGGGGGACGGGGTTCCCGGCGGAAAGGCACCGCCCATTGGGTTGACACAGTGGGTTGACACGGACCCCACGGGCGCCCTTAAATACGGATGTTTTCTCCCTGAGCGAGTGATGAGCGTGGTTCTGCCCGGCTGTGCGTCTGTGCCCAGCCCGCCTTCCCCTTCTTTTGCTGGAGGCCTCATGACCGGTACGAAGAGCCGTTGGTCCGTCCGTCCCGTCCACGCCCTGACCCTGCTCGGCTGCGGCCTGGCGCTGGCCAGTTGCAGTACCACGCCCACGCCCGCCGCCGAGACACGCGCGCAGGACACGCGGACCTTCAAGGCGGTGGAGCCAACCCTTGCCTCGGTGCCCGGCGCGACCCTCTACAAGGGGCAGTACGCGGGGCTTCAGGGGCCAGCGAGTTACCTGATCGAGGTGCCGGACAACTGGAACGGCACGCTGGTGATGTACGCGCACGGCTACGCGGGCACGGGCGAGAACCTGACGGTCGGGCCCCCCTCCATCCGCCAGTCCCTGCTTAGCCAGGGGTACGCCTGGGCGGCCAGCAGCTATTCCGCCAACTACTACGACGTGCGGGCCGGGGTGGAGGACACCAACGCGCTGGCGCTGGCCTTCGGCAGCCTGACGGGCGGAAAGTACGCCGCGCCGAGCAAGTACCTGATCATGGGCGTGTCGATGGGCGGGCATATCGCCGGGGCCGCCGTCGAGAAGGAAACGCTCGACAACGAGCGCAACAAGGTCAATTACGCCGCCGCCCTGCCACTGTGCGGCGTGATGGACGAGGAGTACGAGTTCCAGTGGCTGGGCGACTACACGCTGGCCGCCGCGCAACTCGCCGGGCTGGGTGCCCAGAGCTACCCGCAGTCCGACTACCAGGCCATCTTGCCCGACATCAAGGCCGCGCTGTTCACCGACACGTCTGGCCCCATCTGGCAGGAAAACGCCGGGCAGGGCACGAAGCTGCGCGAGATCGCCCGCAACCTCACCGGCGGGAACCGTCCCGTCTTCGAGCAGGGCTTCCGCCTCGCGGCCTACCAGAACGCGGTGTTCAGCACGGGCGGCTCCGACGGGACGGTGAACGGCATCCTGAACAAGAACTATTACGGCAACGTGGGTGTCATGTACCGCTGGACGACCGGGGCCACCCCCACGCCCGCCGAGGTGGCTTTCAACAACGCCATCCTGCGGGTGAAGGCCGATCCGAACGCGAATGCCGCGCGTCCCGGCGGCCTGCGCTGGATTCCCCGCATCAACGGTGAATTCAGCGTGCCGGTGCTGACCATGCACACCCTGGGCGACTTCTACGTGCCGTTCGCGCATCAGCAGAAGTACCGCCTGGCCGCGCTGGCGAACGGCAACGGCGACCGCCTGGTGCAGCGGGCCATCCGCGCGGCCGGGCACTGCGAGTTCACCGGGCCTGAGATCGTGGAGGCGTTCAACGATCTGGTGACCTGGCAGAAAACGGGGGTGAAGCCTGCCGGGGACGATGTGCTGACCCCGGCCACCGTCGCTGATCCCAACTACGGCTGCCGCTTCACTCGCGGCGTGCGGACTGGTGTGGCGGCCTGCCCGCCCACACCCTGACAGGAAGGGTTCGGAGAAGGAGGGGCGGGTGGGAGGCAGCCCCTTCTCTCTGTGCGGCAAGTTGGAAAGGCGGGCTGCCCTGGTGGGGCGGTAGAGTTGGAAGGCATTCCCCCCACCCCCCAGCCCCCTCCCCCCCGCCGGGGGCAGGGGGAGCTTTCCGCTGCGCTCGGCAAAGGGGGACTCGTTGAGCGGCGGCTTTGTGTTGGGCAGTGACGGTTCCTGCCTGGAACTTGTTGATCTCCACCGGGCGGCTGCGGGCCTGCGGCCCAAAAGCTCCTGTGCTAGGCCTGCACACTGGGAAGGTGGAACTTGGCCATCCCCTCCAGAATTTTGAAAAGACAAACGATAGGGCGCTTCAGCTTTGGCTGGGGTCAAGGCGTCTTGCGTTTGCTGCTCCTCCCCCCTTGCGGGGGAGGCTGGGAGGGGGGTGGCAGCCGCCAGGCTGCCCTCAAAACGGGCCAGGCATTCGGTCATCCATTGGCCTCTCTATGCCCGGCCCGTTCACCCCCACCCAACCTCCCCCCTCAAGGGGGAGGAGTTTCTTTATCGCTCCACACGTCGTTTCTTCTTGATCAGAGACTGACATGCATCACTCAGCTCCTTGCGGGGGACTGGCAGGGTTGGGGAGAGGGGCGGCAAGCGAAGCTCGCCCTCGTACCAAACAAGAAAAATGCTCCTGCTTGCCCGGCCTGCCTTGCACATCAGGCGTCTTGAGGAGACTGGCACAGCTCGCACCGCGAGAGGCCGGGTGGGGGTGAGGGGCCTGGCGTCAGAGGTCCGTCGGAATCTTCAAGCCTTCTGTTCAGACACGCTCTGACCGGTCTGCTACCCAGCAGGCCACAGCACCGTGACCAGTGCCAGCCCCTGCTGAAGCGAGGCGGTGACTGGGCCGCCTGCCGCCTCGTTGCTGACCGTCCAGCCGCTGCCCAGCGGGACGTCCGCGTCGTGGAGGGGCCAGCGGGTGCCGCTGAGGCTCAGGGCGTGCAGGTCGCTGACGGCGAGCACGCTGAGGGTCGTACCGGGTGGCAGGTCGAGGCGCACGTCCGCGCCGGGGAGGAGGGGGTACCCGCTCTCGTCGCCACTGTGCAGGATGATCCCGAGTCCCTCCCGCGCGAGGCGCAGGCTGCCCAGGGCCAGCGCCGCCGTATGGTCGAAACGGCCCCCGAAAGCGCCCAGGAAGATCAGTTCGGTGGCGCCCCGCTCGCGGGCAGCGCGCACGGCGAGTTCGGCGTCCGTCTCGTCCTTGGCGGCCGGGTGGACCTCGCGGGGAGCGTTCAGGTGCAGGCCGTCCGACGAATCGAAGTCGCCCACCCAGGCATCCACCCGCACGCCCAGCGCCGCCGCGTGCCTTCCTCCCCCGTCGGCGGCCACCACGAAGTCGGGGCGGGGGAGGGCCAGCAGCGCGGGCGTCACGACCAGGCGGCCGCCGACCAGCAGCCAGGCGGTCACGGCCTCTCCCGGTCATCGGGGAGCGTCAGCACGCGGGCCGGGTCCACGGTCAGGCGCAGCGTCTGCGCGTGGATGTCCTCCGCCTCTCGCGCGCTCAGGTGCAGCGTGAGGGGGCCGAGGGGGTGCGCCACGGTCACTTCGGTCCCGGTGTCGGTCGTCTGCCGCGCCGTGACCGCAAAGGCGTCTCCCACGCCCAGCCGCACGGCGTCCTCGGGAATGAGGCGGGCCAGGCCGTCCGGCCCCGGCAGCACGTTCGCGTGCCCCAGGAAGGCCGCCACCCAGGCGGTCGCGGGCCGGGCGAACACCTCCTGGGCCGCGCCCACCTGCACCAGCCGCCCCGCGCGCATCACCGCCACGCGCGAGGCCACCGCCAGCGCCTCCCGCTGGTCGTGGGTGACCAGCAGCACGCCCGCCCGCAGCCGCGCGAACAACTCGCGCAGGTCGCCCCTGAGCCGCGCCCGGAGCTGCTCGTCCAGGTTGCTGAGCGGCTCGTCGAGCAGCAGCAGCGGCGCACCCGTCGCCACCGCCCGTGCCAGGGCCACCCGCTGCGCCTGCCCGCCCGAGAGTTCGGTGGTCCGGCGCCCCGCCAGCGGCTCCAGACCGACCAGGGCCAGCGCCTCCCGCGCCCGCCTCTGGGCTTCCGCCCGCCCCGCGCCGCGCATCCGGGGACCGTAGACGACGTTGCCCAGCACGCTCAGGTGCGGGAAGAGGGCGTAATCCTGAAACACCAGCCCGACGTGCCGCGCTTCCGGCGGGAGGGTGGTCACGTCCCGGCCTCCGATGCAGATGCGGCCCGCATCCGGGCGTTCCAGACCCGCCACGCAGCGCAGCACGGTGCTCTTGCCACAACCGCTGGGGCCGAGGAGCGCGACGGTTTCGCCCGCGCCAACGTTGAGGGACACGTCGTCCACCGCTACGGTCGGCCCGAAGTGTTTGGAAAGGTGGTGAAGGGCGAGGGCGGCTGGGATCATTGGAGAAGAATGACGGCCAGGCGTTGCAGGGCTGCCGCCAGAACCTCGGGGGGAACGTCTTCAATCGCCTGAACGTCGCGCGCCTGCCAGTCCAGCGTGTAAATGTGTGAGGCCAGCACCACGCCCCGGGTGATCAGCGTCTCGGGGAGCGCGATTTCCGAGGTATACCCTTTTGCCCGCGATGTGACCGGCATACAGATCATGAGTCCAGTCCGCTCGTTGTAACGGGTATTGCTCACCACCAGGGCCGGGCGGCGACCTCCCTGCTCATGGCCCAGACTGGGGTCAAAGGACACCCAGGTCAGTTGTCCCCTCTCCGGGGCGTTCACCAGTCCAGCTCCCGGCCCACCGGTCTGTACTCGGGGATGTCCTCGTACTTCAGGGGTTCCTCTGGCAAGCCTGCCAGCAGTTCATCAAGACTGATATCGGGTCGCCAGACGGGGCGGTGGCTGGGCAGGAGGCGCAACCCGCCATTTTCCGCCAGCTCCAGCTCATATTCCTGCCCCGCCTCCAGCCCGCCTTCCCGCACCACGCTGGCGGGCACCACGAAGCCCAGGCTGTTGCCGTGCTTGCTGAGTTTCACACGCATCTTGCACCTCTCGTCTGACAGTGTATGACATTTCTATTACGTCACTTCCCCCTCGCCGCCGTCCAGCAGGGTGAAGCTGAGGGCGGCGAGGAGCAGCAGCACGGTGGCCAGCGCGCAGGCTTCGCCCAGGTTGCGCTCGCCGGGGCGGCCCAGGCGTGCGTAGAGGCCGACGCTCAGGGTCGCCCACTCGGGCCGCGTCAGCACCAGCGTCGCGCCGAACTCGCCCAGGACGGTGGCGAGGGCCAGCGCCGCGCCCCCCCGCAGCGCCGGGAGCGTGAGGGGTAGCGTGACCGTGCGGTGCGCCGCGAGGGGACCGGCCCCCAGGGTGCGGGCCGCTTCCAGCGTGCGCGGCGGCAGGGCGCGCAGCGCGGGCAGCAGGCTGCGGGTGACCAGCGGAAATCCCAGCAGCGTGTACGCCGCGATCAGCATCGGCAGCGTGGCCGACAATGCCGGGTAGGCCAGCAGATAGCCCACCGCCAGGCTGACCGGCGACACCATCAGTGGCAGCAGCGAGAGCAGATCGAGGGTGCGCGACCGCGCCAGCCACGCGCCGACCGCGTGGAGCGTGCCGAGCAGCGCCGCGCCCACCAGCGCCAGCAGCCCGAAACGGACGGTGTTTCCCAGCAGCAGCGGCGTGTCCGGATCGGTGAGGACGCCCCGCCAGTACCCCAGCGTCGGCCCGCCCGACCCCAGCAGACCGCGCCCCACCACGGCCAGCAATGGCCCGAAGCAGATCAGCACCACGGCGGTGACGAGGGTCCAGAGCAGGACCGCCGCTCCGCCCCGCGCACCGGGCAGACTGGGCGCGGGCACCCCAACTCCGCCGCGAGTCAGGCCCACATACGCCCAAGTCGCGGCCAGCGTCAGCACGAGTTGCCCCGCGATGAGGGCGCTGGCCTCGCTCAGCCGGAGCTGGTAGGCGGTCAGGGTGTAGATTTCTACCTCCAGCGTCGCGTACCGCTCGCCTCCCAGCGCCAGCGGCAGCCCGAAACTCAGCGCCGAGTACAGGAACACCAGGATGAACCCCGCCGCGAGGCCCGGCAGCGCCAGCGGCAGGGCCACTGTCAGCGCCGCCCGCAGCCCCGACGCGCCCAGCGTCCGCGCCGCGCCGATCAGATTGGGCGGCACCCGCGAGAAGCCGCCGTAGCCCAGCCGCACCATCACCGGCAGGTTGAAAAAGAGGTTTCCCAGGATCAGCAGGGCGGGCGTGCCGTCCAGGTCGAGGCCCAGCGGCCCGGTCAGCCAGCCGCGCGGCCCCAGCAGGGCGGTGAGGCCCAGCACCGCCACCAGCGTCGGTGTCACGAAGGGCAGCAGCAGCAGGCGCAACAGCAGCGCCTTGCCCGGCACCGCGTAGCGCGACAGCAGGTAGGCGAGGGGACCGCCCACCGCCAGCGCGATCAGGGCCGTCACGGTCGCCTGCCCCACCGTCCAGGCCAGCCGTCCCAGGAAGTAGGGGTCGCGCCAGACCCCCAGGTTCACGCCGCCCTCGGCCAGGGTGCGGCCCAGCGGCAGCACCAGCAGCAACAGGATGAAGAGGACCGGGGGGAGGGCCAGAAGCCAGCCGCGCAGGCGGGAAGGCTTCACGGCCTGAACCCAGCCGTTCCGTCACCGCGCCGCAACTCGTAGGCCCACTTCACCAGGGACGGCGGGATCGGCTGGAGAAAGGCAGGCGGCAGCATCGCGCGGCCCAGCATAGGCGAAAGCAGACGCATTCGGCGGGCGCCGGGGTGCAGGGGCAGAGCTGCGCCCGCTCTCAGGTGAGCTGGCCCACGCTGGCCTTCGCGGCGATGAACTGCGCCGTGCGCCGCGCCAGGGCCATGCAGGTGATCATCGGGTTCGCGCCGGAGGAGGTGGGAAAGGCGCTGGTGTCACCGACCCAGACGCCCTGGATGTCGTGCAACTCGCCTTCCGGGCCAGCGACGCTGGTGGCGGGGTCCAGGCCCATACGGGCGGTGCCCATCTGGTGGGCGCTGAACACCGCGTGCCCGCCTGCGCCCAGCGGCAGCGCCCGCCACTCCCGCAGGCGGGCTTCGAGGTCCTGCCCGGCGTGCCAGGGCGCGGCGCGGTCGTGCAGCGTGTAGATGGTGTGCGCCCCGGCGGTGGCCAGGAGGCGGGCGACGCTGGCCTGCCCGTGGAAGAAATTCTCCACGTCCAGCGGGTCGCTGACGCTGTAGGTCACGCGTGCCTGTCCGCCCTCATCCAGCGTGACGCGCCCGGAGCCCCGGTCCCGGGTGAGGTGAATCAGGGTCACGGTGTTCGCGTGACGTGCCATGCGTTCCTTGTGGGTGACGGCGTCCTGCCAGGCACTGGCGGCGGCGGACAGGCCGGTGGTGTACTGGATGGTTTCGATCAGGTAGCCGTACCCGTCCCGGCGTCCCCCGAATTCGTCCACGATGGCCCCCTGGGTCGCGCCCCACCAGTTCTGCTGGTCGTGGTCGAAGACGCCGACCACGGCGCCGCAGGGATGCAGGTGCAGGAACTCGCCCACCGCCGGGCCGCCGATGCCGGAGCGCCGCAGCAGGGCGGGCGTTTCCAGCGCCCCACCCGCGACCACGACCTGCGGCGCCCTCACCGTGAAGTGCCGCCGCTCGCCTGTCCGGGTGTGCAGGGTGACCTCCACCCCGGTGGCGTGCCCCCCTGCGGTCAGGATGCGCCCGGCAGCAGCGCCCTCGATCAGCGTGGCGCCGCGCTCCAGGGCATCTTTCAGATAGGTCCTGGCGGTGCTCTGCTTGCTGCCGGTGGCGTCCCCGAACCCGCAGTGTCCGGCGTGCCGGGGATCGTGCAGGCGCGGGTCCGCGTTGCGGTAGGCCCGCTGGAAGGAATAGCCCAGCCGCATAGCCCCCTCAATCATGCGCTGATGCGTGCCGTTGAACTCGCTGCATTCGTTGTTCGCCTGGAGGCGCCGCATCACCGCGTCGAGGTGGCCGTCGAATTCGGCGGTGTCCAGCCCCCGCAGCCCGGCCCTGGCCCATTCCTCCCGCACCTCGGGGGGGGTGCGGACGCAGTTCATCCAGTTGACGGTGGTGCCGCCGCCCACCGTCTGCCCCGCGAGGAGCGAGACGTTGCCGTCGGCGGTCGCGGCCGGGCCGCCGCGCCAGTACAGGTGCCGGTAGGCCCACAGTTCCGAGCGGCCCAGGTCGGCGTCCGGGTACTGCCGTCCGGCCTCCAGCACCGTGACCTTCAGGCCCCGCGCACTCAGTTCCCCGGCGATCACGCCGCCGCCCGCGCCCGAGCCGATCACGACCACATCCGCCGTGAGGACCGCCCCGTCTTCCGGCTCGGTGTTCGGCAGGTCGGGTGTGGTGCGGGCCTCCGCTCCCAAAGGGCCGCTGTAGCCGAACTGTGGCCAGAAAGGATTCCGCCCCTGCCCGTCGGTCACGGCGTAGCCCAGCATCAGCGTGAGTCGGCGCAGCGCCGTCAGGCCCCCGGCGGCCCGCGCGTTCCGCGCAGCAACGGCGTTCAGCACCCCTTCCCGGACCTTCAACGGCGCGCGGTGCAGCCGGGAGAAAAAGGCCAGCCCGTCGAGCAGCTCCAGCAGGCCCGCCCGGTCGGCCCGCGGCAACTCCGCGATCAGGGCCTCAGCGGCGGCCGGGGCGCCGGTGTCACTGGCGGACGTGGCGAAAAAGCCGTGGGGGTCGGGGCGGCCCTTCAGCGCGGGCAGGTAGGTGTCCATCAGGGCCGCGAGCGTGCGCCGCTGCCGGGGGGTGAGCGGAGTAGGGTCAGACATGCGGACCTCCGTGGGAACGCCGAAGCTGAGAATTTTGGTCTTGGTCTAAAAGCCTAGCGCAAAAAAGCCCCCCTGCACACGGCAGAGAGGCATGGGGAAGAGGTGATCCCCCGGGCCGACTCAACGCGCCCGCAGCACGTTGTTTACCCAGGCGTCCACCAGCCGCTGCGGGTTGGCGAGCAGGCCGGGCTTGACGGGCGTCACGTCGGGCTGCTGGGCGAACTTGAAGACGGGGTCGAGGGGGATGCCGCTCACGGCGGGATAGACCCACATGCGGGTGGGGATGTCGGCCTGGACGGGGGCGCTCAGCATGAAGTCCACGAACTTGCGGGCGAGCTGGGGCTGCTTCGCCCCCTTCAGAACGCCTGCGCCTTCCAGTTGCAGGAAGGTGCTCCCGGGCAGGAAGAGGTTACCGGTCGGGGCCTGCGCCGGGAGCTTCCTGGGGTCGTAGCCGTCGGCGTAGAACACCTCGGCGGCGGGGCTGCTGGCGTAGCTCAGGACGATGGGGTACTTGCCGCCGTTCTTGCTGAAGTCCTTTTCGTAGGCGTCGGACCAGCCGCGCGTGACCTTGAGGCCTCCCAGGCGCGCCTCGCGCCACCATTCCCACGCGCCCGCCTCACCGAAGTGGTTCACGGTGGCGAGCAAAAAGGCCAGGCCGGGGCTGCTGGTCGCCGGGGAGGGGACGACGGTCAGGCGCGCGTACTGCGGCTTTTTCAGGTCGTCGAGCGTTCGGGGCAGGGGCAGGCCCGACTTCTGGAACCAGGCGCGGTCATAGTTGAGCGCCACGAAGCCATAATCCACGGTGTCGAGCAGGCCCGCGTCGTCCAGGCGGTAGGCGGCGGGCACCTTCGCCAGGGCCGGGGATTTGTACGCTTCCAGCAGGCCGAACTGGCGGGCGCGGGGCAGCAGCGTGTTGTCCAGGCCGTACACCACGTCGGCAAGCGGGGCGCGGCGGGTCAGGATCAGGCGGTTCAGCAGTTCCCCGGCGTCGCCGCCCTTCACGAAGCGCACGCGGGCGTTGTTCGCCTTCTCGAACTGCGCGACCAGCTTCTTGTCCAGGTCGAAGGAATCGTGGGTGATGACCGTCAGGGTGGTCGGGGCGCTCTGGGCCTGGGCCGCGCCCGCCAGCAGCAGGCCGAGCAGCAGTGCATTCCTCAACATAAAAATTCCCCCTCGCGTCACGAAGGGGCAGGCGCACACGGGTCGCCCGGTGTCCCCGGGGCCCGCGCATCACGCTCCCTCCGCCGGTATGACCCGGATCAGGTTCCTGGGGTGTGTCTCAGCCCCGCCCTTGGCCGTTCTGGCACTCGTGCGTGGGCACCCCCGGTGACGCGAAAGACACAATAGCAGCGCGGCAAAAGAACGTCAGCGGCCGCGCTCACACCGCGTATCAAGCCTGGTCAGCGGAACAAGTCGCAGTGGTCAGTGGTGACGGCCGGGCACCGGGAAGGGCATGATGGAGTGACCTCTACACAGGGAACGGCGCCAGCGGCGGGAGGACCATGCATTCCACTCCACAGGACACCAGTCAACCGGCCAGACCACAGGGAGGGCAACCGCCGGAGCCTGCCCGCTGGAAAAGCACGCCGCGAGCCTGGCTGATCCTGGGCATCGTGGTGGTGGCGCTCAACCTGCGGCCCACCATCGCCGGGTTCGGGCCGCTGCTGGCACAGATTCAATCCGAGTTGCGGGTGAACGCGGCGACCGTCAGCCTGCTGACGACGATTCCGCTGCTGTGCTGGGGCCTGCTCGCGCCGCTGGCGCCCCTCCTCACGCGGCGGCGCAGTTCGGAGACGGTGATCCTGATCAGCACCGCCGTGATCGGCGTGGGGGCGCTGCTGCGGGTGGGGCCGAGTCTGCCGTGGATTCTGCTGGGAACGGTGCTGGTCGGCGCGGGCATCGCCATCGTCAACGTGCTGCTGCCCAGCCTGGTCAAGCGCGACTTCCCGGAACGGGTGGGCCTGATGACCGGGGTGTACACGCTGGCGGTGGTGAGTGGGGCGGCGCTGGCGTCGGGGCTGGCGGTGCCGCTGCGGACGGCGCTGGGCGGGTCGTGGCGGGCCTCGCTGGGCATATGGGTGTGGCTGGCGGTGGCGGGCGTGCTGGCCTGGCTCCCCGCGCTGTTCGGGCGGCAGACGCACGCGCGGCTCGCGGTGGAGGGGCCGCCGGTATGGCGCAACCCCTACGCCCTGCCCGTCACCCTCTTCATGGGGTTTCAGGGGCTGGTGTTCTTCACCTGGCTGACCTGGCTGCCGCGCGTGCTTCAGGACCACGGCCTGAGTGCCGCCGCGAGCGGCCTGCTGCTCTCTGCCGGGAATATCGTGCAGCTCCCCTTCACGCTGGTGGTGCCGATCCTGGCCGCGCGGCTGTGGAACCCCTTCCCGCTGGTGCTGGGCGCGGCCGCCCTGATCGGCGGGGGGCTGCTGGGGCTGCTGCTGGCGCCGCAGTGGCCGCTGGTCTGGATTCTGCTGCTGGGGGCGGGGTGCGGGAGTACCTTCCCGCTGGCGCTGGTCCTGATCGCGCAGCGGGCGGCGCACCCGGCGCAGGTGCCGCAGCTCTCGGCGCTGGCGCAGGGCTTCGGGTATCTGCTGGCCGCGACCGGCCCCTTCATCTTCGGCGCCCTGCATGACTGGACGGGCGGTTGGAGTGCGCCGCTGGGGTTCCTGATCGCCTGCACGGGGTTGACGTTCGTGACCGGGCTGCTGGCGAGTCGGCCCGGGCGGTTACCCTGACCCATGACCTTTCACCTGATCGCCTGGCTGATTCTTCGGGACCGTGAGGGGCGCGTGCTGCTGGGAAGACGCGCGGGCGTTGCCTACGGAGCGGGCCTCTGGGACCTGCCGGGCGGCCACGTGGAGCGGGGGGAAGGGCTGGCCGAGGCGGCGGCGCGCGAAACGTGGGAAGAAGTGGGCCTGCGGGTGAATCCGGCGGACCTGCGGTTTCTGGGCGTCAGCCGCTATGACCTCGGAGGCGTGACGGGCGCCGATTTCCTGTTCGCGACAGAACGGTGGGAAGGCACCCCGCGTCCCACGCCGGAAGCGTCGGAGGTGGCCTGGTTCGCGCCCGACGCCCTGCCCGGAGACTGCCTGTCCTGGTTGCCGGGGGTGTTGGAGGCGCATCTCGTGAGGCGCGCGTGTCTCTCCGAACAACTGGACGGATTGGAGGGCCTGCGCGTGTTCCCCAAAGAGTAACGGGAGGATGAACCAAACACATCCTTCCAGGTGAAATAATTTCGATTGAAATGACTCCACCTCTTTCCCCCTCCGATGAGCTGTACACGCTGGTGCGCCAGACGTTGCGGCTCTCGCGGCAGTTCCGGCAGGCGCTCGACGAGCCTCTGGAACAGGCCGTGAACCTCAACACCAAGGAAGTGCTGGTGCTGGGGGCGGTGATGGACGGCTTCGACACGCCCGGTGCCGTTGCCGAGCACCACCGCCTGCCCGCGCCCACCGTCACCCGCATCGTGACGAAGCTGGCCGGACAGGGCCTGCTGGAGCGCGTCTCCGACCCCACCGACCTCCGCAAGCAGCGGCTGCGGCTGACCCCGGCGGGCGAGGCAGCCCGCGCCCGCACCCGCGCGGCCGCCCGCGAGATCGTGCATTCGCACTTCGGTCACCTGCCGCCCGCCCGGGTTCGCGCGGCCCTGACCGCGCTGGAGAACCTGGAAGCGAGCCTCGCCCTGTCCCAGGCGAAGCTGCCCCGTGAGGAGGTGAGCGCATGACCGCCTCAGGCCTCTCCCAGCGCGACAAAATCCTGGCCTTCATCGGCATCCTGACGGTGCTGTTCCTCTCCAGCCTGAACATGACGGTGGTGGGCAGCGCGATGCCGCGCGTGATCTCGGACCTGGGCGGCTTTCACCTGTACGCCTGGGCCTTCACGGCCTACTCGCTCGCCACGACCATTACCGTCCCCATCGTCGGCACGATCAGCGACCGCTATGGTCGCCGCCCACTGATCCTGCTGGGCATCGTCGTGTTCGCCCTCGGCAGCGTGCTGCTGGGGTTCGTGCAGAGCATGGGGCAACTGATCGCGCTGCGTGCCTTCCAGGGCATCGGCGGCGGCATGCTGATGGCGATGAGCTTCACGGCGATTGCCGACCTCTTCACGCCCATCGAACGCGGACGCTACCAGGGGTATACCGGCGCAGTGTGGGGCATCAGCAGCGTGGTGGGGCCGCTGGTGGGGGGCTTTCTGACCGACCACCTGGGCTGGCGCAGCGTGTTCTTCGTGAACGTGCCGTTCGCGCTGCTGGCCCTGTACTTCGTGGGCCGCTTCTTCCGGATGCCCGCGCCCACCGGCCCCCGCACGCACCGCCACTTCGACGCGCTGGGGGCGCTGCTGCTCGCGGGCACGGTCGTCACGCTCACGCTCGCGCTCTCCTGGGGTGGCGGCACCTATGCCTGGGGCAGCGCCCGCATCCTGGGGCTGCTGGCCGCCACGCTGGCGCTCGGCGGGTGGTACGTCTGGCACAGCCGTCATCAGGAACAGCCCATCCTGAACCTGCGGCTGCTGCGTGACCCGGCGATCTCGCTGGCGAATCTGGCGGGGTTCCTGACCAGCGCGGGGATGTACGCCGCGATCCTGTACCTGCCGCTCTACATGCAGGGCGTGCGGGGCAGCAGCGCCAGCGGCAGCGGCCTGGCCCTGACGCCGCTGATGTTCGGCCTGATCGTGACCAGCACCCTCAGCGGGCAGATCGTCAGCCGCACCGGGCGCTACAAGGTGCTGATCATGGGCGGCGCGCTGATCGCCACCGCCGCCCTGCTGCTCAGCACCACGCTGGGCACCACGACGCCGCTGTGGATCGCCGTCGGGCTGATGGTGCTGCTGGGTCTGGGCCTCGGCCCGGTGAACAGCCAGCTCACGCTCGCCGTGCAGAACGCTTCTCCGCGTGACCAGCTCGGCAGCGCCACCAGCGGCAACCAGTTCTTCCGGCAGATCGGCGGCACGCTGGCGGTCAGCCTGTTCGGCGCCCTGGTGAACGCGCAACTGGCGCAGAACCTCGCCGCGAAGCTGCCGTCCGAAGCGGCCCGGCTCCCCGCGCCGATGCAGGACGCCATCGCCAACCCGAACGTGCTGTCCAGCCCACAGGCGACCGGACAACTGGAGGCGGCTCTGACCCGCCTGGGCCATGCCGACCTCATCGCCCCCATCCTGACGGCCCTGCGCGGCGTGATGGCGGGCGCGATTGACCACGTCTTCCTGATCGCGGGCGTGCTGGTCGCGGTGGCCTTCCTGGTCACGCTGCTGATGCCCGAACGGCCTCTCGCCGGGCGCAAGGCCGCAGCGCGTGTAGAAGGGCAGCGGGCCGGGGCGACGGACTGAAGGAGCGCAGCACTTGTGCAGCAGGGGGCGCCGCCGCTGGGTGAGCGCCCCCTGCTCTGTGGTGCGACGGTTGAAAGGCAGTTGCCTCCACCTCTTGCCCACGCCGGTCTTGACGTGATGCAGGTCGCCTGGAGCACGGGCGCCGATGCCGCCGCCAGTGCGGGAGGTGTTGGGGGAGAGGAATGAGCGGTCAGCCATCAGCTCTCAGCCGTCAGCAAAAGCTCTTCTTGCTGACGGCTGAGAGCTGAAAGCTCCCTCACGCCTGCGGCACTTCCGCCTCCACCAGCGTCCCGTGACCGGGGCTGCTCAGCACGCGGTAATTCCCGCCCCGGCTCTCGACGCGCTCGCGCATCTGCATCAGGCCCAGGCCCCCGGCGCTGCTGACGCGGCCCGACACCTGTTCCGGATCGAAGCCCGCGCCGTCGTCCTGCACGCGCAGCGTGACGCGCTCGCCGCCGTGCAGCGTCACTGTGACCTCGCGGGCGCGGGCGTGCTTGGCGACGTTGTTCAGGCTCTCTTGCAGGATACGGAACACCACCGCTTCGTCCCCCGGCGCGAGGTGGATGTCCCCGGTCACATTCAGGGTGGAGCGGAGGTTGTTCTGCTGGCCGAAGTCCTCCACGTAACGCCGCACCGTTTCCAGCAGCCCGTAGCGTTCGAGGTCAATCGGGCGCAGCGCGAAGATCGAGCGCCGCACCTCGCGGATCTGCTCGCGCAGCAGGGCGGTGGCGGCCTTCACCTCCGCTTCCGCCTTATCCGGGTCGCTGTGGAGCTGGCGGGCCACCAGGTCGAGCTTCAGGGCGCAGAAGGCCAGCGACTGCGCCACGCCGTCGTGAATCTCGCGGGCGATCCGGGCGCGTTCGTCGCTGATCGCCAGTTCTTCGGAGTACAGGTAGGCGCGGGCGTTGCGGACCCCCAGCGCGGCCTGGGCGGCCAGCAGGGCCAGCAGCGGCAGGCGGGCGCCCTCGAAGGCGTCGGGGCGGGCGTCCCCCAGCACCAGCACGCCGACCAGCCCCTCCTCGTCGCGCATCGGGAAGCCCAGGGCACTTTTTGCCTCGGGGAACACCTCGGCGGCCTCCTGGGCGCTCGCCACCAGGGGCGTGTCCGCCTGCGCCACCCGCCCCACGAAGGCCGGGGCCAGCGCGCCGCTGCTGCTGCTCTCGCCGCCCGCGTGCTGGGCGTATTCCAGCCGCAACACGCCGTCCTGGTCGCTCAGGTAGGCGGCCCGCGCGCCCGCCTGCACCCGCTCGGCCATGTTGCGGGTCACGCGGGCGAGCAGGCGGCGCATGTTGCGCTCGGCGCGGATGGACTGGTCCACGCTGTAGAGCGTCATCAGGTCGAGGGTCCGCTGCCGCGCGGCCTCCACCCCGGTCGCCACCTCGGCGGCCAGCGCCTGCGCGAGCGTCTGGGTTTCCGGCGTGGGCGGCGTGTCGAAGTGCAGCGCGAGCGCCCCGCCCCCCGGAATCCCGACCCGCAGCGGATACAGTTCCGTGCCCGGGGCGGCGGGCGTCTCCCCGGAGGCCGAGCCGCTCAGGCCGCCCGGTACGGTCAGGGTCGCGTGGGTGGCCCCGGTCGCCCGCACCGCGCCGCGCGCCGCGACTTCCACGACCGCGCCCATATCGGGGGCGTCCGTCAGGTCGCGCATCAGTTCCTGCACGGCCTGGAGCTGCCCGTGCGAGGCACTCAGCCGGGCATAGGTCACGCGCAGTTCCCGTTCGGCCCGCTCCCGGGCGCGGGTGCCTTCCGCGATCCATTCCACGGTAAAAAAAGTCACCGCCGGGCCGACCAGTCCGTAGAACAGCAGATGCGCCCAGACCTCCGCGACGGGGTTCCGCAGTTGCGCGATCACGAACTCCACCACCGCCACCACCAGCACGATGAGGGGCGGCAGCAGGTTCCGGACCAGCTTCACCCGGTCCGACAGCGGCACCCCGCGCGGAGCTGGGGGCGGCGGAGTGGACAGCGAGGCGGACGAGTCGGTCATGGGAGACAGTCTAGGGACACGGGTCCGGGGAACCGTGGGGCGGGTCTGAAAGCCACGAAGATGTACAGGGAAGCTGTACAATAAGTCCATGATCGAACGGACCTACACCCAGGCACGGGCTGAACTCGCCTCCCTGATGGACCGTGCTGTGAATGACCGCGAGACGGTGATCATCGAACGCCGGGGGCGAGAAAGTGTGGCCCTGATCGCCGCCGACGAACTCCGCAGCCTTCAGGAAAGCGCACACCTACTGCGCTCACCCGCGAACGCCCGCCGCCTCCTGTCTGCCCTCCAGCGCGCCCTTGCGGACGAGGGGGAAAGCCTCACCCCGGCGGAACTGGTCCGGAGGGTGGGGCTGGATGGCGAATGAAACGGCGCGTGTGGCGGTCTTCCAGCCGGAGTTCATCGAGGACCTGACCTACTGGGTGCAGACGGACCGCAAGACGGCCCTGCGCCTCCTGCGGTTGGTCGAACTCGTTCTGCGCGACCCCTTCGGCGGGCTGGGCAAGCCTGAACCCCTCAAGTACCTCGGCCCGAACATCTGGTCCCGCCGTCTCACCGAAGAACACCGTCTGATCTACCTCGTCCGCGACACGAGAATTGATTTTCTGCAAGGGCGCTACCATTACGGCTGAAAGAGGATGAGGCATGGAAGACCTCTTCCTGCTGTGGAGCCGGGCCGCGCGTGCCCTCGCGCTGATTCTGCTGGTCTTCAGCGGGCTGTTCTGGCTGCTGGACCGGACCTTATTCAACTGGGGGAATGACCCATTTGCCCCCGCCTGCCTTCTGGCCCTCGTACTGATTCTGTGGTTGGTGTCCTGGTGGCTCAGGCGGATGGCACGGCAGAAGGAATGAGCCTCACTCCACCGCGTCCCCGCCCCGCCCCGCCCCTGTTCCCCGCCGGGCCGCGTCCTCCACCTTCCACTTCACCTGCCGCAGAAAGCCCCGGAAGAGGCGGCTCTCGGCGCTGCTCATCAATGCGCGGTCGAGCATCGCACGCCACAGCCGCAGCGTGTGGCGGGCGCGCACGGCGTCGGTGTAGCCGATCAGTTCCATCGTGTCATGCAGGTGGCCGTACATCGCTTCCATCTCTTCGCGGGTGGCGGTCTTGCGGTCGTAGGCCGGGGGTTCATCCTGTGCCTGGAGGAACTCGTAGCACACCAGCAGCACCGCCTGCGCGAGATTCAGGCTGGCGTACTCGGCGGTCGGGACGCGCACCGTCACCTGACACTGCTCCAGATCGCTGTTGACCAGCCCCGTCTCCTCCGGGCCGAAGACCAGCGCGGGGGCGGCGGCCGCGCGCACCAGCGGGCGCACCTGGGCCGGATGCCGGGGCGGGGGCAGGTCGGCGCGGAGGCGGGCGGAGGTGCCCACGCTCACGTCCCGGTCGGCCAGCGCCTCGCGCAGGGTGGGGTAGATGCGCGCACTTCGCAGCAGATCGGCGGCGTGGACCGCCATCGCCACGGCCTGAGAATCGAGGGGATCGCACCGCGGCGCGACGATCCGCAGGTCACTGGCCCCCATGTTCAGCATCGCGCGGGCCGCCGCCCCGATGTTGCCGGGCGTTTTGGGAGAGACGAGGACGACCGCGAGATTCACGTCCGGGATGCTAGCGCGGCGGGGGGAGGCGCAGTGGGCGATCAGCTCTGAACAAGAAGGCTGAGGCGAACACTAAAGCCTGTGATAGCCGGTTCACTGCTAAAAGCTCATCGCTCATCGCCACCCTGTCCCCATGACCGAAGGCCGCCCCCGCACCGTCCTCTTCCTCCACGCCTACCCCCTCTCCGCCGCCATGTGGGAGGACCAGAAAGCCGCGCTGGAGGCGGCGGGCCTGACCGTCCTCGCCCCCAACCTGCCCGGTTTCGGCGGGGAAGAGGGAGCGATTACTTCCCTCGCGGACACCGCCCGCGATCTGCTGAAGACGCTGCCGCCCGACCCCACCTTGCTCGTCGGCCTCAGCATGGGGGGCTACCTCGCTCTGGAACTGCTGGCGCAGGCCCCGGAGCGCTTCGCCCGCGCCGTGCTGGCCGACACCTCCGCCCGCGCGGACGACGAGGAGAAGCAGAAAGACCGCCGTCAGCAGGCCGAGCGCGTGCTGAAGGAAGGCAAGGGCTTCATCATCGAGGCGGCCCGCGAGGAACACCGCCCCGAAACCTTCACCCGCATCCGTCCCATGATCGAGGCGGCCACGCCCCAGGGCATCGCCGGGGCACTCCGCGCGATGGCGGCGCGGCCCGACCAGCGGGATACCCTCCGCCGCCTGAACCTGCCCCTGCTGGCCCTGGTCGGGGAGCAGGACGACCTCACGCCGCCCGACCTGGCGGGGGAAATTGCGGAACTGGGGCACGGCGAGCGGCAGATCATCCCCGGCGCGATGCACCTCTCGAACCTGGAGGCGCCGGAAGCATTCAGCGCGGCGCTGCTGGCCTTTCTGAGGTGAGGGTCACAGGCTGCGGTACAGGGCGAGGTACTGCCGGGCGGGGCCTTCCCAACTGAAATTCAGTTCCATCCCGCGCGCCATTCGGGCCTGCCACTCCACCTGATCCCCAAAGACGGCCCGCGCTTGGCGGCAGGCGGCGGCCAGCGCCCCCGGCGCCGCGTCCGCGAACCGGAAGCCCACGTTGGGCGGCACGGTGTCCACCAGCCCGCCCGTCTCACGCACGACAGGCAGGGTCCCGTAGCGCATGGCGATCATCTGCGACAGGCCGCACGGCTCGAAGCGGCTGGGCATGGCGAAGGCGTCCGCGCCCGCATAGACCCGGTGCGCGAGCGGTTCATTCAACCCCGAGGCAAAGGCCACGCGCGGGTGAAAGGCCCACCCGATCAGGGCTGCCGCCAGGAGGGGATCGCCGCCGCCCAGCACCACCACGTTCCAGCGTTCCACCAGTTCCGGCAGCGCCATGATCAGCAGGTCCATTCCCTTCTGATCCGCGAGGCGGCTCACCACGCCCAGGATCGGCGCGTCGTCCAGCCCGAACTCCGCGCGCAGGACGGCCGCGTTCGCCGCCTTGCCCGCCGCGTCCGCATACGGGCGGATGTCGGGGTCGGTGCGGGGGTCCCAGCGTTCCTGGTCCAGCCCGTTGAGAATCCCGCTCAGGCGGCCTTCCAGCGTCAGGCGCACCAGCAGGCCCTCCAGCCCCTCGCCGTACTGCGGCGTGGTGATCTCGCGCGCGTAGGTCGGACTCACGGTGGTGATCTGCTCCGCGAACACCAGCCCCGCCTTCATCAGGTTCAGGTCACCGTAGAACTCCACGCCCTCGGGGCCAAAGGTCCAGTCCGGCAGTCCGGTCCATTCCCGCGCCTCGGCCAGATTCCAGCGGCCCTGGTACTGGAGGTTGTGGATGGTAAAGGCGGCGCGCCAGCCCGCGAGGTGGGCGTAGGCCACGACCAGTCCGGCCTGCCAGTCGTGCCCATGCAGCACGTCGGGGGTGATCTCCAGCGCCTCCAGCACCGGCAGCACCGCCCGCCCGAAGGCGCAGAAGCGTTCCACGTCGTCGGGGTGGTACAGGCCGGGCCGCTCGAACGCGGGCAGCCCCACGAACAGGAACCGCACCCCCTCCTCCCGCACCTCACCGGCCCAGACCAATCCGGCGCCGGGCACCTCACCGCGCCACACCTCCTGCGGCGTGCCGGACAGCGAGGCGTACCAGGGAGACACCACGGTCACGTCCGCGCCCAGCCGGGCCTGGACGGCGGGCAGCGCGCCCAGCACGTCGCCCAGGCCCCCCGACCGCGAGAAGGGAAACACTTCCGACGCCACATGGAGAACCTGCATGTCCCGCACTCTACCCCCGTTTGACAACCCCCGGCCGCGCTGGTACACTTCCCCTCGCTCACGGCCCGGGCTCTTAGCTCAACGGTCAGAGCAGTCGGCTCATAACCGATTGGTTGCCGGTTCAAATCCGGCAGGGCCCACCACTTCTTGACAGGGCGGCGATACGGGCGGTTAGCTCAGCGGTAGAGCACTCGCTTCACACGCGAGGGGTCGTAGGTTCAAATCCTATACCGCCCACCAGAGAAACCTCGGCTGAGCCGGGGTTTTTTCTTGTTGTGCCATTCGGGACGCGGCGAGTTGACCGACGAGTGACAGAGGAAACACCGAGCTGCATCAAGAGGCGAGTCGAGTCCGGTCGCGAGAGTCGCCCCCACAACGCCAATCTGCGTGGGGCCAGCCGAGGTGAGGTCGTCAAACAACCGCTCTGGAACGGTATTTCTTTGCTTTAAACGCCTAGAGTCGTGGGTTCAAATCCCAGATCGCCCGACAGCAGCACCTCGGCTCAGCCGGGGTTTTTTCTTTGTTTGGGAGACGCCGGAACGCTCTCCTCCTTCTCCACAACCTCAACTGCCGCCTCAGCCGTGGCGGGACAGCCGGACCTCCAGACGGCGCTGCACCAGCTCCAGCAGGCTGCTGATCAGCCAGTAGATCAGCGCGGCGGCCAGGTACGGCCCGAACGGCTCGAAGGTCCGCGCGATCACGAGCTGGGCGCTGCGGAGCAGTTCGACCACCGTGATCACCGAAACCAGCGACGTGTCCTTGACCAGCCCGATCAGCGTATTGCCCAGGCTGGGGAGGGCCACCCGCGCCGCCTGGGGCAGCACGACCAGCCGCAGCGTCTGCCCCGGCGTCAGGCCCAGGCTGAGGGCCGCTTCGCGCTGGCCGCGCGGCACGCTCAGGATCGCCGCGCGCATCGTCTCGGAGAGGTAGGCGGCGGCATTGAAGGTCAGCGCCAGCACGCCGCCCACCAGGGGGCTGAGGGTGATCCCGAACGAGGGCAGGCCGTAATACACCACGAAGATCTGCACCAGCAGCGGCGTGCCGCGGATGAACGAGACGTACACGCCGCTGATCCACTGGAGCGGCCTGATCCCCGAGAGCCGCGCCAGGGCGACCAGCAGCGCCAGCGGCAGCCCCAGCAGCATGGCCGCCAGCGCGTAGCCCAGCGTGATCGGGGCGGCGGCGAGCAGGGTCGGCAGGGCCTGCCAGGCACTCCGGAGGATCAGTTGCAACTGCTCGGCGGTCATGGGGGCATTCTCTCAGCGGGACAGGTTTCGTGGCGGATTGTGAACGGGCGCCAAAGGAAGAGGGGGAAGCAGGAGCGGCTGCCTCCCCCTGGTGCTGACGGGTGTCAGGGCTTGCTGACATCCTCTCCGAACCACTTGCGGCTGATCTTGGCATAGGTGCCGTCCGCTTTGATCTGGAGCAGGGCGCGGTTGATCGCGTTCCCCAGCGCCGCATTCGTCTTCTTGAAGGCGATCCCGACGGGTTCGGGCTGGCCGATCACCCCGGCGCCCCGGATCGGCAGCCGGTCCTTGGTGATCAGGTAGCCGACCAGCAGGCGGTCGTTGTACGCGGCGTCCAGGCGGCCAGCGGCCAGGTCCGCCAGGTACTCGGGGGCGCCGGGGTACGTGACCACGTTGATGCCCCCCGCGTCCCGGAGCTGCTTCTCGAAGTTGCTGCCCAGCCCCACGCCTACGCGCTTGCCCTTCAGGTCCGCGAGCGTCTTGGGACTGAAGTTGCCGCTCTTGCGCACAATGATCTGCGGGCGACTGTAGGCATACGGCTGGCTGAAGCCGATGGACTTCTGCCGTTCGGGGGTGATGCCCACCTGGTTGACGATCACGTCGTACTTGTTCGCCTGGAGTCCGGCCAGGATGCCGCTCCACTCGGTCAGCACGAACTCGGGGCGCAGTCCCAGCTTGGCCGCGACCGCCCGGGCGATATCCACGTCGAAGCCGGTGAGCTGGCCCTGCGCGTCCTTGAAGGTAAAGGGCGGGTAGGTGCCCTCCATCGCGATCTTCAGGACGCCGGGCGTCAGCGTCGGCGCGGCGGCCTGGGCACTCAGGCCAGCCGTCAGGGCGAGGGCGGTCAGAAGGGTCAGATGACGCATGGCAACCTCATTTCTGGAAGTGGGCAAGGGAAGGAGAAGGATGCTCCGGTTTCTACACAGTGGATTCTAAAGTACTTTAAGTTTGAAAATGTATCCTGATCGTCTATCGCCGGAGGTTGTCCCGGGGCCGCCTCCTGTCCGGTGGTTCCTCTTCCGGTCGTCACTGTTCCCCACCGGGGCCGGGCCATGTTGTGTCGGGTCTACATTCTGACCTTTTCCCTTATGCTGGGACGAGATGAGTGCCGTGATTCACCTCCAAGCGCTGGGTCTGACCGAATACGAGGCCCGCGCTTACACTGCCCTGCTGGCCCTGGGGCGCGCCGTGCCTGCCCGGGTGGCCCGGCAGGCGGGTATTCCCCGCCCCAAGATCTACGAGACGCTCGAACGGCTGGAGGGCCGGGGCCTCGCGGCGCGGGTCGGGCAGAATCCCCTGGAGTACGCGCCGCTCAGTGCCCGCGAGTACCTGGCCCGTGCCCGCCGCGCCTTCGATGACCGCCTGGGCGCCCTCGACCGCGACCTCTCGCGCCTCACGCCCGACCCCGCCCCGGAGGCCGTCTATCACCTGTACGGCGAGGCGGCCATCCGCAGCCTGTGCGAGGACCTCACGCTCAATGCCCGCCGCAGCGTCTACATGGCGGGGGAGACGGCCCTCGCCGACCGCCTGGAGCGCCTGACGCCCCGGGGCGTGGACCTGCACCGCGCCCCGCTGGAGGGCCTGCCCCCCGTCGCCGCCGAGGGCCAGCGGGCCTTCCTGCTCGCCCGTGACGGCGAGGCCGCCGTGATCGCCCACTTTATCGAAGCCGGGGGCAGCGGCGAGGCGCATGGCGTCCACACGCACAATCCGGTCGTGGTTCACCTGATCGAGGGCTACGTGCAACTCGCGGCCCAGCGGTCCCCCGCCGCCCGTTGACAACCCCGGGGACCACTGGTAATCTAACCGGGCCTTCGGGGCTGTGGCGCAGTTGGGAGCGCGTCTGAATGGCATTCAGAAGGTCAGGGGTTCGAATCCCCTCAGCTCCACCAAAAGGCCCCGCCTCGCGCGGGGCACTTTTCCAGGCGATGTAGCTCAGCTGGTTAGAGCGAACGACTCATAATCGTTAGGTCCCCGGTTCAAGTCCGGGCATCGCCACCACCCGGGAACCCTGCCCAGCGCGGGGTTCTTTTTCGTTGTTCCCGGGAGAGGGACGCCGCCGCGTCGCCGAGAAGGTCTACGCTCGGCCCATGACGACCCTGATTGCCGGGCTGGATCACGTTCAGATCGAGGCGCCTGCGGGCTGCGAACCACAGGCGCGGGCCTTTTTCGCTGACTTCCTGGGGTTGCCGGAACTGCACAAACCGGAGGCGCTGCGGGGCCGGGGCGGTGTCTGGTTTGCCCTGCCGGATGGACGACAACTGCATGTGGGCGTCACCCCCGACTTCGTGCCGCGTGAGAAGGGGCACCCGGCCCTGCGTTGCCTGGACCTCGCCGCCTTTCAGACGCACTGTGAGGCCCACGGTATCTCCTGCCGGGCCGACGCGGAAGCGGGGGTGTCGCGTGTGTTCCTGCGCGACCCTTTCGGCAACCGGCTGGAGGTCGTGGAGGGGGCGCACGAAAGCATTCCGCTGAACGCTGCGCCCTGAGTGACCCGCCTAGAATGCAGCCATGACGGACCCCACCCCCACCCAGCCCCAGCGCGGCGAAGTTGACCGCGACACGCTGGTGCGCTGGCTGAACGAGTACCTCAACATTGCCGCCTATCCCGACCCCAGCCTGAATGGCCTCCAGATCGAGGGGACGGACGTGATCCGGCGGGTCGCCGCGAGCGTGGATACCAGCGTCAAGACGCTTCAGGACGCGGCCGACAGCGGCGCGGACCTGCTGCTGGTGCACCACGGGCTGTTCTGGGGACAGCCGCTCGCCCTCACCGGGCCGCACCGGGCGCGGGTCCGCACGGCGCTGATGGCCGACCTGAACCTCTACGCCGCGCACCTGCCCCTCGATGCCCACCCCGAGGTCGGCAACAACGCGATGATCGCCCGCGCGCTGAGCCTCCAGCAGGTGCGGCCTTTCGGGGACTGGCAGGGCCACAAGATCGGCCTGGCGGGCGAGCTGCCCTTCCCCCAGAGTTTGCAGGACTTCGCGGACCGGGTGCAGAAGCTCACCGGCGAAATCTGCCTGGTGCATGGGGGCGGGCCGCCGAACGTGCAGCGCCTGGGGATCGTCAGCGGCAGCGGTGCGGGTGCGGTCGCGGAGGCCGCCGCCGCGGGCCTCGATACCCTGCTCACCGGGGAACCCGAGCACAAGCACTTCTATGACGCCTTCGAGTACGGCGTGAACGTGGTCTTCGCCGGGCACTACGAAACCGAGGTCTTCGGCGTGCGTGCCCTCGCCGCCCGCCTGGAGGAAGAGTTCGGCCTGCCGTGGCAGTTCCTGCACCACCCCACCGGCCTGTGACGCCCGGCCTCTTCGTCTCCTTCGAAGGCCCCGAGGGCGCGGGCAAGAGCACGCAGCTCGCGTGGCTGGCGGCGCGGCTGGCAGAGGCGGGGGTGCCGCACGTGGTCACGCGCGAGCCGGGCGGAACGCCGCTGGGGACCCGCGTCCGTGAGGTGCTGCTGGACCCGCTGCTGAACATCGACCCGCTGCCCGAGTTCCTGCTGTATTCCGCCAGCCGCGCGCAACTCGTCGGCAACGTGATCTGTCCGGCGCTCGCGCGGGGTGAGGCCGTCCTGTGCGACCGGTATGCCGATTCCAGTCTGGCCTACCAGGGAGCCGGGCGCGGGCTGGACCCGACTTTCCTCGCGGCCCTCACGCGCGAGGTGACGGGCGGGCTGGTCCCGGACCTCACGGTGCTGCTCGACCTCGATCCGGCGCTGGGGCTGGCGCGGGCGGCCTCACGTGGGCAGCCCGACCGCCTGGAACGCGCGGACCTGGGGTTTCATGGGCGGGTCCGCGCCGGGTTTCTGGCCCTGGCCGCCCAGGCGCCTCGGCGGTTCCTGGTGCTGGACGCCACCCGCGACCCCGGCGCGCTGGCGGACGCCATCTGGCAGGCGGTGCGGGACAGGCTGAGCCGAAGCCCGGCGGACAGGTCATCCCCTCACCTGAGCGGGGATTGATCAGACCCCCGGGGCCTCCGCGATTGCCAGCGGAGGCCCCGGGAGGGCGAGCGAGCGGCCCAGTGCCGCAGGGATCAGGGGGAGAGGGCGCCCGGGGTGGAGCGCAGGGCCTGATACCAGACGTTGGCCAGCTTGCTGTAGCCCGTGCTGTTGGGATGTACCCCATCGGCCAAATCCGCCACATTCAGCGCCGCATTCACGTCCACCAGCGTCACCTTCTGCCCCTGTGCCGCCCGGCTGCGTACCACCTCCGGCAAGGCCGCGTTGTACTGCCCCACCCAGCGGTTCTGCCCCGCCTCCGCTAACGGCGGCAGCGTCGCCACCAGAATCAGCATGTTGGGACGGCGGGCACTCATCTGATCGAGCAGGGCGCCGAGGCGTTTGGGGGCGTTGGCGGGGTCACGGTTCTGGATGATGTCGTTGGTGCCGATCATCAGCAGGGTGGTGGCGGGTTGCTGCTGGTCGAGCCAGGTGTTGACCTGGGCGGCGATTTCGTCGATGCGCCAGCCGGAGTGGCCCTCGTGGTCGCGGTCGGGGAGGGCGGCGGGGCCGTTGAGGAGGGAGCCGACGAAATCGAAGGGGAGGCCTGCGGCGCTGAGTTTCTGGAAGAGTCCGGTGCGGTAGCCCCCCGGGATGTTGTACCCGTCCGTGATCGAGTCCCCCAGCGGCATGATCCGCACGGGCGTCGGGGCGGGCGTACTGGTGGGCGGCGGGGCCGAAGTCTGGGTGGTCGGTTGGAGTTTCCAGCGTTGGGCACAGGTGTTGTTGTCACTGTAGATCTGCACCTGCGCGCCGTTGCTGAGGGACGCGCCGCGCACGTCGAGCCGCATGTTCGCGGCGTGCCGGGGAATCAGCTCGTAAAACCCGTTGCCGACATCCTCCAACTTCCATTGCTGGTTGGTCCCGCCGCCGTACCCCCACTGCCCCACCCGGCTGCCGTTGGCGGTGGCCCAGCCGTAGACTTCCAGCGCCTTGCCGCTGTGCCGGGCGACGAGCTTGAAGTACCCACTGTCGGTCGCCTGGAGGGTCCACTGCTGGTTGGTGCCCCCCTGGTAGTCCCACTGCATCACACTGGCCCCGTTGGCGGTGGAGGCGTTCTGCACATCAAGCCCCTTGCCGGAGCACATGTTCAGGACAGCGTAGGTCTGCCCACTGCTCGGCAGGGCGAGCGTGCTGAACAGGGGGGAGGGCGCGGCGCTCTCTTCGGCAGCCGAGGGGGCCGAGGTGCCGCCGCAGGCAGCCAGCAGCAGGGGGAGGCTCAGGACGGCAGCCGTACGGGAAGCTCGTGGAGGACGTGACATGAGGCTCCTTTCCATCTTCAGGACGGATTCAAGATGTGATGACAGGGCGACCCGGCCCAAGGCAAGACCGGGAGTATTCAGAAAAGCCACTGAAAAGCAAAACCAGTCAGGGTTCGTGCGGGCGGGTCAAGTCGTGACCGCCACGGCCCCATTCAAGTCAGATGCCAGACTCCTTTCTGGGGCTCAGATATAGGCGTTGAAGATCAATGACCGCTAATACACCCCTGGAAATCAAACAACTGGAACAGGCGGATAGACGCGGCACAAAACAACTCGCGCAGCGCCAACAACGGGACGCACGCTTCCTCTGGGCTGAGGCGATCCCAGCAATGTTAAGAGGACCTGCATGAACGTACGAAACTGATTCCGCTTTAATCTGTAGTACGGGTCACGGTAGGTTCTCTGAGACGGCCGGTTGTCTTGATGAGAAACCGGCCCGGCCCCTGCTTTTGGGATGGCCTGACCTCACTGCGCCCCAGCCCCCGGCTCCCCTGACAACACGAAGAAGGCCGCAGAGGACACCGCCGGACGCTATGGCCGCGTTCTCTGGAGCGGGACGGTCCTGCCCGTGCCTGCCTCAGCGCCTGGAGCCCGCGCGGCCCGTCGTCCCGGTTTCAGGGCGGATGCCCGGCACCTTCACCTCGAAGACGGTGGGCCAGCGTTTGCCGGTCAGGAGCAGGGTGCCGCGCTCGGGCACGAAGGCGATCCCGTTGGACACGTCGTCGAAGGTGAGGGGCTGCGCGCTGTGGGCGGCGTCGGTGCTGGCTTCCTGCATCAGGGATTGCACGTCGAGCCAGGCGGTCACGTTGCCGGTTTTGGGATCGATGCGGGCGATGCGGTCGGTGAGCCAGATGTTGGCGTAGACACTGCCCTGCACGTATTCCAGTTCGTTCAGGTTCTTGACCGGCTGGCCCTGGTCGGTCACGCGCAGCGTGCGGGTCACGGCAAAGGTTTTGGGATCGCGCCAGAACAGGGTGCTGGACCCGTCACTCATGATCAGGCTGCGGCCGTCGTTCGTGAGGCCCCAACCTTCACCCGAGTAGCGGTAGCGCCCCAGCTCACGCAGGGTGGCCGCGTCGAGGGCGAAGGCCACGCCCGACTGCCAGGTGAGGTGGTAGGCGACGCCGTTCAGAACGCTTACCCCCTCCCCGAAGGCACTGGCAAGGGGGGTGGGGACTTCGGCCAGCACCCGGCCGCTTTTCAGTTCCCAGCGGCGCACGCCCGATTCCCCGACCTGTCCGGTGCTCTCGATCAGCAGGCCGCCCCCCAGGTATTGCAGGCCCTCGGTGAAGGCCGCGCGGTCGTGTGGATAACGGGCAGTGACCGCGGGCCGCAACACCGGTGTGGACGGCGAGAGGGACGCCCGCGCGGGCGTCACCGTGACGGTCATCAGGGCCAGGGTCACCAGGGCGGCGGTCAGAACAGCGGGCAGCGGAGGACGGGCGCGCATCCCCCGCATGGTAGCGGGGTTCCCCCGGCGTCAGGCGTTCAGAGCTTGCTCACCTGCCTTGAGCAATTCATCAGGCTTCCGTCTCCACCACCGGTTTCACGAACGCGGCCGAGTCGTAGTAGGTGCGGAAGGCGCTCACCTTCTGCCCGTCGTGTTCGATCACGCTCGCGCCCCGGTAGGCGATGTCGGTGCCGTCAGCGAGTTGGCCGGTCGCCTGCCACTCCATCAACCCGGTGTGGCCGTCGTCGCTGTGGTGGGTGAACTGGCTGCGGATGGTCTGGAAGTTGTCCAGATACGTCTGCCAGAACTGACGTGCGCCTTCCTGGCCCCGCCAGAGCTGCGTGGTGAGATTTTGCAGCGTCGCGTCGTCCGCGAACAGCGCGACCAGGGGGGCCGGGTCGCCGTCTTCCTCGGTGGTCTGAAGGGCCTGCATGAACGCCTCGGTCAGGTTCGCCATGGCTCACCACACCACGCGGCGTGGCCGGAAAGAGTGGCCGATCACCCAGGCAGGCCGCTCATGAAGCGACGCCCAACGCGCGGGCGGCCGTTTCCCGCACCGTCTCCTGCGGGTCGTCCAGCAGCGCCCGGACGTGCCCCGCCTCACCCCACTGCCCCAGCGCCCAGGCCGCCGCCTCGCGGACTTCCCAGGCGGGGTCCTGCACTCCGGCCAGCAGGAGCGGCCAGCCCCCCGGGTCGCGCGTGTTGCCCAGGACCGTCAGCGCGTTGCGGGCCATGCCCTTGCGGCGTGGGCGCAGAAAGGCCGTGCCCGCGAACCGCCGCTCGAACTGCCGCTCGCTGACACCGAAAAAGGCGCCCAGGTCGGGGTGCGCCAGCTCGGGGTCCGGCTGGAGGAGGCGCGCGAGCGGCCCGGCCTTCTGCGTCCAGGGGCAGACCTCGCTGCATATGTCGCAGCCGAAGAGCCAGTCGCCCATTCCGGCGCGCAGTTCGGGCGACACCGGCCCCCGGTGTTCGATGGTCAGGTACGAGATGCAGCGCCGCGCGTCGATGGCCCGGTCCGGCCCGATGGCGTTCGTGGGGCAGGCCGCCACGCAGCGGAAGCAGCGCCCGCAGCGGTCGGGATGGGCCTCCTGTGGCCCCACGAACGGCAGGTCGGTCAACAGCACCGCCAGCGTCACGAAGGCGCCCAGCCGCGTGCTGATATTCATCCCCGACTTGCCGCGCCAGCCCAGGAACGCTTCCGCCGCGAAGAGGCGCTCCATCACCGGTCCGTGGTCCACGTAGCCCCGCGCCCGCACCCCCAGCCGTGCCGCTTCCTCCTCCAGCCGGGTCAGGACGGGCTGAAGCTGGTCGTGATAGTCGGGGGTCCAGGCATAGCGGGCGACCCTTCCCACCCGCACACCTCCTGTAGGCACACCGGGGTCCGCAAAGGCGTGCGAGACGCCCAGCACCAGGACGCTCGCCGTGCCCTCCAGACGGCTCGCGGGGTCCGAGCGGGCCGGAAGCTGCCGCTCCAGATAGCCCATCCCCGCGTGCCGCCCCGCCGCCAGCCACGCCGCGTACTCGGTCACTGCCGACGCCGGGACGTTTGCGGGTGCCCAGCCCACCGCGTCCGCCCCCAGCGACACGGCGAGGTCGGAGAGGAGTTCGGCGCGGTTCACGGGGGAGAGTATGGGGCCTGGGGCGGGTGGCGTATGGCGTGGAGGGAACAGAAGGGGGTGGGGCGGCGGCTGGAGTCGTGCTTGGAGGGCAGCCTGCGGCTGCCACCCCCCGCTGCAAGCGGCTCTGCGAGTCCCAGCCTCTCGCGGTGCGAGCTGTACCAGTCCCCCGCAAGGGGGGAGGAGCAAAAACTCCCGCCTCCACGTCCTTCATCCTCCCAAAGAAGAAGGTGGAGGAACACCTCCCCCACCTCCACAAGCGACAAGCTACAGGCTACACGCCGACCCTCACTTCCCGAACGTCCCCGCCCGGACCACCACCAGATTCGCCGGGTCCACGTATTTCCGCAGCGCGTCCTGGGCCATCTGGGGCGTGACCGCCTTCAGTCTGGCCTCGAAGTCGGCGGTGAAGGTGTAGGTGCGGCCCAGGTAGAGCTGGCGGGCGAGGGACGAGGCCACGTTGGCGTCCTCGCTGCGGGCCACGCGGGCTTCTTGCAGCAGGGCGGACTTGGCGGCCTCGATTTCCTGGGCGGTGAAGCCCTTCTGGAGGGCCAGGCCGAGTTCCTCGCGCATGGCGGCGGCGACCTTGCCCGTCACGCCCGGGTTGAAGATGGCGTAGGTGCTGAAGCTGGCCTTGGGGTCCTCGCTGGAGACGTTGACGCTCCCGCCCGCGCCGTAGCTCAGGCCCTCTTTCTGCCGCAGGCGGTTGAAGAGGCGCGAATCGGTGCCTGCGCCGAAGACGCGCATGGCGACCGCCAGCGCCGGGTAGTCGGGGCTGTCGTCACGCAGCGGGAAGTTCAGCCGCGCCACGTAGACGGCGTTGGCCTTGTCGGGCACGTTCAGCACGAGGTCCTGCGCCTTGGGGGTGGTCAGCGGCAGGACGACTCGCTGGTAAGGCACGCCGCTGCTGAAGCCGCCCAGCAGCTCCGGCAGGGCTGCCCGAATAGTCTGCGGGTCGAAGTCGCCCACGACCGCCACCTGCGCGCGGGCCGCCCCCCACACCTTGCGGTAGTAGTCCTGCACCTGCGCCAGCGTCACGGCGCGGGTGTCCGCGATGGCCTCGTCGAGGGTGCGCGCGTAGCCCAGGTCGCCGTGCTTGGCCCCCGGCTGCATGAAGACCCGCGCCAGCGCCCGCCCGGCCACCGCCTGCGGTTCGTTGCGCCCCGCTTCCAGGTCGTCGAGCGCGGCCTTTTTGATCTCCTCAAAGTCGGCCTGGGGGAAGACGGGTTCGCGCAGCACCTTGCGGACCAGCGCCAGCGCCTCGGGGAGGTGGGTGCGGTCGGTGCTGAGGGTGAGGGTGACCCCGGTCGCGCCCCCGTCCACCTGAAGCTGGGTCTTGAGGGCCTCCAGGCGGTCGTTGAGCTGCTGGCGGGTCAGGTCTTTGCTCCCGCGCGTGAGCAGCGGCGCGATGAAGTCGGCGGCGTCCTGTCCGCTGCGGGCCGTGTCAGGGTTGCCGAAGTCGAGGCTCAGCACGAACTCCACCCGCTCGCCGCGCGTCTTCTTGGGCAGCAGGGCCACGTCCGCGCCCGCCACCTTTTCCCGGATCACGCGGGCTTCGAGGGCGGCGGGTTCGGGCGGGATCGTCTCCCCCGCCGCAAGGGCGGCGCGGCCCTGGTAGCCCTTCAGGAGTTCGGCGGCGCTGGGGGCCTGGCCGACGATCACCCGGTCAGGCTGCGCGGTCGGGACGAAGAGGCCCAGCGTGCGGTTGGTGGGTTTGAGGTACGTCGCGGCCACCCGCTGCACAGCGGCAGGCGTCACCTTTTCCAGCTCGTCGCGCAGCTTGAACAGCAGCCGCCAGTCGCCCGCCGCGATGTACTCGGACAGGGCCAGGCCGACCGTCTCGGGCTTGGCGAGCAGTTGCTCGTAGCCGCTCACCACGCGGGTGCGGACGCGGGCCACGTCCTCCTCGGTAAAGGGCGTCTTGCTGGCGTTTTCCAGGGTGGACAGCAGGGTGGCCTGGGCGGGCGCGGTGTTGTCGTCCTTGCCCAGCACCGCCGCGTACATCAGCAGGCCGGGGTCGTCGGCGCTGTTCGTCAGGCTGCCGATGGCGGTGGCCTGTTTGGTCTGCACCAGCGCCTTGTAGAGCCGCCCGGCGGGTTCGTCGGCCAGAATCTGGTCGAGCACCAGCAGGGCGGGCATGTCGGGGTGCCGCACGCTGGGCATGTGGTAGGCCGCCAGGATGATCTGCTGGTCGCCCACCCGGCGCACCGTCACGCTGCGTTCGCCGTCCTGGGCGGGTTCCACGGTATAGAGCGGCGGCAGCGTGCGCCAGGGCTTGCGGAGGGGGCCGAACTCGGCGGCGATCAGCCCCAGGGCCTGCCCCGGATCGAAGTTCCCGGCCAGCGTCACCACCGCGTTGTCGGGCTGGTAATACTTCTGATAAAAGGCCTTGAGGCGGTCCACCGGCACGTTCTCCACATCCGAGCGGTTGCCGATGGCGGTGTTCCCGTAGTTGTGCCAGTCGTAGGCCACCGAGCGGACCTGCTTGTACAGCAACGCGAAGGGGCTGTTCTCGCCGGACTCGAACTCGTTGCGGACCACCGTCATCTCGGTCTTCAGGTCGTCACCGCTGATCTTGGAGTGCGTCATGCGGTCGGCTTCCATCTTCACGGCCCAGGCGAGGTTGTCCCCGGTGTTCGTCAGCGTCTCGAAGTAGTTGGTGCGGTCCTCGCTGGTGGTGCCGTTGAAGTCGGCGCCGCGCTTGCCCAGGTTCTCCAGGATGTTGCCGCTGGTCGGCGTGCCCTTGAACAGCATGTGTTCGAGCAGGTGCGCCATCCCCGTCTCGCCGTAGTTCTCGTTCTTGCTGCCCACCAGGTAGGTCACGTTCAGCGTAAAGGTCGTCTTGGACGTATCGGGGAACAGCAGCACCCGCAGCCCATTGCGCAGCCGGTACTCGCGGATGCCCTCCACCTCGGTCACGAAGGTCACGCCCGCAGGCAGGGCGGGCTGGGCCTGGGCGGTGCTGGCCGGGGTAGCGGCGGGCGCGGTCTGTGCCGAGGCGACACCCCCCGTGAGCAGCGCGAGGGTCAGGAACAGGGCCTGACGGGACAGGGCTTTCTGAGAAAAGCGAACGGACATGCAGCCTCCTGAAAAGGGGAGAGAGCGGAAGGTCAGTGGAAATGCCAGGAGCAACTACGGGCCGGTGCCAACTGGAGTTCCGCCCCGGAGCCTACCGTCTGCCCTGTCACTT
>NZ_CP038512.1:545000-600000 GCF_004758605.1 Deinococcus metallilatus
GCAGCATCCGCTCGACGGGTTTGCGAATCCAGCTGTAGCGGACGCGGCCATTCACGCTCAGCGTGACCTCGGTGCCGCCCGGCATGGCCTTGAAGGTCCAGCCCTGCGTCAGCTTTTCCAGCGGCCCCACGTTCCGCACGCTCTCCCAGCCGCCGCGCAGCGGTGCCTGGAGTTGCCCGTACTTGGCGACGAAGCTCAGGCCGAGCAGCCGCCGCGAGAACTTGAAGCGCACCAGCACGTTGTTCGCCAGCCGCCCCTCCCCGCCCTCGTACTCGGCCCGGACCAGATTGGGGTCCCACCCCACCCGCCGCTTCGGCTCCAGCGCCAGCCGGTACAGCACGTCCGGGCGCGACCGCACCACGATGCTCTGCTTGATGTGGATGTCTTCGGACATGTCGGGGGCTACTGTAGCGCGGGAAGGGCGTGTGGCTCGTGGCTTGTAGCGTGTGGACAAGCCCCAGCTTTTGCCCTGGCCCAGGCTCAAGCCTCTACAGGCCACATGCCCCAAGCTCTCAGTCCAGATATTCCCGCGCGTGCAGGTGCGCCGCCCGCAGGTTGAACCGCTCGGCGTACTTCACCCCGGCGAGGCGGCCCAGAGCGGCGCGGCCCTCGCGGAACTGTTCGGCGCTCCAGGCCCACTTGTAGAAGTCGCGGTAGTACCCGGCCACGTCCTGCGCGGCCTCGAAGGTGTCTTCGGTATCCACGAACACCTCGGGGTAGGGGCTGGCGGGGGCGTAGTACTGGTAAAAGCGCACCGGCTCACGCCACGCCTCCAGGCGGGCCACGTCCTCGCCGCTGTCCACCGCCTCGTCGCCCAGGTTGGGGGCGGGGGGCATCGCGGCGCCGCCGCCCGACTCGTTGATGATCTTGGGGATGCGGGCCAGCGTGATCGCGTCAAAGGCGATCTTGGCGGTCATGCGGTGGTCGGGGTGGGGGTGATCGTCACTCCAGGTGATCACCGCGTTGGGGCGGAAGTGGGCATAGAGGCGGGCGAGTTGCAGCGCCTCGTTCCGCCCGCCGGTCATGCGGCTGTCGCCCATGTCGAAGAAGTGATAGGTCGCGCCGATGCGGTTCGCCACCCACGCCCCGTGTTCGCGCCGCACCCGCCGGACCTCCTCGTGCGGGGCGTCCCCGAACTGCGACGCCAGTTCACCCAGCGTCGTCCAGACCAGCATCACCTCGTCGCCGCGCGCCGCGTGTTTTGCCAGTGTCCCGATGCACCCGATCTCGTCGTCGGGGTGTGCAAATACCGCCATGATTCGCATGGAGAGAGGATAGGGCTTGTGGCCTGTCGCTCGTGGCTTGTGGAGAAAAAGAAAAGCGGCTGAAGTGGAGGCCGAAGCTTCTCTACAAGCCACAGGCCACGCGCCACACGCCCCTCACCGAACAAACCGGAGGCTCAGCGGATACCGGTACGCCCGCCCCTGGCTCACCCGGATCACGGCCAGCAGCATCACCACCAGCGGAAAGGCCCACAGCACCAGGCTGGCCGGAATGAAGAAGGCGAAGAAGGCGGCCAGCGAGCCGAAGAAAGCGAAGGCACCCAGGTTGGGGGACCCCGCCGCCGCGCCGAAGGCCCCGCCGATCAACCCCAGGCTGAAGAGGGCGAGGAACAGCAGGCCCACCAGAACCGAGTACAGCCACACGCTGAGCTGGAAATTCAGCGCCTCCTTGCCCTGGTCGTCGAGCACCGGGGCGCGGTCGCGGTACGCCAGCCAGGCGGCCAGCGGCCCCAGCACGTTCCCCAGGCCAGGCAGCACCAGCCCCAGCAGCGGCGAGAGGTGAATCACCAGCGCGGGCGTCCGCTCCGGCTCGGGGATGAAGCGCGGATCGGCCATCTGGGCCGGGGGGTGGCCGGAGAAGTGGGGTTCCGGGCGGCTCATATTGACAGTACGGCTCGGCCTTGCCTACAGTTCCGGGGTTATGACGCGCTCCGGCAAGCCGCCCTTTCCACGGAAAAAACAGGACGCCGCCCGCGACCTGTTGCCGATCAAGGCGGGCATCCAGCCGGAGGTGCCGGTCGCCGGGGAACAGGTAGACCTCTACAGCGACGGCGCCTGCGACACCCAGGCCGGGCACGGCGGCTGGGCCACCATCCTGCGCTACCGGGGCAAGGAACTCGTCCTGAGCGGCAACGAGCGGGACACCACCAACAACCGGATGGAACTGCGCGGCCTGCTCGAAGGGCTGAAGGTGCTCAAGCGGCCCTGTCAGGTTCGGGTGGTGACCGACAGCCAGTACCTCCGCAAAGCCTTCACCGACGGCTGGATTCTGAAGTGGCAGCGCAACGGCTGGAAGACGGCGGGCGGCGACCCGGTCAAGAATCAGGACCTCTGGGAGGAGCTGATCGCGCAGGCCAGAACCCACGCCCTGACCTTTGTCTGGGTGCGCGGCCACAATGGTCACGGCGAGAACGAGCGGGTGGACAAGCTCGCGGTGGAGGAGCGCAAGAAACTCAGGAACGGGTAAGGGTGCAGAGGTAACGCGGACGGCCTCCCTTCGGCGGGGCGGTCGTGACCTCGAACCCGGCGCGGCGGTAGAAGCCCACCGCATTGTCGTCCGTCTCTGCGACCAGGGGCGCGGCGTTCAGGTGGGCGGCCAGGGCACGCAGCAGCGCCCGCGCGTGCCCCCGGCCCTCCTCGCCCGCCGCAGTGCCGAGGTGCAGCACCTCCACCGCCTCCCCGTGTTGCCGGAGGCCCGCCGCGCTCACGGGTTGCCCGTCCATCACCCAGGCGAAGACGTGCCGCTCCGGGTCGCTGCGGTACTCCTCCAACGTGCGGCGGATGCGCTCCGGGTGGGGGAACATCGCGCGGGCCAGCAGCGTTTCCAGCTCGGGGGTGAGCGTCTCGGCCTCGGTCAGCATGGCCGCAGGGTACGGCCCGCGCCCGCTGCCCCCGCCATCCGGCGTATGTTCCGCGCCTCCGGGGCCGCTTACGCTGACGGCAATGAACGCTGCCCCTGCTGCCGCTCCCGACGCCCCACCGAACGGCTGGCGGACCTTCCTCTGGCTGTGGGGATCGCAGGCGCTGAGCGTGCTGGGGGGCGGCCTCAGCGGGTTCGCCATGAACATCTACCTCACGCAGACGCGCTTTCCGCTCGAATCGCAGCGGGCGGAACTGGCGGCGGCGCTCTCGCTGACGGCGCTGGGGTGGACCTTCGCGGCGATCTTCGGGGCGCCGCTGGCGGGGGCGCTGGCCGACCGCTGGGACCGCCGCCGCATCATGCTGACCTGCGACCTGCTGGGGGCGCTGCTGCTGGCGGGCGGCGTGGCGCTGGTGACGCTGACCACCCCCCCGGTCTGGGCACTGGTGGCCTACACGGCGGCGCTGGGCCTGGTCGGCACCTTTCACGGGTCGGCCTTCGACACGAGCTACGGGCTGCTGGTGCCCCGAGCGCAACTGCCGCGCGCCAACGGGATGATGCAGACCATCTGGAGCCTCTCGGGCCTGCTGAGTCCCGCGCTGGCCGCGCTGCTGATCGGCCTCCCGGCGCTCGCGCGTTCCGGCGGGGGTCCGGCCTGGCTGGCGGGCATCCGGGACGGCGTACCGCTGGCCTTTGCCATCGACGGGGCAACGTTCCTGCTGGCGGCGCTGGTGATCTGGCGGCTGCGGATTCCCTCGCCGCCGCGCCGGGAAGCTGGCCCGCGGCCCAGTCTGGGGCAGGACATGCGCTTCGGGTGGAAGTTCATCTTCTCGCGCCCGCCGCTGCTGCATCTGTTGCTGACCTTTGCCGCCGTCAATCTCCTCACGAGTGGCGTGGGTGTGCTGCATCCCCTGCTGGTGCGGTTCGCGCTGGTGCCGAACGAGGGGGCCGGTGGCCTCTCGCAGGAAGCGGCGCTGGCGACCCTCTGGACGGCGATGAGCGCGGGGGGTCTGGCGGGCGGCCTGCTGGTCAGCGCGTGGGGCGGCCTGAAGCGGCGACGGGTGCTGGGCGTGCTGGTGCCGATGGTGCTGGCGGGGACGGCACAGGCGGCCAGCGGCGCGCTGGGGCATCTGGGCCTGCTGGTGCCCGTCTGTATCGCTGTCGCCTGTTTCGGGGTGATGACGCCGATCATGAACGCGCACTCGCAGGCGATCTGGCAGTCGCAGGTGCCGCCCGACATGCAGGGGCGGGTCTTCAGCGTGCGCCGCCTGATCGCGCAGTTCACCGCGCCGGTCAGTACCGCGCTGGCGGGCCTGCTCGCCGCCCGGTATGCGCCGGGCAGCATCCTGCTGTGGGCGGGGCTGCTGATGGGGCTGGTCGCGGGGGCGCAACTGCTGAACCCGGTCATCCGCCGCGTGGAAACGCCGCTGACCCCCGCCCCAGTCGCGCAGGCCGGGATGGGGGACTGAGCAGCTTTCCGGTCCGGGACGGAGAGTTCCCGTGATCAAGCTCGGGATGAGGAGGACGTTTCGGTGCTCTTCGCCAAGGGCGGAACCCGGAGGCCCGGCCTTGCTGATTTGCGTCCGCACGATCACACCACCCGTTTTAGACTGCCCTGTCTATGGCCTCCACCCACCTTCCCGGCGCTCCGGCCAGCGGCTGGCGCACCTTTCTGGCTCTCTGGGGTTCGCAGTCGGTCAGCCAGGTCGGCAGTTTCGTGTCGTGGTTTGCGCTGAACGTGTATGTCGCGCAGACGCTCTATCCCCACCCCGATCAGAAGGCCCCGCTGGCGCTGGCGCTGGGGGCCTTCGCCATCGCCGCGACGCTGCTGGCGGTGGTGCTGGCGCCCATTGCCGGTTCGGTGGCCGACCGCACCCACCGCAAGCGCGTCATGCTGGTCTGCGACGTGCTGAGCGGCGTGCTGACGCTCGGCATGGCGGCGCTGATGTTCGCGGCGGTCGTGCCCTTCTGGCTGCTGCTGGCCTTCGTGATCGCGACGCAGTCGCTGAGCCTCTTCCACGAGGCCGCGCTGGAGAGCAGCTACGCGATGATCGTGCCCGAAGAGCAGCTCACCCGCGCCAACGGCATGATGCAGACCACCCGGCAGTTCAGCGGCCTGATCGCGCCGACGATTGCCACCCTGCTCATCGGCGTGCCCACCCTGCTGCACGGCAGCGGCTGGCTGGCCTCGCTGCGGGACGGCGTGCCCTTCGCGCTGCTGGTGGACGGCGTGAGTTTCCTGCTGGCCGCGCTGGTTCTCGGATTGCTCGCCATTCCCAGCCCGCCCCCCGCCGAGGACCACGGGGGCGCCGCCGCGAACCTCAAGGCCGACACCCGCCTGGGCTGGACGTACCTGCTGCGCCGCCCGCCCCTGCTGTACCTCCTGATCGGGTCCGCCGTCGTGAACTTCGCCACCGCCGCGATTCCGGTCTACCAGACGCTGATCACCACCTTCACGTTGCAGGCAGACCGCGCGGCACGCGGCCTGAGCTTCCCGGCCACCCTCGCCATCATCGACACGATGACCGGCCTGGGCATGTTCCTGGGCGGCCTCACCATCAGCACTTGGGGCGGACTGAAGCGGCGGCGGGTGCTGGGTATCCTGATCCCCACCCTGGTGTCGGGCGCGGGCCTGGTGCTGATGGGCCTCTCCGGTGACGTGTACCTGACCGCCGCCGCCTTCACCCTGACCGTCTTCGTGATGCCGATCTCGCAGGCGCACAGCGCGGGCATCTGGCAGGCGCAGGTGCCGCGCGAACTTCAGGGCCGCGTCTTCGCCGTGCGCCGGATGGTCGCCCGCTTTACCGTGCCCCTCGGCATGGCCTTTGTCAGCGGCGTCTCCACCACCCTGCCCCCTGGTCCCGTCATCGCCGTCCTGGGCGTGCTGGTGATGATCGTCGGCACCCTGCAACTGCTGAACCCCACCGTGCAGCGCGTGGACGACAAGGCCTACGTGGACGGGCTGGCAGCGGCGCGGGGTGGGGATTGAGTGGAGGAGTTGTGAGGTCCGTATGGCTTACGCGATGTTAAATACGGCGAGAATCCATGACTGGTCGAGCTTCCACAACGTATGTGCCGAGGTCTTTGGCTTTCCCGACTTCTATGGTCGGAACATGGATGCCTGGATTGATTGCCTCACCTATCTGGATGAGGACGACGGGATGTCCCGGTTTGTACTCGGAGAGGGAGAACACCTTTTTATTCTCGTGCCGGATTTTAAGGAGTTTTCGGCGCGAGTACCGGAAATCGCCTATGCTTTCTTGGATTGCTCATCCTTTGTGAACAAGCGTTATCTTGAGGCAAAGCGGATGCCGCGCCTCGCTCTCGTCTTGCAGTGAAGGAGAGCATTTCACAGGAACGGGACAACAAGAAGTGGTCAGTGGGGCGTCCCTCCACTGACCACTTCCCACTCACCCCTTACTGCTTTTGCAGCCACCCCGCCAGCCACGGCAGCTTCTTCTGCACCTGCTCGCGCATTCCGCCCCAGTAGCGGCGCGACCAGCCTTCCAGGGTACGCTGCTTGCCGCGCGCGACCGCCAGCGCGCCTTCCGGCACGTCCTCGTGGACGGCGCTGCCCGCGGCGATAAAGGCGGCGTCCCCGATTACGCGCGGGGCGATCAGGGTGGAGTTGCTGCCGATGAAGACGCCCGCGCCGACGGTACTCTGGTGTTTGTTCACGCCGTCGAAGTTGGCGACAATCGTGCCCGCCCCGACGTTCGTTTCCGCGCCGATGGTCACGTCGCCCAGGTAGGCGAGGTGCCCGGCCTTCACGCCCGCGTCCAGCCGGGCATTCTTCGTCTCCACGAAGTTGCCGATGTGGACGCCCTGCCCCAGCACCGTGCCGGGGCGCAGGCGGGCGAACGGCCCCACGTCGCTGTCCGTGCCGACCTGCGCGCCTTCCAGGACGCTGTGGGGCTTCACGACCACGCCTTCCTCCAGCACGCTGTCGGTCACCACGCTGTAGGCGCCGACCGTCACGCCGTCCGCCACGCGCGTCTGACCGCGCAGGATCACGCCCGGCTCGATGGTCACGTCGCGGCCCAGCGTCACCGTGTCCTCGATGTAGGTGGTATCGGGGGCCTGCAAGGTGGCCCCGGCCTTCATATGCGCCATGTTGATGCGTTGGCGCACGATCCCCTCGGCCTGGGCGAGCTGGGTGCGGTCGTTCGCGCCCATCACCTCGTCGGGATCGGCCAGCTTGAAGGCGCGGACCTTCGCCCCTTCACCCCGGTACAGTTCCAGCAGGTCGGTCAGGTAATACTCGCCCGCCGCGTTGTCGTTGGTGATCCGCCGCGCGAGTTCGGGCGCGCGTCCGTCCATCACGTAGACGCCGGAGTTGAATTCCCGGACGGCCTTTTCCTCCGGCGTCGCGGCCTTTTCCTCCACGATGCGCTCCACGTTCCCCTCCGCGTCGCGGAGGATGCGGCCATAGCCGGTCGCGTCGGGCAGCTCGCCCGTCAGGATCGTGAAGGCGCTCCCCTGCGCGTGGTGGTCGGCGATCAGGGCGCGCAGCGTCTCGGGCCGCAGCAGCGGCGTGTCGCCGTACAGCACCAGCACGTCGGCGTCCCCCTGACCTTTCAGGGCATCCGCACCGACCAGGAAGGCATTCCCGGTCCCCGACTGCTGCTCCTGCCGCGCGAAGCGGACGCCTGCGCCTTGCAGCGCCGTTTCCACCTGCTCGGCCCCGTGTCCGGTCACCACCACGATGTTCCGCGCGCCCAGCTCCCGGGCCGCCTTGACCGCCCAGGCGACCATCGGCCGCCCCGCCACTGGATGCAGCACCTTCGGCAGTGCCGATTTCATGCGGGTGCCCTGCCCCGCCGCGAGAATGACCACGTCCAGCGGACGTTCTGTGTGTGTCATGCAAATCACCTGTCCGGGGCCAGTGTAAGGGAAGCCGGACAGGTGGGGACGGCGGGCCGGTGATCCCGCATTGAACAGCCGGTGTCCCGGTTTAGAGCCTTTGTCGTCAAGATGAGTTTGTTTTTGACCCTCTTCCACCAGGGGAGAGGGCCTTGCGAAGCAAGGGGTGAGGGGTCTTACAGACGAGCGGGGCGGCGCACACGCTTCCCCGTGTCTGCCGCCCCGCCTTGATCTGGTGCCCGGTCTACCGGCCCGCCGTCTCTCCCGGCCGCCCGTCCCGCACCTCTGAGCGCGTGTCGGGCTGATTGCGGATTCGGACGAGCATCCAGATGCTGATCAGAATCAGCGGGATGCTGATCAGGTGGGTTTCGGTCCACAGGCCGATGCCGGGCTCGTGGAGGCCCTGGCTGAGATAGGTCTTGAGCGGCAGGGGATTGAGGCGGAAGGTTTCTTCCCACCCGGCGCGCAGGATGGAGTACCACAGCCAGAACTGCCAGAAGGCCCAGCCCGCCTTGCGCGAGCGCAGCCAGAAGTAGGAGGCGACCGCGAGGATGATGCCGATGATCACGCCGTAGAGCTGCGTGAAGTGGACGGGCGCCGTCATCACGAGCTGCCCGCCGATCTCCTGGCAGTACTTGGAGAGGTCCATATCCGGGTTGGGATTGGGAATGCACATGCCTTCGTGAAAGGCGCGGGCGGAGGCGGGCCAGTGGTAGCCGATGGGCCAGCCCGTCACCCGGCCCACCGTATCGGTGCCGTTCATGATGTTGCCGATCCGCCCGCCGATGATCCCAAAGGCCACGCCGGGCACGCACAGATCGGCGTATTGGTAGAAATTGAGCTTGTAGCGCCGGGTGTAGTAGATCAGCACCAGAATCCCGCCGATCAGCCCGCCGTGAATGGAGATGCCGCCCGCCCGCAGGTTGATGATGTCCAGCAGCACGCGCGGAAAGGGGATGCCCGCGAACTGGTGCCAGGAGGTCACCACGAACAGCAGCCGCGCCCCGACCAGCCCCCAGATGATCATCCAGAGGATCATGTCGTTGAAGAGGCCCACGTTCAGGCCACGCTCGCGGGCCAGCCGGGTGCCCACCCACACGCCTGCCACGATGCCCAGCGTGATCAGCACGCCGTACCAGGCAATCGTGAAATTGCCGATCTGAAGGAAAACGGGGTCCATAAGTCCTGCGTAGTCTAGCCGGGTTGCGGCCCAAGGACCCCTCACCCCCTGGCTACGCCAGGCCCCTCTGCTTCGCAGCTTTGCAAGTCTCCCCAGGGAGAGGGGTCAAAAAAAAGCCCTCTCCTGGGGAGAGGGTTGGGTGAGGAGTCTTTCCCTCAGGCGCCGATGGCCGGGGCCTCTTCTGCCGGAACCACCCGGAACACGCGCGAGAGCAGCACGCCCAGTTCGTACAGCGCGTACAGCGGCACGGCCACCAGCATCATGTTGCCGGGGTCGGGCGTGGGCGTGATGACGGCGGCGGCCACGGCCACGCCCACCAGCGCGAAGCGCCAGCCCTTCCTGAGCATCACGTGGTTCACGATCCCGATGCGCGTGAGGATCACCGCCAGGATCGGCAGCTCGAAGGCCAGACCAAAGGCCACCAGGAAGGTGGTCACCGTCCCGATATAGTCCCGGAGATTCAGCAGCGGCGTGACCGCCCCGGCCAGAAAGTCCAGCAGAAAGCCGACCATCGCGGGCAGGACCAGTTCATATCCGAAGACGGCCCCCGCCAGGAAAGACAACCCGGCGCCGATGATGAAGGGCAGCCCCCACTTGCGCTCGTGGGGGTACAGCCCCGGCGCGATAAAGGCCCAGACCTGCCACAGGATAAAGGGCAGCGCCAGCGCGAGGCCCGCCCAGAACGACAGGTTGAGGGCCAGGAAGAACTGGTCCGTCAGGCCCTGGGTCACGACCGTCACGTGGCCCAGCCGGTACTGCTCCGAGGCGTGCAGCGGGACTTTCACCAGCTCGATCAGTTGCAGGCGGTACTGGAAGGCGATGACCAGCCCAACCGCCAGGAAGACCAGGCTGATGATGATGCGCTTGCGGAGTTCTTCCAGGTGGTCGAGCAGCGGCGCGCTCTTGAGGTCCTGTCCCTGCGTCATGCTGGCGCCGCCTTTACGCGCGGTGGTCGCGCTCGGTGACGGTTTCCACCACGCGCCCGTCCGCCGTCCGGGTGACTTCGGTGGTCACGGGCGTGCCCGTCACCGGGTCGAGGGGGCGGGCCTGCACGTCCGTCACGGGCGGGACGACCGGCTCACGCATTTCCTTCTTGTATTCCTTGATGCCCTGCCCCAGCCCCTTGCCGAGTTCGGGCAGCTTGCGTGCCCCGAAGACCAGGGCGATGACGACGATGATCAGGATGATTTCGAGCGGTCCGAGCGACATAGGGTTCCTCCTTGGGGGGTCCGTCCGGTGGGGGCACCGTGGCGGGTCTGCGGTCTTCAGCGTAGCGCCGAAGGATGAAGAGGACAGGTGCCTCCTCACACCCCGGGTGGCTACCTTGCTTCTATGCGGGCGCCGTCCCTTCGGATCAGCCGTTCCCCCCACCGTTTCTTAATCAGATCCCCCAGCCGCCGTCCACCAGCACCTCCTGTCCGGTGATGTACCCGGCCTCGTTCGTCGCCAGAAAGGCGACCGCCGCGCCCACCTCGTTCGGCTGCCCGAAGCGGCGGGCGGGAATGCGGTTCTGGAGCTTCTCGGCCTCGGCGGGGTCGGCGTGCAGGGCGCGCAGGCGGTCGGTGGCCGTGTAGCCGGGCGCGACGGTGTTGCAGGTCACGCCGTCGGCGGCGACCTCCAGCGCCAGGGTGCGGAGGTAGTTCGTGACCCCGGCCCGCAGCGCGTTGCTGACCGGCAGCGTCAGCGCGGGCCGCTCCACCGTCAGGCTGGTGATCGCGATGATGCGGCCCCACCCGCGCTCCCGCATCCCGGGCAGGACGGCGTCGGCCAGCCGCACCGTCGAGAGAAAGGTCACGTCGAAGCCCCGCCGCCAGGCCTCCTCCGTCACTTGGCTGGGCAGGCTGGGGGGTGGGCCGCCCGCATTGCTCACCAGGATGTCCACCGGACCCGCCGCCCCCGCCGCCTCCACCGCCGCGCGGACCCCCTCCGGCGTGCCCACATCGGCCACCACGCAGCGTGCCCCCAGGGCATCGGCCGCCGTCCGCAGGGCCGCCTCCCCCCGCGCCGCAATCGTCACGTGGGCGCCCAGCCGCACCAGCGCGTGCGCCGCCGCCAGACCGATGCCCTTGCTGCCGCCCGTGACGAGCGCGTGTTTGCCGTCCAGTCTGAAGAGGGTCATGGCGTAGGGTAACAGGCAGAGGGCCGCGGGCAGGAACGGGCAGGCGCAACTCTCCCGCCAGGGATGACCGTGACTGGAAGCGCCGACAGCCTGCGCCCGGGCCGTTACCATGCCCGTATGAACGTGCCGCGTGTCGCCGTCACCCTGATCGCGGGCCTGAGTGCTGGCCTGATCGCCTACAGCGCGTTTTATGTGCGTGGGGACACCGGAGGGGTGATGCAGTACCTGCGCGAGCGGGGCGACGTGCGTGACCTGGCGGCCAGCGGGGCGGGTGCGGCGCAGGTGGAGGCGGCGCGCCGCAACCTTGCGGCCCTGGGGGCGCAGATTGCCGACCCCGACTTCGCGCTGCGGATGTTGCCCGCCGCGCTGCTGGTCGGGCTGCTGGTGGCGGGGCTGGTGTGGTGGGCGTTCGGGTCGCGGGCCGGGCGCGCGGGGCGGGGGGACGTGCAGGAACGGATGGTGTTGCGCCTGGCCTACCGCAAGGGCGGACGCTTCACGCTGGGGGACCTGCAAACCGCCTCGCCGCTCTCGGAGGAGCAGGCCCGGACGGTGACGCGCCGGATGCTGGACGCGGGCCGCCTCGCCCGGGAGGGTGACACCTTCCGGCTGGTGCGGTGAGTGGCCGTGGCCTGGTCGCCGCAGGATCTCGCCCGGCTGCTCACGGACGCGCAGAACGGGCCGCATTACAGCCTCCGTGCCGCCCTGGCCCTGGCCGATGGGCAGCCGCCGCCGCGTATCGCGGGCCTGGTGGCGAGGCTGACGGGCAGCAAGCGTGCCCTCTGGACGGGCATCGCGCACGTGACGGGGACGGCTGGGCCGCCGGACGACGCGGGGCTGACGCGGCTGGCGGAGTGGGAGGGGCAGGCGGTGCGGGTGTTGACCCGGGAGCAACTGGCGCTGCGGCTGAACGGGCGGGCCGTGGGGGAGCTGCTGCTGGAGCATGTCCGGGAGATTCTGTGGACGGCGGGGCAGATCGCGGCGCAGGCGGACCGGGTCAGGATGGCTTGAGGGGGGTGGGCAGGGCATCTTGTAGCGAGTTGCCCCCAGCCCCCCTACCCCCGCCGGGGGCAGGGGGGAGCGGCGCTGCGCTGGGCAAGAGAGGTTCCTTGAGGCGGCGGGGCTGTGTTGGCCGTTGACGTGTCCGGCCTCGACGCCATGTCCGTTGACCTGGAAGGCCTCGGGCCTGCGGCCCGAACGGCTCGGCTGCCTGGAATGTGGAGCGGGAAGGCAGGTGTGGGCCGTCTGCTCCAGAGTTTGAAAAGAAAAAAGAAGGAAGGTTCTGCTTTTGCGGGAGGGCTGAAGGTGTTGGTTCAGGACTTCATCTCGCTCAGCCAGGGCCAGCGTTGGCGGTAATCGGCTACCTTGGCGGCGTAGAGGGTGGGGGTGTGGTTGCGGGGGTTGGGGCGGAGGCGGCCTGCGGCGAGGTCGGCCAGGCCGGAGGGGGCGTACAGCTCGCCTCGCTCGTCCACGCCGACGCAGGTGCATTCCACCAGAAATTGCTCGATGCCCTCGCGGGTGCTGTGCAGGGGGGGGCGGGTCAGGCCGTGTTTCTGTGGGAACCACAGGTGGACGCGCGCCTGGTTGCGGACCTCAATGCGGGCCTCAAGGTCGGCAAAGAGGGTGTCGGCGCGGCGGATCACGGCGTCTTCGGCCTCGTAGCTGGTGTCGGCGTCCCAGTAGAACAGGTCGTAGTCACGGATGTGCGCTTCCGGCGATTGTCCGCTCCGCACGTTCCACACGGTCCCGAACAGTGCCCCGGCGACCAGATACGCCTGCGGGGCCTCCAGTTCCGCGAGGCGGTCGAGAATCGCGGCGTTCACGGGGTTCAGGCGGATGATGTGCAGGAACTCGGCCTCGGTCATGTGGCCCCACCCTATCCCGTGCCCGCTGCTGGCCGAAGTCGTTTTCCATCACGGCGTCCGTCCCGTTTCTGGGAGCGGTCCCGGCCCCTATGCTGGACCCATGACCCCGGCCACCCTCGACCATCTGGTGATCGCCGCCCGCACGCTCGCAGAGGGCCGCAGGTGGCTGGAAGGCCGCCTGGGCGTCACGATGCAGCCCGGGGGGGAACATACCCGCTTCGGCACCCATAACGCGCTGCTCTCGCTCGGCCCCGGCGCGTATCTGGAAGTGATCGCGGTGAATCCGCAGGCTCCCGCTCCCGACCGCCCGCGCTGGTTCGGCCTCGATACACCCGAGTTGCGCGAGCGGCTGGAGGATGGGCCACGGCTGATCCACTGGGTCGCGCGGGTGCCTGGGCTGGCTGGCCTCGACCTCGCGCCCTTTGGTGAGGCCCTGGACCTGTCGCGCGGCGAGAACCGCTGGACGCTGACCGTTCCGGTGGACGGCGCCCTGCCGGGGGGCGGCGTCTGGCCCAGCCTGATCACCTGGCACACGCCGCCCCCGCCCGCACGCCTGCCCGACGCCGGAGTGCGCCTCGACAGCCTGACGCTGGGCACCCCCGACCCGGACGCCCTGCGCGCCCTGCTGAACACCCTGCATTTCGAGGGCGAGGTGGAGGTCCGCGAGGCCCCGCAGGCGGAACTGTCGGCGCTGCTGGAGACGCCAGACGGGCTGGTGACTCTGTGATGCAGAAGGCGGACGGCCCCAGGCAGAGGGCGTGGGGATGACCCGGCCACCACCTGATGAAACCTTTTACGCCAGCCCTGACGGACTGCCGGAGCGGGCGAGTGTGGGTGCGGTGGTGCTGCGCCGTGATGTAGAGGGCTGGCGAGTTGCCGTGGTCGTGGAGCCGGGCGAGGAGCGCCAGCTTCCGAAGGGGGGGCTGGAACCCGGCGAGACGCACGAGGCCGCGCTGCACCGCGAACTGCGCGAGGAGGCAGGGTTGAAGGCCGTGCGGTTGGTGGCCGACCTCGGTGTGCTGGAACGGCAGAACTACGCGCGCACCCGCTGGCAGGTCACGCGCTACTTTCTCGGCTTGACAGATGAGGTGGGGGAGACGCCGCTGGAACCGGGCTTCCGGCTGGAGTGGTGGCCTCTGGACGCCGTGCCGCCGCTGTTCTGGCCCGAGCAGTCGCGGCTGGTGGGGCGGGTCCGTCAGAATCTCGAACGGGGGGCATACGGGCTGACCTGACCCGCACGCGGCGGGCGCTTTCGGTGCAGCAGCGCCGCCGCGACGAGGCCCGCCACGAAGCCGAACAGGTGCGATTCCCAGGAGATGATGGGGTTGGTCGGCAGCACGCCCCACAGTGCCCCGCCATACAGGAAGAGGGCCAGGACTGCCACGGCGATGGCGGCAGGCGTCCTTTCCCACCACCCCACGCCGAGCAGGTAGGCCAGGTACCCGAACACCAGTTCGCTGGCCCCCAGATGCACGCTGTTCCCGCGCCCCAGCAGCCACACCAGCAGGCCGCCCACCACCACGATCACCAGCGTCGCCACCAGAAAGCGCCCCACGCCGCGCAGGGCGCTCATAAAGGCCAGCACCGCCAGCGGCACCGTGTTGGCGATCAGGTGCCCGAACCCCACGTGCAGAAAGGGGGCGGTCAGCACGTGGGACAGGCTGCCCGGGTCACGCGGCACGATGCCGTACTGATCCAGCGCCCCGCCGAACGCGAACTGATCGGTCAACTCCTGCACCCACTCCCCGCCCACCAGCAGCAGCGCCAGCAATGCCGCCAGCCCCACGGGCGAACGCCTGCGCGGGGGCCGGGGCGGAAGGGGAGGAGGCGACCTCATCCCCCCAGTGTGCCCCAAAAGTGAGAAGGCGACCGGGGAAATGTTCCGGTCGCCCCCGGCTCTCTGCCCCCCTTACCCGCTGACCCGCCCCCGCAGCGCCCCCTTCGCCTGAAGGTACTCCGCGATCTGCACGGCATTCAGCGCGGCCCCCTTGAGCAGTTGGTCGCCCGCCACAAACAGCTCCAGGCCGCCGTCGAACACCAGCGAGGCGCGGATGCGGCCCACCTCCACGTCGTACTTGCGGGTGGCGGTGAGGGGCATCGGGTAGAGCCTGGCGGCGGGGTCGTCGCGGACCTCGACGCCGGGGGCCTGGCGCAGCAGTTCGCGCGCCTCGTCGGGCGTGGCGGGGCGTTCCAGTTCCAGCGTGATCGCCTCGCTGTGGGTCCGCAGGGTGGGAATGCGGACGGCGGTGCATTCGATCTTCAGCGAGTCGTCGCCCAGAATCTTGCGCGTCTCCCAGACAACCTTCATTTCCTCTTTGGTGTAGCCGTTGTCCTGGAAGGCGTCGATGTGCGGGATCACGTTGAAGGGAATCGGGTAGGCGAAGACCTGCGCCTGCGGTTGCCCGCCCGCCAGCTCCACGCGCGTGCCCTCCAGCAGTTCCTCGATGCCCTTCTGGCCCGCGCCGCTGGTCGCCTGGTAGGTGCTGACGATCATGCGCTTCACGCCGTAGGCGCGGTGCAGGGGCGCGACCGCCACGACCGCAATCGCCGTCGTGCAGTTGGGGTTGGCGATGATGCCCTTGTGCTTCAGCGCGGCCTCGCCGTTCACCTCGGGCACGACCAGCGGCACGTCCGGCTCGTAGCGGAAGGCGCTGGAGTTGTCGATCACGACCGCACCGCCCGCGACCCAGGCCGGGGCGAGGGCCTTGCTGATGGACCCGCCCGCCGAGGCCAGGATCACGTCGGCGTCAATCGCGCCTTCCGGGGTGGCCCGTACCGTCAGTTCCTGCCCGGCAAAGGGCAGTTTCAGGCCCGCCGAACGTGGGCTGGCGTAGAGTTGCAGCTCGTCGAATTTCAGCGTGCTGCTCTCCAGCACCCGCAAGAGTTCGTGTCCGACCGCACCGGTGGCTCCCACAATCGCTACGCGCATCTTCTGTGCCTCCTCAAGAAAAATCCGCCACGCGGGACTTCGCGGGCGGCTGCTGACGCAAAGCCGCCCTACGGAGTGATGGTCGTGTGGCGGCGCATGGGGGCAAGGTATCCCCCCGGCGCCGGGGGGTCAAGGGGGCGGGCTAGGGAAGCGTTTACCGCCTCTTCCGCAAAAAGGACAGCCACCCCGCCCGCTCGGGCTGTTGCGCCGGGGCGAAGTCCGCCATATGGATCTCGGCCTCGGGGTGCGGGGCGACTTCCCAGCCCTGCTCGGTGGCGACCAGGCCGCCGAAGCGACCGGCGGCGTACCAGGCGTGGGCGAGTTCCTGTTCGGCACTGAGGGCGCGGGGGTCGGCGAGGGCTTCCAGCATCGCCTGGAGGCTGTCGTCGGCACAGGTCCAGCAGCCCTGCGAGAAGGTGGCTTCCTGACCATAAATCCGAATCCTGACCGGCATGGACACTCCCGGGCCGGACGGGCTGACCACCGTCCGGGCTTGTCAGTTGTCTTGACCGGTTCAGCATAGCGCGCGCTGGCTGGGGCGTGTGGAGGGCGGCTGGGCCTTTCCCGAAGTTAGCGGGGCCAGGCTGGCTCTGACGCCTGCGGCGCCTTCGGATCGGCCCGCCCGAGGAGGAGGACGCACAGGGCCACCACCAGGGCCGCCGCCAGAAAGGCCAGACGGACCGCCTGCACCGTCCCGCTGCTGCCTGGCCAGGCCAGCAGGCCCGCCGTCCCTGCCGTCCCCAGGGCGATTCCCAGGTTCTGTACCAGGCGCTGCACCGCGCCGATGGTGCCCTGCATATTGGGTCCGACCGCGGCGGTGATCCCGGAGACGGCGGCGGGTAACATCAGCCCCGCACCGACGCCATAGACGAACAGCCAGCCCGCCACCAGGAAGGGTGACCAGGCGGCCCCGACCGCGCTGAGGCACAGCAGCCCGAACAGCATCACGGCCAGGCCGAGCAGGGCGAGGCGCCGGGGGCCAGAGCGCGGCAACCAGGCGCCCGACACACGCGCGAAGATCGCCAGGCCCAGCGGCGCGGACAGGGCGAAGAAGCCCACCTGCCACGGGGGAAGGTGCCGCACGCCTTCCCACAAGAAGGGCGGGGCCACAAAAGCGACTGCGGTCGCGGTCCCGAGGCCCGCCGTGGCGAGCAGGAGCGCGGTGAGGCGCGGGTTGCGCCAGGCCGCGAGCGGCAGCAGCGGCGCCGGAATACGTCCCTCCCGCCGGACAAAGGCCGCGGCCAGCAGCGCCCCCAGGACCAGCCAGGCGGGGGCCAGCCAGATTCTGTGGCCGGACGCCAGGCTTGTCAAAGCCAGCAGCAGGCCCAGCACGCTCCCGCCCAGCAAGGCGTTGCCTCCCCAGTCGAGCGCGGGTGACGCCGGGTTCGGGTGGTCAGGGGCCAGCCGCCGGGTGCCCCACCATCCCAGGGCGCACAGGGGCAGATTGAGCCAGAAGACCCACGGCCAGCCCAGGGTGGAGAGCAGCAGGCCGCCCACACTCGGCCCCAGCACCGGCCCCAGGCCCTGGATCATGCCCAGCGTCCCCAGGGCGGCCGGACGGTGTGCCGCCCCGATCCGCGTGGTGATCAGCGCGGTGGAGGTCGCTTGCAGCAGGGCCGCCCCCACCCCCTGAAGGCCGCGTGCCCCGATCAGCAGGGAGATGGTTGGTGCCAGCGCGCACAGGGCGGAGGCCAGGCCGAACACCGCCAGCCCCCAGGCATACACCCGCAGGCGGCCCACCCGGTCGGCCAGCCGTCCGAACGGCGCGAGGGTCACGGCCAGGGTGAGCAGGTAGAGCGTGGCTGTCCAGGCTGCGGTCTGCACGCTGGTGTGCAGCGAGGCCACCAGCGACGGCAGGGCGACGGTCACGATGCCGCTGTCGAGGGTCGAGAGAAAGAGGCCCAGGCTGGCGGTCAGAATGAGCCTCCGCTCGGTGGGCGTGAGCCGAAGCTCCGTGGGGGGCAGGGCGGGAGAACGCATGCCCCCGACTATCGGCCCCCAGGGGTGGCGGACGTTGCGGTGCTGACCGAAGTGAGAGGCCGCCTTGTCCGCCTATAGTCGGGCTATGGAGCCAGCAGTCCCGCCAGGAGTTGAAGCGCGCGGCATCGCGCGGATCGCTGCCCTGATCGGCGACCCCACGCGCGCGGCCATCCTCCTCGCGCTGGCGGACGGGCAGGGGCGGCCTGCCGGTGAACTGGCCTGGCAGGCCGGGGTGCAACCCCAGACGGCGAGCGAGCATCTGGGCAAACTCCGCGAGGCGGGGCTGGTCACGGTGGAGCGCGTGGGGCGCCACCGCTACTATTTGCTGAGTGGGACGGAGGCGGCGAGCCTGCTGGAGGACCTGGCGGCTTTTGCCCCGCCCCCACCCAGGGCACGCTGTCCGGTGAGCGCCGAAGGGGTGGAGTTCGGTGAGGCGCGGACCTGTTACGACCATCTGGCGGGGCAACTCGGGGTCAAGCTCACGGCGGCCCTGGTCGAGCGGGGTTGGCTCGTGCCGCTCGGGCGCGAGTTCGAGGTGACGGCGCGGGGTGAGCGAGGCCTGGCCGAGTTGGGGGTGGACGCCCTGGCATGCGGGACCGGGCGCCGTCTGTTTGCCCGCCGCTGTCTGGACCGGACAGAACGGCGCCCGCATGTCGGAGGGGCCCTGGGCGCGGCTCTGCTGGAGCAGTTGCTGGCGCTCGGCTGGCTGGTCCGGGTTCCCGAACGCCGGGTGGTGCGCCTGACCGTCGCGGGGCGTCAGGAACTCTCGCGCCGGTTCGGTGTGGAACTGGCAGGCGTGGGGGTGCGGACAGCGGCGGGAACAGCAGGATAAGCGGTCCGACCGGGAAGCCCAGCCGCCCTCCCCTCACTTCTTCTCGCCCAGCCGCCGCTCGTTCCCGGCCTGGAGCCGCCGGATGTTGTCGCGGTGCTGCCAGATCAGGAGGGCGGCGAGAAAGGCCACGGTCAGGATCAGCCAGCCGGGGCGCGGCAGGGCCAGCGCCAGGACCACGGCGGTCAGCGCGCCCAGGATGCTGCCCGCCGAGACGAGGCGCGTGAGCCAGATGCACGCCGCGCCGACCACGAAGGCGCCCCCGCCGACCAGCGGGTCGAGGGCCAGCATGGTGCCGAAGCTGGTCGCCACGCCCTTGCCCCCCCGGAAGCCCAGAAAGGGGCTGAAGTTGTGCCCGATGACGGCGGCCACGCCGCACAGCGCCGCCCAGGCCGGGTCAAGCCCCAGCGCATGGGCCAGCCACACGGCGATGGCCCCCTTGAGGATGTCGAACACGGCCACGGCCAGCGCCGGTCCCGTGCCGAGCGAGCGCAGCACGTTGGTCGCGCCGCTGTTGCCGCTGCCGACCTTGCGGATGTCCACGCCCCTCAGGCGGGCCACCCAGGCGGCAGCGGGAATCGAGCCGATCAGGTACGCGACCAGCACGGCGGGAAGGGCAAGCAGGCTCACGGGTCCGATTCTACGCATTGAGCCTTCCCATTGAGACTTCCTTCAGGGACCGGGGGAATGAACCCGGCGTCAGGTCCCGTCATCCGGACGTGAGGGGGCGTCCGCTAGCCTGTCCGGGCCGTGCCTGCCGCTCCCCTGCCCCCCGATGAACCCGCCCGCCTCGCCGCCCTGGCGCGGTACGGGGTCCTGGACACGCCGCCCGAGGAGGCGTTTGACCGCCTCGCGCGCCTGGCCGCGCATGTGCTGGAGGTGCCGGTGGCGGGTGTGGCCTTGGTGGACGGGTCGCGGCAGTGGGAGAAGGCGAGCTTCGGGAGGCCACGCGGCGAGGTGCCCCGCGCCGAGGCCCCGGGCGCCTGGGCGGTTCTGGGAACGGAGGTGCTGGTGGTGCCCGACGCCCGGCAGGACCCGCGCCTGGCTGGCCACCCGGGGGTCCGGTCGGGACAGGTCGTGCTATACGCGGCCGCGCCGCTGCTCACGCCGGACGGGCACGCCATCGGCGCCCTGTCCGTGACCGACGACCGGATGCGGCCCTTCGGCCCCGGGCAGGCCGAGACGCTGCGGTTGCTGGCGGCGGTGGTGATGGACGAGCTGGAACTGCGGCGGCGGACGCGGGAACTCGTCCGGGCGCGCGATCACGCCCGCACCCTGCGCGAGCTGGCCGAGCTGCTGAACGAGCCGCTGGGACCGCAGGAGCTGGCGCGGCGTGCCCTGACGCTGCTGCACGCGCGGATGCCCCTGGACTGGTCGGCCCTGCTGCACCTCACGCCGGGCGGTCCGGCGGTGCTGAGCGACCACGCGGGGGAGCGCGGCGCGGCGTTCGGCCTGATCCTGCGGGAGCGTCTCGCGCTGGAGGACGGCCCCCTCTGGGCGGCGCTGGTGGGGCAGGACCGCGTGTTTCTCGACGACTACACGGCGGCGGCGGAACGCTGCCCGTACCTGCTGGCGGCGGGGTTGCGGAGCGCCACCTGGCTGCACCTGGGCGGCACGCGGGAGGGGCAGGCGGTCCTGCTCCTCGCCCGCCTGGGCCGCGCGGCCGCCTGGACCCCCGAGGAGCGCGCCCTTCTGGAAGCTGCGGCCCGCAGCGTGGGCACCGCGCTGGAGCGTGTGGGGTACGTCTGGAGCCTGGAACGCGCGGCCCAGACCGACCCGCTGACCGGCCTGGGCAACCGCCGCGCGCTGGACGAGGCGCTCGATGAGGCCGAACGGCGGCGGGCCGGGACGGGGCTGGGGTACGCGCTGGGCGTCGTGGACCTCGACGGCATGAAGCACGTGAACGACGAGCGGGGGCACGCGAGCGGGGACGACCTGCTGCGCGAGTTCGCCGGGCAGCTCGCCGCTCCCGGCGTGGCCGCCTACCGCCTGGGCGGGGACGAGTACGCCCTGCTGCACCTGCGGCCCGCTTCCCCGGAGGCCGCCGTGCGGGTCCTGGTCGACCTGGTGGCGGCAGCCGAGCGGCACGTGCGGGCCAGGGGTTATCCCGCCGGGGCCTCGCTGGGGGTGGCGACGGTCCCCGGCGACGCGCCGGACGCCACCACCGCCCTGCGCGCGGCCGACGCGCGGATGTACGCCCGCAAACGCGAACGCCGGGCGGCCCGGATGCACCCGTGACGCCCGCCCGCTACCCTGAAGCCTATGAAGGCCATGCTGCTCGACCACGTCGCCATCGCCACGCCCGACCTCGACCTGGGGGCCGCGCCCTACACCGCGCTGGGTCTGACGCCCGAGGGGCCGGATGAGGAGGTCGCCGGGCAGGGCGTGCGCGTCCGCGCCTTCGTGGCAGGCGACACCCTGATCGAACTGCTCGCGCCCACCCACCCGGACAGCCCCATCGCGGCCTTTCTGGAGCGGCGCGGCCCCGGTCTGCACCACACCGCCTACCGCGTGGCCGACCTGGACGCCGAGATGGCGCGGCTGCGCGGGCAGGGCGCGCGCTTCCTGTCGGACACCCCCGCGCCGGGCCGGGCGGGGACCCGGGTGGCCTTCCTGCATCCCAAGTGGGGCGCGGGCACGCTGATCGAACTGGTGGAGCATCCCGCCGGGGCGCACGGGCAGGGCGGCCATTGACGCGCCGGAGCGCGCTCTGGGGCCGGGGTCAGCCGTTCTGGTGGCTCCCCGCCCTGGCCGTCATGGCGGCGATCTGGTGGCTGAGTTCCGAGTCGGACACGCCCGGCCCGCCCCTGGTGCATCCGCTGGACTGGGCGGCGCACTTCACGGCGTACCTGGCGCTGGGCTACAGCCTGGGGCGCGCGACCGGGCAGCGCGGGCTGGCGCTGGTGCTGGCCGTGTGGTTCGGCGCGTCCGACGAGGTGCACCAGGCCTTCGTGCCGGGGCGGGAGGCGGGACTGACCGACTGGCTGTTCGATCTGGCGGGCGCCTGGCTGGGGGCCTTTCTCGCCACGCGCGGCCAGCCGAACCGGGAGCATGTGGCAGTTCTGTCAGACCGGCCCCGCTAGGCTGACCCCATGACCCGCGCGGCCTCCTCCGACCCGTTCCAGCCTGCGGGCAGCGCCGCGCTGGTGGGCCGCGCACTGGAACAACTTGGCCGCGTGATTCTCGGCAAGCCCGGGCCGCTGCGGCTGGCGGTCGCCTGCCTGCTGGCGCGCGGGCACCTGCTGATCGAGGACCAGCCGGGCGTCGGCAAGACCACGCTGGCGCACGCGCTGGCCCGCACGCTGGGCCTCTCGTTCCGGCGGGTGCAGTTCACCTCCGACCTGCTGCCCGCCGACCTGCTGGGCGTGAGCATCTGGGACGCGGCGGCCGGGGCCTTCCGCTACCATCCCGGCCCGATCTTCGCGGAGGTGCTGCTGGCCGACGAGATCAACCGCGCGCCCCCCCGCACGCAATCCGCGCTGCTGGAGGCGATGGAGGAACGCCAGGTCAGCGAGGGCGGCGTCACCCGGCCCCTGCCCGACCCCTTCTTCGTGATCGCCACCCAGAATCCCGCCGCGTTCGTGGGCACGTCGCCCCTGCCCGAAGCGCAGCTCGACCGCTTTCTGCTGACCGTCACGCTGGGCTACCCCGATCCCCGGGCCGAGCGGACCCTGCTGGAAACGGGCGGCCGGGGAGAGGTGGTGCGCGACCTCCCCGCCGTGCTGGACGCGGCGGCCCTGCGCGCGGCCCAGCGCGACGTGGACGCCGTTCACGCCGCGCCCGCGCTGCTGGACTACCTGCAACGGCTGGCCCGGGCGACCCGCGAGCATCCCGCGCTCGCCGTGGGCCTGAGTCCCCGCGCGCTGCTGGCGCTGCTGGCCGCCTCGCGCGCCTGGGCCTTCCTGGCGGGCCGCCGAATGGCGCTGCCGGAGGACGTGCAGGCCGTGTTTCCCGCGCTGACCGCGCACCGCCTGCCCCCCCGCGACCCCGCCCTTCGCGTGGCGGACATCACGGCGCGGATTCTGGCGGAAACGCCGATTCCCTAGCGTCATGGACCAACCGCCAGAAGAGGACAGCTTCCCGCGCCCGGCCTCCACGGCTCACAAGCCACGTTCTACCCCCTTCGTGCTGCGCCCCACCCGTCTGGGCCTCGCCTTTCTGGGCCTGATCCTGGTCACGCTGGTGGGCTGCATCAACTACGCGCTGGGCCTGGGGTACGCGGTGACGTTCCTGCTGGGGGGCGTCTGGGTCGCGGCGGCCGCCCACGCCACCCGCGCCGGAAGGGCGGTGACGGCCACGCTGGACGCCCCCGCCGAGGCGGTCGCCGGGACGGACGCGGCCTTGGTTGCCCGGCTCACCAGCGCGGGAGCGGCCCTCACGGTACGGGTGCGGGTCCGGGCGGGCCGGAAGCGGCTGGAGGTGGCGGCGCGCGTTCCGGCGGGGGAGACGGTGAGCGTCCCCTTTCCGGTCCCGGTCCCGCTGCGCGGCACGCTGGTCCTGTCCCGCCCGCAGGTGACGGCGCTGGACCCGCTGGGGTTCTGGGAGGCGCGGCACGCCCTGCCCCTCCCGGGGCCTCTGACCGTCTTTCCCGCGGCCGAGGTGGACGCCCCCCCACCTCCTCCCCACCCGTCGCCGGGAGCGGGGGAGGGGAGCGCCCGCACGCGCGGCGACGAGGACTTTGTCGGCCTGCGGCCCTCCCTGCCCGGCGATTCGCCCCGGCAGGTGTCGTGGCGGCACGCGGCCCGCCTGGGCACCCTCCTGACGCGCGAGACGGACGCGCCCGCCGGGACGCTGTGGTCCCTGAACTGGGCCGACACCGCCCGCCTCACCGACCCGGAGGCCCGGCTGTCCCGGCTGGCGGCCTGGGTGCAGGTGGCCCGGCGCACGGGGGTGGCCTTTCGCCTGACGCTGCCGGGCGTGACGCTGCCTGCCGGGACGGGCGAGGCCCACGCGCGGGCCGCTCTGGCGCTGCTCGCCCGGCAGGCGCCGCTGCCCGTTCCGCCCCCACCCGCCAGGAAGGCCGTCCGGCCCAGTCCAGCCGTCCCGTTGCCGGGGGCGCCGCTGCGCTTCACGCTGTTCGCGCTGGCGGTGGCGCTGGCCCCTGCGGCGCTGCGGCAGCCGGTCTGGGTCACGCTGCTCGCGGCGGGGGTGCTGGGCTACCGCGCGGCGCGCACGGTGCGCCCCCTGCCCGCCCCACCCACCCTGCTGCTGGGCCTGGCGGCGGGGGTTGCCGCCGCGCTGCTGTCCGCCCGGTACGGGACGCTGCTGGGCCGCGAGGCGGGAACCGCGTTGCTCGTGCTGCTGGTGGCCCTCAAGGCCGCCGAGACGCGCACCCCGCGTGACGCCCGCCTGCTCGCGCTGCTGGGCCTGTTCGTCACCCTCACGCACTTCCTGTTCGGACAGGGGCCGCTGGTCGCGGCGCACGCCCTCTTCAGCGTCCTGCTGCTGCTGGCCGCGCTCGCCGTCTGGACGGCGCCCGGCGTGCTGGAGGAGCGGCCCCTGCGCGCCTCCGCCACGCTGGCTCTTCAGGCCGCCCCGCTCGCCGCGCTGCTGTTCCTGCTGTTCCCGCGCCCGGACGGTCCCCTGTGGCAACTGCCCGTGCAGGACGTGGCCCGCACCGGCCTCGCCGATCAGGTCAGCGCCGGGGACTTCGCCCACCTCGCCCAGAGCCGGGCGGTGGCTTTCCGGGCCGACTTCGCGGGCGCGCTTCCGGCCCCGGCGGACCGGTACTGGCGCGGCCCGGTCTACGAGGCGTATGACGGCGTGCGCTGGACGCAGGTGCGGGTGCGCGGCCCGGCCCCCAGCGTCGAGGTGTCCGGCCCGGCCGCCACGTACACCCTCACGCTGGAACCCAGCGACAGGCCCTGGCTGCTCGCGCTGGACACGCCCACCGCCCTGCCCCCCGGGGCCTTCCTGACCTCGGCCTTTCAGGCGGTGACCCTCCACCCCGCCCCAAGTCGCACCCGCCTGGCCTTCCAGAGCCGCCCGGCCCGGCTGGGCCTGCGGGAGAACGGCGTGCGTCTGGCCTTTGACCGGGAACTCCCACCGGGGGACAGTCCGCGTGCCCACGCGCTCGGCGCCTCCTGGCGGGGACTGGCACCGCAGGCACGGGTGGAGGCGGCGCTGGAGTTTCTGCGGACCGGGGGCTTCACCTACACCCTCTCGCCGCCCACGCTGCCGGAACGGGACCGGGTGGACGTGTTCCTGTTCGGCACGCGCCGGGGCTTTTGCGAGCATTACGCCTCGGCCTTTGCCTTCCTGATGCGCGCGGCGGGGCTGCCTGCCCGGATCGTCGGCGGCTACCTAGGCGGTGAGGTGAACCCCACAGGCGGCTCCCTCACCGTGCGCCAGCAGGACGCGCACACCTGGACGGAAGTGTGGTTGCCCGGCCGGGGCTGGGTGCGGGTGGACCCCACCGCCAGCATCGCGCCCGCCCGCGTGAACGCCGGGCTGATGACCGCCCTCCTTCACCCCACCGCTGCGGCGGCCCCCGCGCCCACCCTCTTTCACCGGGCCGTCCTGCGCCTGGACGCTCTCCAGAGCCGCTGGAACACCTGGGTCGCGGGGTATGACGGCCCTCAGCAACGCGACCTGCTCCACCGGGTGGGGGCGGGGCGAATGGGCGCCTTTCTCTCGCTGGCTGCCAGCGGCGTGCTGCTGGGGCTGGCCCTGTTGCCCGCGCTCCTCGCGGCGCGGCAGCGTGCCCAGCCCACCGACCCCGCCGCCCGCGCCCTGCACGCCCTCACCCGCCGCCTGCGGTTGCCCCGTGCGCCCGGCGAGACGGCCACTGCCTACACCCAGCGCGCGGCCCGGCACTTTCCCGAGCAGGCGAGCATCCTCGACGACGCGCTGCGGGCCTACCAGCTCGCGCGCTACGCTCCGGGTGAACGGGCAGGGGCGCTGCGGGACCTGCGGGCCGCCGTGCGGCGGGTGAGGCGGGGCCGGAAGAGGTGAGGCGAAGGCGCCGTTCCCCTGCGGCTACTCCCCGCGCTCCACTTCCCGCTCGCCCAGCAGGGCGGCGCGTTCGCCGGGCGTGAGGGCGGCCATCACCCGGCGCAGCACCACGTCCACCGCCTGATCGGCGCTCTCGTCGAGGGTCAGGCCGTCGAGGAGCGGCACGTCCTCGCGCGCGGCCAGTTCCTCCAGATAGTCCTGCATGATGCGGATCTCGCGGAAGTAGCGCATGTAGCGGTGGAGGGGGCGGCTGGCGGCGGTTTCCGCGTCGCGGGCCTCGAAGTGGCGGCGGTGCTCGGCCTCGTCGGGCAGCGTGACCAGCAGCGGCACCACCAGCGCGCCCGCGTAGTCGGCGGCCCGCAGGTAACCCGGCACCAGATGGACGCCTTCCAGCACCAGACTGGTCCCTTCCTCGATGGAGCGGCGCACGACCGCCCCCACCCCCACATTCACCTGCTGGACCTGATCGCGGAAGCCCGCCAGCAGTTCGGCCCGCGTGGGGTTCTCGGGGTGGGGTTCGCCGGGCGGCAGCAGCGCCTCCCAGGCGTTGAAGGTGCTGGCATGCAGGCCCGGCACCAGTTCGGGCGACACCATCGCGCGCATCACCTGCCGGATGGCGTCGGTGCCGATCACCCGGGTGATCCCCAGCCGGTAGGCGACCTCGGCGGCCAGGTAACTCTTGCCGGTGCCGCTCACGCCGCCCAGCAGCACGACCAGCGGCCGGGGCGGGCGGCGGATCACGCGCAGCAGGCGGTAGCGCGCGCTCACGTCGGGGCCGACCTCGCCCAGCAGCAGGGTTTCCACCTTCTCGCGGACCGCCTGCCGGGTCACCAGCCGGTCCTCGCTGCCGCGCAGGTCGCGCTGGGTCACGCGGGCCACCTTGCGCGCCACGTCCGGCGCGACGCCCGCCGCCAGCAGCGACTGCACCAGCAGGCCCTTGCTGAAGGGCACGGGGGCGCCGCCGTCCGCGCTGACCACCCCCAGCTTGCCCCGGTTGCGTTGCAGAAAACGGTAGGTGAGGCGCAGGTGTTCCCCGTAGCGCTCGGCCAGCGTCTGCTCGGTCAGCGCGTCGAGGTCGCGCACGCTGATCTCCCGCCGTCCCGCCTGCCGCATCTGCACGTCCACGGCGCTGGCCGTCCCGTAGGCGTCGCGTGGTGAGAGGCCGGTGTCTTCCAGCGTGCGGGCCAGCACCCCCCGGCTGAAGGGCAAGGTCCCCTTCTTTGCCGTCACCAGGATGTCGAAAAAGGCGGGCGTCTGCCGGGCTGCCGCTTCCGCCACCTCACCCCCCGCCACGTCCCGCGCCACTTCGACCATCAGGGCCTGAAGCTCGGCCGGACTGACCGGGGAGCGCCGCGTGTTCCTGAGCTGCTGCTCCACCCGCCGCGCCGCCGCCGACGCCACCGCGCCACTCGCCCCGGCGTTCACCAGTGACTCCACCACCAGCCCCCGGCTGAAGGGCCAGTGGTGGCGCGGCGTGCCGACGGTAAGTTCAGGCTGTGTCATGAGGACCCGGGCGCACTCAGGACGTGCGGGGCGGCCCCTCGCGGCGCAGCGCCCCCTCCAGCAGCAGGTTCAGTGCCAGGCGCGTTTCTTCCTGAAGGGTGCGGTCGGTCCCGTAGGCGCTCCAGCGCAGCGCCACCATCAGGTAGGTGTCCGCGATCAGGTTGCTGATGCGTTGCAGGCTCAGGTCGCCGCGAATCTGGCCCGCCTGGTGCAGCGGCTTCAGGATCAGCTCGATCACCTTGCTGAGGGGCAGCGCCTGGTACGCGGTGCGTGCGCGCTCGGGGTTGGGGTTCAGCACCTCGTAGGCCAGCGGCGGGAACAGGTCGCGCTCACGGCCATTTTCCTCGGCCAGCTCGTCCCAGATCTCATACAGCACGGTCAGGGGCGGGACGCCTTCTTTCAGGCGGGCCTCGGCCTTGTCGCGCAGGCGGTCCATCACCTCGCTGCCGTAGTCGAGCAGCACCGCTTCCTTGTAGGGGTAATAGTTGAAAAAGGTGCCGCGCGAGACGTTGCTGGCCCGCGCGATATCGGTCGCGGTGGTCGCCTGGAAGCCGCCCCGCTTGAACAGGTCGAGCGCCACGCTGTAGATCCGCGCGCGGCGGCGTTCCTTCTGGCGCTCCCGGAGCGACGACGAGTCCATGGTCCTTCACATATAGCGCGTGGAGTCTAAAATTGCACCCCGTCAAACCTAGGGCGCGGGGGCAGAGGGCGGGTCAGCGGGCGAAAGCCCAATTAGCCCCAGCCCACGTTCGGCTTGGTCGGTGCTCCTGGCGGCGTGAAGCGTCGCTGCACCCTTGGAAAGGTGGCTCGGGTGGAGCGGTTGAGGTGGAAGGTGTTCCCCCCACCCCCCCGCCGGGGGCAGGGGGAGCTTTCCGCTGCGCTCGGCAAAGGGAGACTCGTTGCGCGGCGGAGATGTTTGGGGCGTGGACGGTTCCTGCGTGGAACGTATTGATCTCCGCCGGGCGGCTGCGGGCCTGCGGCCCGAAAGCTCCTCTGCTCGGCCTGCGCAGTTGCAAGGTGGAACCTGGCCGTCGCCTCCAGAGTTTTGAAAAGACAAAAGATAGGGGGCTGCGGCTTAGGACTGACGCGACTGGGAAGAAGAAAGCGTGCAGGACGCTGTTTTTGCTCCTCCCCCTTGAGGGGGGAGGTTGGGAGGGGGTGAACAGGCAAAGCATCCCAACACCACGTTTTCTCAATTCCCCCGCCCTTCCCCGCCAGAGGTTCGCGTAAGCTCTGAGTTTTGGGCGAGATGAGGGTATGGGGGCGTCACGAAGGGCGCTGTCCCGCTGTTCAAACAGGTTCTCAACGCCGGGTTAGGCCAAAGGACATCCTTTTGCGCCGGGCTTCCCCGAAGCTGGCTCCATGAAGCCCATCACCCCCCGCGTCCATGGCGTGATCGACTACGCCGCCTGCGCCGCAATGCTGGCCGCCCCGGCCCTGCTGCACCTGAAGGGCGGCGCCCGGACGACCTCGGCTGTCTTTGCAGCCTCATATCTGGGCGTGAGTGCCCTGACCGACTACCCGCTGGGCCTGCGCCACCTGATCCCCTTTCCAGTGCACGGGAAAATCGAACTCGCCAGTGTCCCCGCGCTCCTGCTGGTGGCCGCACTCCAGAAAGGCGCACGCAAGCGGGTCTACTTCCTGGCGCTGGCGGGGACGGTGCTGACTGTCTACAGCCTGACCGACTGGCAGGCCGACCCCGAGGCCTGAACCTGTCCTCTCCGGCCGCTTCCAGCAGCAGGGACAAGAGCAGCGGTCGAGGCGGGCCTGGCCCATCAGCCGGATTCCGGCTCACCCGCCGTTTTGACGTGCGCCGTGAGGCGGCGGAGCGTCTGTTGCAGCCCTTGCAGCTCGCCTGCGCTCAGGCCGTACGAGCAGGTGATCTGCGCCGAGACTTCCGCGATCTTCGCCTGGAGGGCCAGCCCGGCGGGCGTGAGCGACACGCGCAGCTCGCGGGCATCGTCCAGGAGGCGTTCGCGCCGAATGTACCCGCTCACCTCCAGCCGCTTGAGCAGGGGCGAAAGCGTCCCGGCGTCGAGCACCAGCCGCTCGCCCAAGAGCTTCACGCTCTGGGGGCCGTGCTGCCACAGCGCCAGGATGACGAGGTACTGCGGATAGGTGAGGTGCAGGGGGGCCAGCAGCGCCCGGTACGCGGCGATGACGGTCCGCGAGGCGACGTACAGATCCAGGCAGAGCTGATCTTCCAGTTCGGGGAAAGGACCGGGGGAGGGGGGGGCAGTCTCCGTCATGGTGGTGCGCTCGCCCCCAGTATGCACGTTGCCCCACATGCCGCCTGCCGGGAACCTTGGCATTTCATGAAGAGAACGGCGGGCGGGACCGTGACAATTACTTTGTGCACAAAGTAATAATGTGACGGTCTGCTGTATGGCCTGAGCAGGCGACCTGCTGGACGATCCCAGGGACAGCCCGCAGGCACGAGGAGGAAGAACACATGAGCGACCAGAACAACACTCCTGAACAGCACACCCACGGCACTGCCGGAACCGCCGCCCTAGGCGTGGGCAGCGCCACCGATACCCGCTTTGCCGAAGGTGAGCAGGTCCAGACCCTGACCACCCGCCAGGGCCACCCGGTCACCAACAACCAGAACCTGCGGACCGTGGGGAACCGCGGCCCGACCACCCTGGAGAACTACCACTTCATCGAGAAGATCAGCCACTTTGACCGCGAGCGCATCCCCGAGCGGGTGGTGCATGCGCGCGGGGCGGGGGCACACGGCGTCTTCGAGGCCTACGGCACGGTGGGAGACGAGCCGGTCAGCAAGTACACCCGCGCCAAGCTCTTTCAGGAGAAGGGCAAGCAAACGCCGGTCTTCGTGCGCTTCTCGACAGTGGGCCACGGCGGGCACTCGCCCGAGACGCTGCGTGACCCCCGCGGCTTCGCGGTGAAGTTCTACACCGAGGACGGCAACTGGGACCTGGTCGGCAACAACCTCAAGGTGTTCTTCATTCGCGACGCGATCAAGTTCCCCGACCTGATCCACTCGCAGAAGCCCGATCCGGTCACCAACCGCCAGAGCGGCGAGCGCATCTTCGACTTCATCTGCAACTCGCCCGAGGCGATGCACATGGTCACGCTGCTGTTCTCGCCCTGGGGCATCCCGGCCAACTACCGGCAGATGCAGGGGTCGGGCGTGAACACCTACAAGTGGGTGAACGACCGGGGCGAGGCCGTGCTGGTCAAGTACCACTGGGAGCCCGTGCAGGGCATCCGCAACCTCACGCAGCCCGAGGCGGAAGCGATCCAGGCCAAGAACTTCAACCACGCCACCCAGGACCTCTACGAGGCCATCGAGCGCGGCGACTATCCGCAGTGGGAGCTGTTCGTGCAGATCATGCCCGACGGCGAGAACCCCGAACTGGACTTCGATCCGCTGGACGACACCAAGATCTGGCCGCGCGAGCAGTTCCCCTGGCTGCCCGTCGGCAGGATGACCCTCAACCGCAACCCCGAGAACTACTTCGCGGAGGTGGAGCAGGCGGCCTTCGGGACGGGCGTGCTGGTGGACGGGCTGGACTTCAGTGACGACAAGATGCTCCAGGGCCGCACCTTCGCCTACTCCGACACCCAGCGCTACCGCGTCGGCCCCAACTACCTGCAACTGCCGATCAACGCGCCGAAAAAGCACGTGGCGACCAACCAGCGGGACGGCCAGATGACCTACGAGGTCGACACCGCGCCCGGCCAGAACCCCCACGTCAACTACGAGCCGTCCAGCCTGAACGGCCTGCGCGAAGCGCCGCGCACTTACCCCGACTATACCCCCTGGGTGGAGGGCAAGCTGGTGCGCGAGAGCATCGACCGCACCAACAACTTCGGGCAGGCGGGCGAGCAGTACCGCGCCTTCGAGGACTGGGAGCGCGACGACCTGATCAACAATCTGGTGGCGAACCTCAAGGACGCCGCCCAGGTCATCCAGGACAAGATGATCGACCTCTTTACCCAGTGCGACGCCGACTATGGCCGCCGGGTCAGGGAGGGGCTGGCCCAGGCCCGCCAGAGCGCCGGGGCCGGGAAGGAAGAGGCCGTGAAGCAGGCCGAGGAGCGCAGCCGCGAGGCGCAGCCCTACTGATCCACCGGGCGGGACTCCAACAGAGCAGCGTGGGGCGGTGTTCTTCCGCCCCACGCTCACGTTGTCCTGTCCCTGGGCCTCACGGCTCGAAGCTGTCCTGAAAGGCGTAGCGGTCGCCGCGCACCCAGTAGTTCACGTAGGACACCCGCCGGGTGCCGCTGTAGGTGGTGCGGCGCAGCAGGAAGGACGCGGTGCCCAGGGGCACACGCAGCAGGTCGGCTTCCTCCTGGCGCAGATTGACCGCTTCCAGATTCTGCTCCACGCGCGACAGCGGCACGCCCAGACCGACCATCACCTCGTGGATGCTCTCCAGGCCGAGGTTGTGTTCGAGCAGGGTCGGCACCAGCGCCGCGTTGATGTAGCGTTTCTCGATCACCAGTGCCTCGTCGCCCGCCGTCCGCAGGCGGTGGATGAAGATCACCGGGTCGCCCGGCTGAAGCTGCAAGACGTGCGCGATCTCGGGGGTCGCCTCGATCTGCATGGCGCGCAGCACCGCCGTGCGGTGATCGGGGTGCCGCGCCCATTCCCGGAAGGGCCGCACCCGGAACACGCCCTGCCGGAAGCGCTTGCCGGTGGGAAAGGTGCCCGCGCCCTGCACGCGGTAGACGTAGCCCTCGCGTTCCAGTTCGTCGATGGCCCGCCGGGCGGTCATGCGCGAGACCTCGAATTCGCGCGCCAGTTGCGGTTCGCTGGGGAGGGGCAGCCCCTCCGGGTAGTGTCCGCCCAGCAGACGGTCTTTCAGCGTGGTTTTGATGAGCGGGTACTTCGCCATGCGTCCCTCCAGACCCGCCGCAGGCGCGGGGGCCTTTGGACGCTCATCTTAGAGTTTGTGTCTGGGGTACACAAGTGAAAGGGGCAAACCGTCGAACGGTCTGACCGTCTGACCACTGAGGAGGCCGGATCGGGTTGAGGGGCCGCGCGGTTCGGCGGCTCGACCTTTTGACCGTTAGACCGTCATCCCCCAATGTGCGACATCTCCACCTTGCGCTCCCGCGTGACCTCGCCGCGCTCCTCGCTGTAACGGTCACGGCGGCCTTGCCAGACGCCCGAGATCAGCTCACGCAAGGCCGCGTCGTCGGCTCCGGCCCGCAGCGGGGCGCGCAGGTCGGTGCCCTGGTCCGCGAAGAGACAGGTGTACAGCACGCCGACCGCCGAGAGCCGGGCGCGGGAGCAGTCGCCGCAGAAGGGGGCGGTCACGCTGCTGATCAGGCCGAGCTCGTGGCCTGCCCCGTCCTGGTGACGGGCGGCGACCTCGCCCCGGTAGTGGGGGTTCACGGGCTGGAACTCCGCACCCGTGCCGTCCGCGCTGAGCCGGGTCAGCACCTCGCGCGAGGGCACCACCGAATCCAGATTCCAGCCGTTGTGGTTGCCCACGTCCATGAACTCAATGAAGCGCACGACCGCCTGCTCGCGCAGCGCCAGCCACAGCTCGCGCAGGCCCGCGTCGTTCACGCCGCGCTGCACCACCGTATTCACCTTCACGCCCAGCCCGGCCTTCAGCGCCGCCTCGATCCCGTCCAGCACCCGCTGCGGATGAACGTTCAGCCCGTTCATCTGCCCGAACACCTCCGGATCGAGGCTGTCCAGGCTGACCGTCACGCGCTTCAGCCCCGCCGCCTTCAGGTCCGCCGCCAGGCGCGGCAGCAGCAGGCCATTGGTGGTGAGGGCGATGTCATCCACACCTTCAATGCGGCTGAGGCGCGCGATCAGGTCGGGGAGGTCGCGCCGCAACAGCGGTTCGCCCCCCGTGAGCCGCAATTTCCGCACGCCCAGGTCCACGAACGCAAGGCTCAGCCGCTCGATCTCCTCGAAGGTCAGCAGCTCGGCGCGGGGCAGGAAGGCGTAGTCGGGGCCGAAGACTGAAGCAGGCATGCAGTACGTGCAGCGCAGGTTGCAGCGGTCGGTCACGCTGATCCGCAGGTCACGCAGGGGACGGCCCAGCCGGTCGAGAAGCACGCCCCCACCATACCCGTGCCGGGCCGTGCCGTTGGCGAACTGGGGCACTCTAGGCCCGGTGAAGGCTGCGCCGAGGCCCTGTTCCAGCGTCAGGAACGCTGAAGTTGTACCCGGTCCATTGATTTTACGTTAAAGGACTTCTACTCTATGAAAAACACCCCACAGCACAACCGCCCGGCAGCCGTCATCGCCCTATCGCGCACCTGTAGCAGGAGGCCCGTATGACCGTATCCCGTATGCAGTCCGGCTCCCCGCCCGTTCGCAACGCGGCCTATCAACGGCTGGTGGCCGAACGGAACCGCTTTACCGTGATCATGACGGTCACGTTCCTGGTGTTGTACTTCCTGCTGCCCATCCTGGCCGGATACAACAAGCCGCTGATGGCGACGAAGGTGTTCGGCAACGTCACCTTCGGCTACGTGTTCGCCTTCGCGGAATTCGCGATGGGCTGGATCATGGCCGCGATCTATGTGGCCCGCGCCCGGCAGTTTGACCGCCTGGCGCAGGAGGCGCAGCAATGACTTTCCTGCTCGCCGCCCTCATCGTGGCCGTCACGCTCGTCATCACCTTCTGGGCCGGGAGGCGCAACACCAGCGCCAGCGACTTCTACGTGGCGGGCGGGCGGATCAGCGCCCCCCAGAACGGGATCGCCATCGCCGGGGACTACATGAGCGCGGCCTCCTTCCTGGGGATCACCGGCCTGATCGCGCTGAACGGCTACGACGGGTTCATGTACTCGGTGGGCTGGTTCATCGCCTACCTGACGGTGCTCTTTATCGTGGCCGAGCCACTGCGGAACCTGGGCAAGTACACGCTGGCGGACATGCTGGTCTACCGCTTGAAAGACCAGCGGGTGCGGACCTACGCGGCGATCAGCACCATCGTGATCAGCGCCTTTTACATGATCGCGCAGGTGGTGGGCGCGGGCGCGCTGATCAGCCTGCTGTCGGGCGGGCTCCTCAAGGCCAGCGTGGCGATTCCGCTCGTCGGCGTGCTGATGATCATCTACGTGGTGGTCGGCGGGATGCTGGCGACCACCTGGGTGCAGATTGTGAAGGCCGTGCTGCTGATGCTCGCCACCATCGTGATGACGCTGCTGATCCTGGGGCACTTCGGCTGGAGCTTCTCCAATCTGCTGGGGGCCGCCGAGGCCAAGAACGGCGCGGACTTCCTGGGTGCGGGCCTGAAGTACAAGAACCCCATCGACCTGATCTCGCTCAGCCTCGCGCTGGTGCTGGGGACGGCGGGTCTGCCGCACATCCTGGTGCGCTTCTACACCGTGCCCACCGCGCAGGACGCCCGCAAGAGCGTGGTGTGGGCGATGGTCCTGATCGGCGCCTTCTACGTGATGACGGCCTTCATGGGCAACGCGGCGAACGTGCTGGTCGGCAAGGCTGCCATCGAGACGGCCAACAAGGCGGGCAACATGGCCGCGCCGCTGCTGGCCGAGGCCCTCTTCGGCGGGAAGGGCACCTTCGGCGGTGAACTCGGTCTGGCCTTCGTGACCGCCGTGGCCTTTGCCACCATCCTGGCCGTCGTCGCGGGCCTGACCATCGCGGCCAGCACCTCCTTCACGCACGACATCTACAACGGCGTGATCCGCAAGGGGCAGGCCACCGGGCGCGAGGAGTTCCGGGTCGCGCGGATCACCACCGTCGCGGTCGGCGTGGTCGCCATCCTGCTGGGCCTGCTGGCGCAGACGCAGAACGTGGCCTTCCTGGTGGCGCTGGCGTTTGCGCTCGCCGCCAGCGCCAACCTCCCGGTGATCCTGTTCACGCTGTTCTGGCGCAGGTTCAACGCGACCGGCGCCATCTGGGGCATCGTGGGGGGCATTCTGACCTGCCTGGTGCTGATCGCCCTCAGCCCCAACATCATGGGCATCGACCCGGCCGACAAGACGACCGGCCGCCACCCCATCCAGGCCGCCCCGGTCTTCCCGCTGGAAAACCCCGGCATCATCTCCATCCCCGCCGGGTTCCTGTTCGCCGCCCTGGGCACGCTGGTGGGCGCCGCCCGCCGCCGCGAGGACGCCGACGAGGCCTTCGAGGAGATGAAGTTCCGCGCCTACACCGGGGCGGGCACGGACGGGACCGTCGCGGCGCACGACTGAGACAGCTTCCAGCGGCCAGCCGCCAGCTTCCAGCCCCCGGCCCCGCGCCCGGGGGTTTTGCTTACCGCCCTTGAACCCGGTGCAGTACCCCTCTCGTAACCACACGTGCAGGCCTCACGTCCCGGCGCTACAGTAGGCACACTCACAACCGGTGACCTTTCAGACGCGCCCTTCCCGCGTTCTCCCACCCGGAGGTTTTCCATGTCCGACCAGCCCGCGACCCGTCCGGCCCCATCCGACCATATCGACAACGTTCTGCACGAGAACCGCGTGATCGCGCCCAGCGAGGAGTTCGCGGCCAGTGCGCGCGTCTCGCCCGAGCAGTACCAGGAAATGTACCGCCGCAGCCTCGACGACCCCGAGGGCTTCTGGGGCGACGTGGCAGGCGAACTCGTCTGGATGAAGCCCTGGGAGCGGGTGCTGGACTGGCAGGAACCCCACGCCCAGTGGTTCGTGGGCGGCGAGACGAACATCGCCTACAACGCGCTGGACCGCAATGTGGAACGGGGCCTGGGCGACAAGACCGCGATCCTCTGGGAAGGCGAGGACGGCGAGGTCCGCACCTACACCTACTCGGAGCTGCTGCGCGAGGTGAACAAGGCGGCGAACGTGCTCACGGAGCTGGGGGTGCAAAAGGGCGACCGGGTGACCCTCTACCTGCCGCTGATTCCCGAAGCCGCCATCGCCATGCTCGCCTGCGCCCGGATTGGGGCCGTTCACAGCGTCGTCTTCGCGGGCTTTTCGGTCAGCGCCCTGGCCGACCGCATCAACAACGCTCAGAGCAAGCTGCTGATCACCGCCGACGCGGGCTACCGGCGCGGGCAGCCCGTCAACCTCAAGGCCAACGCCGACGAGGCCGCCCAGAACACGCCGACCCTGGAAAAGATCCTGGTGGTCAACCGCGCGGGCACCAATCCGCCGATGCAGCCGGGCCGCGACCTGTGGTGGCAAGACCTGATGGACGCCGCCAGCGCCGAACACGAGGCGGTGCCGGTGGACAGCGAACACCCCCTGTTCCTGCTCTACACCTCGGGCAGCACCGGCCAGCCCAAGGGCGTGCTGCACACGACGGGCGGCTACATGGTGAACATGTACCTCACGACCCAGACGGTCTTCGACCTGCGCGACGATGACGTCTACTGGTGTACTGCCGACATCGGCTGGGTGACCGGGCACAGCTACAGCGTGTACGGTCCGTTGCTGAACGGCGCGACCGTCCTGATGTACGAGGGCGCCCCCAACCACCCCGACTGGGGCCGCTTCTGGGAGATCGTCCAGAAGCATGGGGTCACCATCCTCTACACCGCGCCGACTGCCATCCGTTCCTTTATGCGCCAGGGCGACGAGATTCCCGCGCAGTACGACCTGAGCAGCCTGCGCCTCCTCGGATCGGTGGGCGAGCCGATCAATCCCGAAGCGTGGATGTGGTACCAGCGCGTGATCGGTGGCGGACGCTGCCCGGTGGTGGATACCTGGTGGCAGACCGAGACGGGCGCGATCATGCTGACCACCCTGCCCGGCGCGCACCCCAGCAAGCCCGGCAGCGCGGGCCTCCCGATGTTCGGCGTGGAACCCGCCATCATGACCCATGAGGGTGAGGAACTCGGCCCCGACGAGGGCGGCCTGCTGGTGATCAAGCGGCCCTGGCCCTCGATGCTCCGCACCGTCTATGGCGACGACGAACGCTACCGCAAGAGCTACTGGGGCGAGATTCCCCACGTCTACTTTGCCGGGGACGGCGCCCGCCGCGACGCCGACGGCTACGTGACGGTGGTGGGCCGGGTGGACGACGTGCTGAACGTTTCCGGTCACCGCCTGGGCACGATGGAGATCGAGTCAGCCCTGGTCGCCCATCCCGCTGTCGCGGAAGCCGCCGTGGTGGGCCGCCCCGACGAGGTGAAGGGCGAGAGCGTGGTCGCCTTCGTCCTCCCGCAGAGCGGGCAGGAGGTGGACCCCGGGGAACTGCGCGCGCACGTCGCCAAGGAAATCGGCGCCCTGGCCCGTCCCGACGCCATCATTATCGCGGACGCGCTGCCCAAGACCCGCAGCGGCAAGATCATGCGCCGCTTCCTGCGCCAGATCGCTGCCGGGAAGGAGATTCAGGGGGACACCAGCACCCTGGAAGACCCCGGCGTGCTGGAGCGGCTGGCGGCGACGGAAGCGGTGTGAGGGGTTAGGGAAAAGGGGAGAGGGGGCGTCTGCTGGGGCGCTCCCTCTCTTTTTGCGGTGGGTGTTCAGGGTGTGAGGAGTTGCGCTTCCTCCTGCACCTGCACGCCTGCCAGTCGCCGCGTGGCCTCCACCAGCACCTCAGGTGGCTGCACCAGCGCGAAGCGGACGAAGCCCTCGCCCCGCTCACCGAAAGCGCGGCCTGGATTGACCGCCACGCCGGTCGTCTCGGCGGCGCGGACGGCATAGGCCACGCTGTCCGTCAGGCCAGGCACCCGCGCCCAGACGTACATGCTCGCCTTGGGGAGTGCGGCCTCCCACCCCAGGGCGCGCAGGGCGGGCACCAGGGCGTCCCGCCGCTGCTGAAAGACTTGCGCCCCCGTCCGCCCCACCTCGTCTGGCAGGCCCAGGGCGATGGTCGCCGCGCGCTGAATGCCCAGGTACGGGTGAAAATCCACCGCGCCTTTCACCTGTGCCAGAGCGGCAATGGCGTACCGGTCCCCCACCGCGAAGCCCACCCGGAAGCCGCCCAGGTGATGGGTCTTGGAAAGGGAATGCAGTTCCACGACGCCTTCCAGCCCAGCTTCCAGTGCGCTCGGCGCCCGGTAGTCCCCGAAGGTCAGCTCGGCATAGGGATGGTCGTGGATCAGCAGCGTGCCCCGCGCGCGGCACCAGGCGGCGGCTTCGGCAAAGAAGGCGGCGTCTGCCACCGCCGAGGTCGGGTTGTTGGGGTAATTGAGCAGCAGGGCGCGCGGCTGAACGTCGCCCGGGACCGCCTTCAGGTCGGGCAGGAAGCCGCGCTCGGGCAGCAGCGGCAGCGTGACCACCCGCAGCCCGGCGACCGCCGCCGCACCCAGGTAGGGCGGATAGCAGGGGTCAGGGAGTAGCAACGTGTCGCCCGGATCGGTAACGGCCAGCAGCAGGTGCGCCAGCCCTTCCTGCGCGCCGATGAGGGTCAGAACTTCCGCGTCGGCGTCCACCGTCAGCCCGAAGCGCCTGTGCAGGTAGGCGGCGGCAGCCTCCCGCAGCGGGCGCGTGTCGCTGAAGAGGGGGTAACGGTAGGTGCTGGGGTCACGGGTCGCGGTCCGCAGTGCCTCCAGCGCCCCTTCCGGGGGCGACTGGTCACTCGACCCGATGCTGAGGTCGATGATGCTGTGGCCTGCTGCTCTACCTCGCTCCTTCGCGGCGTCCATCAGCGCGAAGACGCTCCCCGGCACCGCCCCTGCCCGTTTTGAAGCCCACATGCCCGCAGGCTAACACTCGGAATCGGATGTCTTCCCATGCAGTCGGACGGACACTGAGGCCTGAAATTCACTCCGAAGGCGCAGCGGCAAAAAGGAAAAACCCCGTCCCAGAGGGAGCGGGGCTTGCTTCTGGCTCGGCAGGTTGGGGTCGAACCAACGACCGTCCGATTAACAGGTGGCTGGGAAGGGTCACGGTTCCTCACGGTCCTTCTGGATTTCTCTCTGCCACACGAGAAAAAACTAGAGGGTCGTCTCTAGATTTCCCGATCTTCCCCCAACTCTACCGGGCTATTTGGTGGCAGATTCGGTGGCAACTGGTGGCATGATGTGCCAGCGGCTCTTGCCCTCGCGTCCGTCACTCGAAGCCCTACGGCCCGTAGAACATATCCATCATGTCCTGGTAGCTGCGGCTGCCGATGCTTACGCTCTCAAGGAAGTTCCCGGCAGCAAGCTCGTAGAAGCCGAACGTGACGTAGCATTTTGGCCGCTTGTATTCGACGTAGGTCGCGCTCACTTGGTAATCATCTGGGAACTCATCGGCGTTCGGCCCGTACTTCCGCAGCACCGTGCGGTACGTGCTGCGGTTGTTCAGTCCCTTCTCAGTTTGAAACTTGTCGGCCCCGAGTCCTATGAAGGTGAGTTTGCCATCCTTTTTGTAGAGCGCATTGATGCCAATGTCGGCTCTGATTTCCATGTAGGGGGCGTAATCAGATTCTTCTCGCGTTGCCTTGATACCGTTCGCTATGAGCGCGTCGAACAATGACTTGGCGCTGGAGCCGATGGCGAAGACCTTGTTGCCTACCTGCACTCCGCAACGGTTGTCCGCCAGGGTGGTGACTTTCGCTGCCCCTAGGGCAGTCGAGGACAGGGTCAAGAGCGCGAGTGGCGCAATGAAGAACCTGGAAACAGAAGTGACTGGTCGCATGACATCCTTTCGGGAGAGCGGGCCTGTACCTCCGCTCTCCGGTGCTGTTTTACGAGGCGGCTGAACTCGTCGGCCACTCCCGCTACGAATCCCATTTGTCGGTCATCTCGGCCCACAGGGCGACGAACTGCATCAGGAACGTGTCGTACCCGCGCAGGTCGCAGGTATCGCCATTCCTGACCCTGGCGAATACCTCCTCGAATGCGCGGCGGCGCACTTTGGGTTGCAGCTTCTCCGGCAGGAAGCGGAAGGCGGAGGCCGCCAGGTGCTCGGGGTTCGCCTCGAAGGAGAGCCAGCGCCGCTCCTCCCGCTCCGCGATGAGGCCCGCCGCGTTCGACCCGTCGAACACGTTCACCACCTCGTCTCCCGGCTCGGTCAGGAAGCGGATGAAGAACTCCGATAAGGCGGCAGGGAGGCGGGAGGGGTCGCCCTGAAGTCGCAGGGCACGGCGGCCTTCGAGGTAAGGTCCACCGGGGTCTTCGACCGCCGTGCGGATGAGGTTCGGCGGGATAAGGCCCTCGCCGTCCATGTCCAACCAGTCGGTTTCCCGCCAGTCCAAGTCGAAGAGGGCCGCCTGCGTGGGGTGCTCGACCAGCACGTTCGCCACGTTGGCCTTCGGCCACTCGGTCTTGCCCAGCCACCACACCGTGTCCACGCCGTCCCTGACCCGCAGCTTGCGCTTGTTGACCCACTCTGGCTGCCAGAGGGGCCGCCTGGGGTTGTGCCAGTAGAAGTCCTGGGCGAGGTAGAACCCGAGGTCGTCGCAGAGGTGGAGAAGGGCACGGAAACTATGCAGGCTCCGGGCAGGAACGCCCCGGCGGTAAGCACTACTCAGGTGGAGCACGAGGCTCCCGTCGCGCCGTAGCTTCCGCTGCGCCAGGCGGGCGAACTTGGAGAGTTCCGCGACGAACTCCTCCTCGGGCTTGTGGCCGTAGTCCTTCGGACGGGGGAGCGGCGGACTGGCGAGAATCAGGTTGACGCTGTCGTCCTCCAGCCGCCCGAGGAGGTCGAGAGCGTCCCCCAGGTACGCCTCGCCCCTGGCCGTGAGATAGGCGGGCTGCAAGCCGGGGAGCTTGGCACCGGGAATAGAGGTCATTCCCGCCGATGCTACACGCTCCGTGCTGGGTGCGCTACTCAGAGTCTGTCTACTGAGCGTCTGTAGCCTCAGAAGTAGCACTTGGAAATGCTGGGGGCCATGCAGCAGGGCCACGCCGAACTCCAGGCCCGCGTGGTGCTCGCCCAGAACATGCGCCTTCTCCGTGCCGAACGGAGCCTTTCCCAGGAAGCGTTGGCCGACCTCGCGGGGCTGCACCGCACGTACATCGGGGCCATTGAGCGGGGTGAGCGCAACCTGTCCATTGACAACGTGGAGCGCATCGCCATCGCCCTCGGTGTCCACATCACGAGACTGTTTCAAGAAACGCAGACGCCGGAGCAGAAGCCTTAGCAATTATTTACGGGTTGCCGCTCTTAATAAATAGCAGGAGTATTTTTATAAAGCCTGTGCCCCATAATTCCAATAGTCACTTTTAGTTTCACTATCTCCATCCTTTTCTTTTTGTACAACTAAACTTCCAAAATCATTTCGTTAGATTGTCTGCAATGCCGCAAGATAAAACAAAAGCTGTGTTTGAAATTTAATGTATTTTGGTAGCTGTTAAGCGATTAAGGAGAGGGATGAGTTGGTCATCCAGTATAAAAGGAGAGACTTCTGCCCCAGCCATCATCTGTATCTAGATGCGGTTGGAAAAGAGGTATCGGAATAGCTTGAAACTGTGGCCGCAACGACACCTTGAGAGAACTTGCTGGCTGATCGTCATCGGTCTGTTTTATGACTGTAGGGACGTGCCACGGAAAATCCATGTGTTCAACAGCAGTCTTCCTCTACGTGGATGAGCAGCCAGGCCAAGCTCCACCCTTTATAAACAATGATGAATACGATGTTCTCCCGCATTTTGGGGAGGCGGAATAGCCGCTTGGAGAAGCCCCTCGTCGGCCTGAACGACAAGGGGCTTCTGGCGCGTGAGTTGCGATTTCCTATGCCTCCTGACGGCTCTCAGGCCGCCCGGCTGAACTCCATCGTCATGGGTAGGTTGAGTTCGGCGCTCCGTTTCTGTACGGCTTCCAGCAGGTACGCCTGTACCTTGTCGCCCCGACGTTTATCGAGGAGGTCGTACCGGAAGCCGTCGTGTTCGGCGGACACGATGCGGAAGTCCTTCGTGTGCCGCTCCGCGACCTCGTAGCAGACGGCGATGATGTGCGTCTCGATGTCCTGGGCACGGCGCACCAGCAGTTCGCGTGGGTGACGTTCCCCCAGAGGTATCAGTTCACCCCCTACAGTCAGCAGGCCGCCCGCCTCCTTGATGCAGCGCATCTGAGCCTCTCTGGCGTCCAGCAGCGCCTTGACGACCGGGTCATGCAGGAAGGCCCGGTGCTGGTCGGCGGGGAGATAGCTCTTGATACGGTCGCGGCCTCCGCCGTACAGCACCGCGTAGATGGCGCTCTTGAGGCCCGCCTTCGCCTCCGGGGTGGAGTCGGTGCCCACGGCGTCCGCGAGGTAGGTCCAGATGCTCTGCCCGCGCTCCAGCACCTTGATGAGAGGTTGCACCTGCCAATCGAACGCCGCAATGACGAGGTGGCAAGACTTGAGGTCGGCCTCGACGCTGCCGGGCATCAGCAGGTCGCGGTAGTGCTTGGGGAGCGACTGGAGGCTGTAGCCCTGTGCGAACACCCGGTTGGTGCCCGGCTTCTGCTCGTAGATGGGTTTGAGCGTGTCGCGCAGGCGGTGCAGGTTGGTCAGGACGGCCCGCTGGCGGTGCGGGTCCGTCTCGGTCAGTTCCGCGAGCGCGATTGCGATGTCGAGGTTCTTGCGGAACTTGGCGTAGGCGTTGGTGCTGACCTCATCAAGGAAGTACCGGAGAATCGGCGCGTTGAGTCGGTCGGCCTGGAACTCACCGCGCTGGGCGGCTTCGGCCTGCCGGAAGGCGAGGAGGCGGTTGTCCGGCGTGACCTTGCTGCCGGTGTCGAAGAAGACACGGTCCTTGCGCCCCCTGGCCCGGAGTTCCTGCTCGAAGACGGCCACGACCTCCGGGTGGAACTCGGCCTGGATGGCGCGGGCCAGCCCCTTCACATACTCGTGCTCGCGGACCTTGAGGCCGATGCCGGTCGCCTGCTGGAAGCGGTCGAGGAACTTGACCTTGCTGTACTTCTTCCAGCCCGTCCCCGCGAGAATCACGTCGAACATTTCGGTCGAGGTGACGACATGGCCCTTTTCTTCCTCTCCTGTGCCTGGGCGACCGAACAGGAGGTGCTGGGCGAGGTGGGTAAACGCGGGTGTGCCGAAGACTTCAGAGTGGTAGATGGCGATGACCTCGCGGAGGTCGGGGGTCACGATATGTGGTCGCATGAGCTTCATGGAATCCTCCGGCCACACCGACACCATCCAGCCCACCCCGTGAAGGGTCCGGGCCTTGATGGCGGGGTGCAGTTGGTACGCCTGGTGGCGCTTCGTGACTCAGGCTAAGGTGACCACCTCGAACCCACAACTAAGGCCGAACACCCCCAGTCCGTCCCGCGCCGCCTTTCATCTTCACGGGTAGAGGGCATTGGGGAGGGCATTGCATGAGAACCATGAGTTGGAGCATGTAGATATATCTTCGCGGCCCACCCGAGAGGGGAGGGGCCTATGAGTCACCCCAGAGATGAGGGATAGTGGGGTAGGAACACCGATGAACACGGTAGGAATGTCAACCAGATGAAACGGGGAATGCCCGAAAATCTCCGCAGGATTACTGGCGTCGTCCTGTCCCGAGGCTCGCTCCCTTGGTCGTGATGACCTTGACGAGGAGTTGAAGGGCCTCGTCAAGGTCGTACTGTTCCCGCACGGCCTGAGCTTCCCGCAGACTGCCGTACTGACGCGCCGCATCCTGTGGATTGAGCCGGTCGGCAAAGTCCATGAAGCGTTCCAGGGTCAGGTGGAAGCCTCGTGGCCCCAGCGGCGTGTCCCCCACTGCCAGGAGAGTGCCCTGCTCGATGGCGACGGGCCGCAGTACCCCACGTTCCAGCATGACCCGCGCCGCCCGTTCCTTGACCTCGTAGAGGTAAAGCTGCTGCTGTCGGAGCGCCTTGACCCTTTTGGGCGTCCGCTCGGTACGCAGACGGGCAGCCAGGGTCTTGGTGTGGCCGTTCACGGCTTGCAGGGCCAGCACCGGGTGTTGCTGGCTGGCCGCTTCGCCGGGGAGGCGGGCAAGCTGGCTGGTACGTCCGAGGGCCGTCCAGTTCGTCTCCACAATCTGACGCCCGACTGTACGGGCGAGATGGTCCAGGCGATGTTCGGGAAACAAATCACCCACGTCCAGGGGCAAAAGGTGCGCGTGCCGGGCGTTCCACAGGCCAAAGCGCACCCTCGGCGCTTCCCCAAGCACGAGAGAGGTGTGGCGGGCAGCCAGGGCCGCCGCTCCCAGCACCAAGCGCCACTCCCACTCGACCTTGTAGCCTGACTGGAGGCGCACGAACACGATTTGGTCGTCAAGGTTCAGGTCGCCCAGCGGCGGGCGGGCCGTCCAGCGGGTTGTGCCCGATACCTCCGGCGGCACGGGCAGGGCAAGAAGATGTACGAGGTCGCGCTGCTGGGTAGGAGACACCTTCAGGCGGGTCGGCCAGTTGGGGCGGGCGGCGGTCAGCATCAGGCGCAGCACGATGGTGCAGTCCTCGTCGGTGATGGTCTGCCGCGCGAAGAAGCGGGTGCGGGCGGCCCAGACGTGGTGGGCCAATTCCCGCAGCCGCGCCTCCCACTGGGGCGAGGCCGTAGAGAGGCTCAGTTCGTGAAGCAGAGCGGGGGCGGGTGCTGCCTCACTGCCCGAGCCGTTGCCCACTCCCTCCCGGACCTCGACCTGCCAGCGCAGCAGTTCCAGAAAGGCGTCCTCGATGATGTCGTCGGTGGTGATGCTTGTCGCGCGACTGTCCACGGGCGAATCAGGCTGTGGCACTCGAAGCGGCGGCGTGAGCATTTCCTGTTCAAGGCTGGCTGCCAGGGCAGGCGCACCCCGGAGGAGGGTCCGCAACGCCCTGCTGGTGATGGCCCTGTGCTTCACCTGCTCGCCCTACGCCTTCAGGCGGGCAAGGCGGCTACAGCACGGTGACTCGGCCTGCATCGGTTAGTCCGCCGCCGCCTTCCGTATCCGCTTCTTCGCGGGCTTCGCCGCCGGGGTCAGCAGGGTCGGGGCGAGCTTCTGGTACTCGTCCAGCAGGAACGCCACCCGCTCGGCCTCGGACTTGAAGGCGGCCTTGCGGTAGCACGCCTCCACGGCCCGGTCGAGGGCGTCGTGGGCCTTGCGGAGGTCCAGTGGCATCAGGTTGGGGTCGTACAGGTCAGCGAGCGTACTGTTGGGATGTTTGGCCCGCGCGTCGAGCACGGCTTGGGCCGCAGCCTCGATGGCTTGCACCTGCTTCGCGGCCAGCGTTCTACGGTCGGGCCAGGGGAAGGTGTTGTAGGTCAGCTCCTTGTTGTACCTGTAGCGGCTCTCCAAGCGGCCACTCGTGAGACGCATCCAGTCCATGTGGGCGCGGCTGGTCATGACCCCGAAGGTGAAGAGGTCGGCCTCCGGCACCATGAAAAGCGCGTTGTTGATGACAGTCTCTCCATCCATGTAGCCGAAAGGGATGTATTCGCGGCGCTCGCTGGTGTGGGCGGGTACGACGAGGTAGGTGGTGTCCACGTGCGGTCGCTGGACAAACAGCGCAGGTATGCTGGCGAATTTGCGGATGATGGGCGACTTGCTCTCCTCCCGCACCTGTTTGACCTTCTGTACCCGCTCCAGCACCCTGGGCAGCTTCCGCAACTCACTCGGCTCGGCGTCCACGAGCCACAGGCACCAGCGCGTCTGTCCCTTCAGGAAGTCCTGGGCATCCAGCAGTTTCTTGATAAACTTCTTCGCCCCCGGTTCATCCGCCAGGAACTCGTTCAGTTCGGCTTCCGTGTGCAAGATGAGATGTCCGCCATCCGCAGGCTTGTTGCCGTACACAAGCTGGTTGACCCCGGCGACCATCGGCTTGCGCTGCTTCCTGACGATGACTGCTGGCCCATCCAGCAGGTAGGCGTTGATGTACCTCGCCTCCTGTTCCGTGGGAGCCGACTTGACATTGGCATACGTGAACAATCGCCGTTTAATTGGTGCTGCTTTAACCGGTTGGAACTGGATGATGACGCAATGCACGCCCGCCCTGCCTGGGGCGTCATTCGACCAGGCGAAGGTCTGGTGCGCGGCGGTGATGGCGTTCCCGTAATTCTCCAGAATCTCCGTCCACAGCGGCGGTACTTGCTCGCCTTGCACGATGCTGTTCGTGCTTACCAAGGTGGTCGCCACCCGGATGTGAGGCCAGGTGCGGTCAATCTTCCGCATCAAGCGGGCGGATTTCATATACCAGGCCGTCACATAGTCGAGAACGCCTGCTTCATTGTTGCCGTCGAACAGCGCGAGCACCTGCCGCTTCTGTTCAGGTGACATGAGGTAGCTGCCCACGAAGGGCGGATTACCTGTGATGTAAAGCTGTGTCAGCCCATCGGCGTCGGCTGCAAGGTTCAGGTGGGCTTCCCAGTCCGCTTCCAGCGCATCCCCATGCAGGATGTGGGCGGCGTCGGCCAGCGGCAGGTTGACGAAGGGCTGCCCCAGCAGCAGGGACGCCTCAACGTTCATCTGGTGGTCGGTCAGCCACATCGCCACGCGGGCAATCTGCGCGGGGAACTCCTCGTACTCGATGCCGTAGAACTGTCCGACGTTGACCTTCAGGACTTCCCCGATGTTCAGCAGCGTGTGTCCTCGGTGCAGTTCGGCCAGGGCGTCCAGTTCCAAGCGGCGCAGTTCGCGGTACGCCAGAATCAGGAAGTTGCCGCAGCCGCAGGCAGGGTCAAGGAACCGCAGGGTGGGCAACAGGTTGAGGAACCGTTGCAGCTTGTCCTTGTTGCCCCGCGCCGCCTCGCGCATAGCCTTCAGTTCGTCAAGGAACAGCGGCCCCAACGCCTTAAGGATGTTCGCCTCGGAGGTGTAGTGAGCACCCAGGGCACGGCGCTCGGCCGGGTCCATGACGCCCTGGAACATGGCACCGAAGATGGCCGGGCTGATTTTGCCCCAGTCGAGGCTGCTGGCCCCCAGCAGGTGCTCACGCATCCCGGCGTCAAAGTCCGCGAGGTCAATGCGCTCGCGGAACAGTTCGCCGTTGACATAGGGGAAGGCAGCGTATCTCGGGTCCAGGGTGGTCTGCCGCCTGTCCAGCGGGGTGTCGAGGACTTGGAACAGCTTGGCGAGCACTGGCCCCAGGTCGGTGCCGTCCTTGCGGGTCGCTTCAATCAGGTCGTAGAAGATGCCCTTCTGGTCGAACAGGCCGGTGTCGTCCGCGAACAGCAGGAACAGCAGGCGCACCAGCAGGAGTTCAAGCTGGTGGCCCTTGTAGCCGCTCTTTTCAAGCTGGTCGTGCAGCCGCGCCATCTGCTCGGCAGCCTTGACGTTGACCGGGTCCTGCTCGCGGAAGTGCCGCTGCTGGAACCCGGCGATGAAGCCGAAGCGTTCGACGTGCTGGGGGAACTCGGTAATCGGGAACTCGATGTGCGTCTCTGCTTCGAGGTCATACAGGCGGATGCGGGCGAAGTCACTGACGACCACGTAGGCGGGCCGCTCGTGTTCCTCCAGCCCGGCGAAGTAGTCCTGCGCCTGCGTGAAGGCGGCGTCGAGGTCCTTGCCCCTGGTCTTGTGCTCAGCCAGCAGCCTGCCGGGCCACAGCAGGTCAATTCGCCCGCGACCGCTAACGCCGCTGACCTTGCCGACCTTCTTCTCGAAGACGGCTACACGCTTGCGGTCCACGCCGAATACGTTGAAGAATTCGTTCCAGAAGGTCTGCGCCCCGGCGTTCTCCTGCGTCTCATCCTGCCAGTCACGGGCGAACGTGGCCGCCCGCGCCCGAATGTCGTTCCAACTCAGTGCCATGCGCCGTTTACCCCTGGCTGTGTCATCGGTTCGTATCGTAGCGGTCCACGCTGGCGCGGTCCGTCAGATTTGAGCGAGCCAGTCGGACGAAGGTGGTCGTCGGGGCCAACGTTCTTTCTTTGTGCGATGTCGAACAGTAGGAGATTTCAGGCGGCCAGTTGAACTTCAATCCACCGTTCCAGTGGGAGGCACACGAAGACCCCGCAGATTTTGGAGCGCGAGATGGTGCCTTCCCCGTCAGGACCGGCCTGCCGGACCTTCCTGTCCTACCTGCTGGTGCCTACGCCCTTGGTCTTCTTATGCGTTTGTATCTCCGCCATAGCCTCCCCAGGAGTCACGGCTAGTGGTGCTCCGGGTGGCGACCCAGGCAGCCAGGGCCGCCAGCACGGCCAACAGCGTGAACGACCAGCCGTACCCGCCTGTCAAGGTGAAGAGTGCCCCCATTCCCAGGGGTGTAAACGCCTGGGCAAGGTTCACAGGTCGGGCCATGAGGCCGTTCGCCGTCCCGAAGGTCTCGGGGGGATACCACCTCGTCAGCAGTTCGGCTCGGGCGAGGGTTAACGCGCCGCTCGACAAGCCGAAGAGGACGATGGCTGTCACCGTGAGGGCCGGTGAGGCCGTGAAGCGGAGCAGCAGTGCCCCGAGACCCAGCAGCATGAACAGCAGCAGGGTCAACGGCAGGGCACCCAGCCTCCCCAGGAGCGGCACGAACATTACCCTGCCGGGCAGGGCCGTGAGACCAAGCAGGCCGGTCAGCGCCGCCGCCAGCCCAGGTGCATAGGCGGCGGCCAGGAGCAGTGGAGCCAGTTGTAGACCCACCCCGACCGTCACGACCCGCGCGAGCGTGAAGGCCACCATCAGCCGCACGAAGGCTTGGTCGGGGGTGAAGGCCACCCGACCCTTATCGAGGGTCGAAGCCCCGGCGGCGGGGAGCATCCACCAGGCCAGGAGGCCAACGGAGACCAACAAGGCTGCGAGGACCAGCAACGCGCCCTGCAAGCCGCCCGCCGCCAGCAGCGCCGTGGTGAGCGGCACGAATATGGTGCTTGCCAGCCCCGCGACCAGCGTGATGGTCAGGGTCGCTCGGGTCCGTGTCGCGCCGCCAACCTGCTGCCCGAGGACGGTGAAGGCCGCCTCGTAGAAGGTCAGGGCCATCGCCACCCCCGCGAGCAGCCAGCCGATGACGAACAGCGGGTAGCCGTGCGTCAACGCCAGCAGGACGAACGCTGCCCCGCCCAGCAGCGCACCGCCGCCGACCAAGACCCGGCCCCCACGGGCATCGAGAGCGCGGCCCACCGCCGGGGCAGTCAGGGCCGTCACCAGCAGGGCCAGGGTGAAGGCGAGGCCGGTCTGCGTGCGGGTCCACCCCCGCTCGTGCTCGGCGGCCACGGCCAGGAGGGGCTGCGCGTAGTACAGGGCACCGTAGCTGACTGTCGTGAGGACGGCCAGCGTCCACATCAGGAAACGCTGGCCGCGAGAGAGGTCAGACATCAGCCCAGGGTGATGAGGTCGGTCGTCGCCGGGCCGCAGCAGCCACTCGCAGGCGCACAGCCCTCGCTGGCCTCCGCCGTGGTCGTGGGTTGACCGCAGGTGTCGGCGGCCTTGCACTGCACCCCCGGTGTCCGCAGGTGAACGATGACCCGCTCCGCCTGGGGTTCGACATGCGTGACGCGGTACTGCATAGCGGGGAGGGCGCTATTGCCGTACTCGAAGCGCACCTCCGCCTCACCGCGCACCGGGACGCTCCTTGCCACCCGGTCGTAGATGGCGAGGAACTTGCGGGTGCTCATGAACCCCGCCTGCACCTCCTGGGCGTTACCGTCCTTAAGCTGGATGACCGTCTCGCGCCAGGCGTCGGCCCGACCGCCGCAGTCCATCGCCTCGATGGTCACGGCCTTGACTTCGGTGACGTGGTAGCCAGGGCCGACCAGCAGGTTGCCGTGGAGCCAGAACTCCAGGGGACGCTGCGGCTGGGCACGGAGGGCGTCGAGCAAGGCAGCAGTCGAGGTGTGGTCAGCGAGTCCGGGGATGGTCTGGGTCATGACGTTCTCCTTTAAGGGCAGGCGCATGAGGGTGGCGGACTGGGGGCAGGCGTCCTGAAACTCGCGCGAGGCGAGCAGGGCGGGGGGCGCACTGGCGCGGGAGGCCGTCGTGAAGCCGAAGCGCGGGAAGTAGGTCCTGGCGGTGGTGGTGAGCAGGTAGACCTCCTCCAGTTCTAGGCGGCGGGCCTGGTCGAGCACCTCACTGACGAGTCTCGCGGCCACGCCCTGCCCACGGGCGGACGGCACGACGGCCAAGGAACGCAGCAGACCGACCTGTCCATGTCGTTCCAGCCCGGCTACCCCGAGGAGGTTGTTGTCCTGCTCGGCCACCCGCACCCCCTCCAGGTGTTCGGCAACACCAGCCACTGGGAGGCCAAGGGACGCCAGCAGTCCCTCAATCCCCCGCACATCGGCAGGGTTGGCGTTCCGGGTCAGCATCCGCAGCCCACCTCCCCGTCGAGTTCAGCCTGAAGTGCGGCGCTCAAGCTGGTGAGGAGCCGGAGGGCCGCTGCCCGGTCGGCTTCCGGCAGGCGGGCCAGCACGCGGGCGGACTGGGCGTTGAGTTGGGCGTCAAGGTCCTGCCCGGCCTGGTGCCCCGCGTCGGTCAGGCGCAGCAGCAGGGCGCGGCGGTCACCGGGGTGCGGCGTCTTGACGAGGAGACCCTGCTCCACCAGGCCGTCGGTGCTGCGGCTGAGCCACGCCTTGTCGAGGTTGAGGGTGCGCGTCAGGGCGGTGAGGGTCTGGTCGCCTTCTCTCTGAAGGGTAGTCAGGATGACGCACTGGGTCGCGGACTGGACATCACAGCAGGCGAAGTTGCGTTGCTGCAACTCCCCGAACAGCCGCGTCACCGTCCGCAGAAGGGCACCCGTCTGTGTAGCCTCTGCTGATTTGTTGTCATTGGCAACGGTCATATCCTGACTGTACTCTTGACCCTGTTGCTTGTCAATGACAATAGTTGAGTATAACAACAGCCGATACCGTTCATGAACCGCTGGGGGGTGGAGAAGGTGTCGGGACAGACCTCGGCTACGATGACTAAGTCATCGGGGGAGGGCAGGCTGGACTCGCCGCTGCCTATCACCTTTAAGGCCACGGCCTACGCTTTGTGCTACGACAGTCTCCGGCTCTTCTCTCCTCCAAGCACCCTGCCCTGCCCGGCTTCTCCTTCCCCGGTGACCCCGAGGCTTACCCCACTAAGGATGAGGTGGTCGTGTATCTCGACGCCTACGCCCGCCCACCACTTCGCCTTTCCGCACCCGCACTGAGGTCACCCAGGTGCTTCCAAGTTCAGACGGCATCCGTGTCCTAATGGCGAGCGGTATAAGCTCCATGCACTTAGTCTCAACGCCCCAGAACGTCAGCGATTGAACTCATATTCAGGAAAGAGATTTACAATAATTTTGAGCGTTTATGCTAACATCAAGTTTTATTAAGGTAAAGCCTTTTCGGCCTCAACCAGCATAACAATTGCGCTTGCGGTCATATTTAATGCAAATCGCGCAAAGTAATCTGATACGTTGACGACCGCACTACCTTGCCCGTGTCCACCCATTTTGTTGCGGGGAGTGGCAACACTCTCTAAGAGGGGCCGCAGGCCATCAAAGTGGCCCTGCATATATCCGGGTATCAAGCCGTTTTGTAGCACGACGTTTATTAATTTACTGGCAGTATCGGTGGAATTATAAGTCCACCCGCGTTTATCACAAATCGCTTTTAAGGTACTCTCAAGTGCCTTCAGGGCCTCCACGAGTGCCTGCTTATTGTCACCTCCCTTATACTTATCGAAAGCCTTGAGGAACTCCTGATTAGCGCCACTGTAAATTTTGTCCCTTAGTAGGGCCAGTGCGGGTTTGATTGCTTCATTATGAATAATTTGGGTATCAATGCGAATCATTTCACCGTTAACATACTCGTATCCTACCCCATGTTCCTTGAATCTGTCGTTAATCTCCTCAATGGCATCATTGGCTTCAAGGGAGACTCTATTGCCCGACCTGTAGTTCCAGTCCTCTCTAATTACCTTATCCACAACACGCAAAATAAATTCCGTTGCGTCCAAGAACTTCTCGTAACCCTGTTCTCTTAGGATGAAATTTAGGACTGCTTCCTTATTAGTTTCATAATCTTTACCTAAGGTAAATAAACCGTACTCTTTGGCTAGTGACCTATTTATCTGTGCGTAAAGTAGTTCAACTTCGGGCCTGGATATATGGCGCAACTGCTCGCTATCACTCCCCAGAGCTTCCTGAAAGACATGAACGACCTGAACCCTTAATTCTTGAGGTATGCGTTCGTACTCGTAAACATCGGGCACCTCACCACGGAGGCGCTTTTGGCGTTTTGAAAAGAGGTCCACAATGGGCATGGCATAAGTTTACACGAACTGGTTACGTATAAAGCGTAATCTTTCCAGGCATGGCGCACTCAACTCGACTGGCGAGCCGTTCCAACGCCTGGGATTTGGCACGACGTTGCCGGAATTGCACTACGTGGGGCTGAGCGGGCAGCGTCCGTCATCCTGCCAGGAGCAGACCTCAAGCCGAGGTGGCTGTGACCGCCCGAAGAGGGCCAGCAGCACGAAAGCCACGACGGTAGCGCCGAGCAATTGGTGACGACGTAGGGCACGAGCCGTCTGAGTGGGCAGCGGCCCGCCAGCAGTAGGCGAAAGTGGCCGCCGGGTTGATGTATGCCCCGCTGACGGGAGCGAGCGCGGCGATGACCGCCGCGACGGTCAGCCCGAACCCGGCGGCTACGCCGAGGTGCCCGAGGGCACCCGTCTGGGCCTGCACCACCGCCGCACCCGGCCCGAAGAACACCAGCGCGAAGGTGCCCAGCCCCTCGGCAGCGAGGGCACGCGGGAGGGCCACCGTCACGTCAGGCGACCGAAACGGCAGGACTGTCCTCATAGCTGGCGGGTACGGGCCGCCCCTCCCGGAGCGCCTGGACGAAGGCGTCGAACTGTCCCGCCTGTTGGTCACGCACCATCCGCCAGCGGTTGAGGCTGCCGCCGCTGGGGTCGGTAAAGGGGTAGTGCAGGCGGGTCGTCCGGCCCGGGTAAACCGGGCACGCCTCGGCGGCGCTGTCGCAGACGGTGATGACGTAGTCGAAGTTCTGAGGGTCGGGCACGTCGTAGAGCGTCTTGCTGGTATGGCCGTCGAGGCTCAGGCCCATCTCCGCCATGACGGTCTTCGCGTCGTCCTTGACCCGGGTGGCCTCGGTCCCGGCGGAATGCACGTCGAGGTCGAGTCCTGCCCGCCGCGCGGCAGCGCGGGTCAGGGCCTCGGCCATCTGGGAGCGAGCGGAGTTGTGGGTGCAGAGGATGAGGACGCGGACCATGCCTTCAGCATATCGATTTCGTTTGATGCATCAAGGCGAGAGGCTCCCTGAAAATCTCGCTCAGCAGTGCTCCACCCAACAGGAAGAGTTGGTCTTGTCGCAGGGTGTAGTAGGTGTTCTTGCCGCGTTGCTCGGCGGTCACGAGGTCGGCCTCGCGGAGAATACCCAGGTGGTAGGAGACCTTGGACTGTGGGAGGTCGAGCAGGGCTTCCAGGTCGCAGACGCAGCGTTCGCCTTCAGCGAGGTGCCGAACCAGGTCGTAGCGAATCTCGTGGGAGAGCGCTTTGAGTTGGTCGAGTACGCTGGGGCGGGCTATGGTCGTCACCCACCCATTGTAGGGACCGGCCTTCACGTATCTGACATGGAAAAAGGGACGCGCGGCTCACCTGCACGTCCCCGCGGGCTGCGATATCGCAGTCTTCAAGCTGCCAATTGGTCTTCAATCCACTGTATAAGGCTGGAGCGCGGGATGCGGATGCTGCCGCCCAGGCGCAGGCTCGGTAGCTCCTTGGCGTTCACCATCTCGTAGACGCGGTTGGTGCCCAACTGAAGGGCAGCGGCAGCTTGCTTGACGGTCAGGAGGAGGGCGTCCTGGGGGACGGTGGTGGGCAGGTCAGAACTCGGCGTGGTCATCATGGTCACCTTTGACACCCATGCTATGCAGCGGTGCCGCGTTCACCTACTAAGGCCGAACACCCAGGACCACCTTCCTGATTCACCACGGTTATCCTGTTATGTCAATTTCTCTTGCAGTATGGGTCGTGGTAGTGTCGGGCATGGTTGAATGGACGTTGAAGGAATACCTGCGGGCACACGACCTCAGCGTGTACAGCCTCGTCAAGGCGACGGACGGGGCGCTCTCAAACACCGGGTTGTACAACCTGTCGCGCGGCACGAAGCAGGTGAAGCTGGAGACGCTCGACCTCATCCTCACGGCGCTGCGCGACCTGACGGGGAAGGACGTGGCGATAGGGGACGTGCTGCGGTACACGCCGCCCGTGAAGGCCAGCGGTTTCGCAGGGGAGGGCTGACATGCCGCGTGGACAGGGTCGGCGCTCGAACGATACGGGCAGCGTCTTCTTCCGCGAGAAGCGCAAGCAGTGGGTGGCCCGCGTGCCTCTGCCCCGCCACCACCCCAGCGGTAAGCGTGCGCTGGAGCGGGCCTTCAAGACCCAGAAGGAGGCTGAGAAGTACCTCCGCACCGCGATGGTGGAGCGGGACAAGGGCGTCCTCACCAGCGCGGGGGCGAAGAAGCTGTCGCAATACTTCGAGGAGTGGCTGGACACCAAGGAGCAGGTGGACAAGCGGCAGCCCTCCACCATGCGCGACTACCGCGACACCTTCAAGAACCACATCAAGCCCTACCTGGGGGATGTGCGTCTAGAACGGCTGGCGACCGACGACCTACGCCACCTGCACGCCAAGCTGCGTGCCAAGGGGGCATCGGACGCCTGTGTGCGCCGGGCACACAACCTACTCAAGATGGCCTTGCAAGATGCGGTGCGCGAGGAAATCCTGGCGCGTAACGTCGCAGCCTTGGTGCGCCCGCCCACCGTGCCCCGCAAGCAGCAGGCATCGTGGACCCCGGAGGAGGTTCAGGCGTTCTGGAATCACATTCTACCGCACCCGCTCCGGGCGTTCTGGATTACAGCCATCCTGACGGGGCTGCGGCGTGGAGAACTCTGCGGGCTGCGCTGGCGCGACATCAACTTCGAGGCGAGCGAACTGCGCGTCGAGGTGGCGATTAAGGAGGTAGGTGGGAAGCTGCACCTTGGTCCGCCCAAGTCACCCAAGGCCCGCCGGACGATACCGCTGCCCGACGACCTGCTGCCCATCCTGCGCGAGCATCGGGAGACGTGGGCACCCGTGCGGGCCACGACGCCGGAGCCGTGGCAGGAGCATGACTTCGTCTTCCTGTCCCGTGACGGCTGGCCGCTGCGACCCAGCACTATGAATCGGGTCCACGTCCGCCTGTGCGAGGAAGCTAAGGTCCGGCGCATCCGGGTCCATGACATGCGGCGCACCTACGTCAGCATCCTCGGGGCGAAGGGACTGTCGCTCAAGACCA